>CAZEFJ010000071.1:0-6717 GCA_964511465.1 uncultured Hyphomicrobiales bacterium
CGTGCTCGACAGTTTTAACAAAATCAGCGACGCTGCCGACCTGGTTCTGGTTGAAGGAGCGGGCAGTCCGGCAGAGGTAAATCTAAGGAAAACGGACATCGCCAATATGGGCTTCGCGGTGACGGCAGAGGTTCCGGTGGTCCTTGTCGGAGATATCGACCGGGGCGGCGTGATCGCCAGCATCGTCGGCACCCATGCCCTGTTGTCGGAAACCGACAGGGCGATGATAAAAGGCTTTATCGTCAACAAGTTTCGTGGTGACGGATCACTGTTTGAAGGCGCGCTTGGCCTGATATCCGAACGCACGGGATGGACCAATTTAGGTCTGGTGCCGTTTTTTCCCGAGGCATCAAGATTGCCCGGAGAAGATTCCCTTAGCCTGGATAATCGTATCGCCTCGCCGCAACCCGTCGGGGGTGGCGAGATCAGAATCGCCGTGCCCCGGCTGCCGCGAATTTCCAATTTTGACGATCTTGATCCTCTGGCTGGCGAAAAAGACGTCTTTGTCGAAATAATCGAACCCGGTTGCGCCCTGCCAGGCAACGCCGACATGATCGTGCTGCCCGGCTCCAAGTCGGTCGCATCGGATATGAAATTCTTAAAAGATCAGGGCTGGGATATAGACATTCAGGCCCATGTCCGCCGCCATGGTCTGGTCGTCGGCCTGTGCGGCGGCTTTCAGATGCTGGGCCGAAAAATCAGTGACCCGCTGGGAATCGAAGGCGCCGGAGTCGAAGGGCTTGGGCTGCTTGATATGGAAACCGTGATTGAAGACGAAAAGACCCTGCGCCGGATAACCGCAACCGAAACCACCACCAGCAAAGCCGTCCACGGTTATGAAATGCACATGGGCAGAAGCAAACTGGCATCGTCCGTGCGGTCATGGTTAACCCTTGATAACGGCGACGGCGAGGGTGCTATATCGGCGGATGGGCGGATTATGGGCAGCTATCTGCACGGCCTGTTTGCCGCCGACGATTTTCGTCATGCCTTTCTTGCCGCGATCCGAGCCGGTCGCGCACGAGGGGCTGATTTTGATCCGGGGATTGATGAGGTCCTCGACAATCTTGCCCTGCATCTTGAACAGAACCTCGATCTGGACGGTCTGCTGGAAGTCGCCAGTTAACCCGGTAGACTGTAACGTATTATGGCCAAGGCGGTGACCCACATTCCGTTTATAAGACTGGCCACCATATAGATGTAAAGTGCCCGGTAGATGTCCCGTGGTCCGGCTTTGGCGGTGCCGTCGCCGATCCACGGATCGTCTGTGGTATAGTCGGCATAACGCCTGGGACCGGCCAGCGCCAGCCCCAGCGCCCCTGCCATTGCCCCTTCCGGCCAGCCGGAATTGGGTGAGCGGTGTTTCGATGCGTCCCGCATCATTACCTTTAATGCCGCCCCCGGTCGTGCCGTCGGTGCCAACAGGGCGGCCAGCGAGATAAACATCCCCGACAGCCTGGCCGGAATAAGATTTAGAATATCGTCTAGCCGGGCCGCGGTCATGCCGTAGGCACGGTATTTCCCGGACATATGCCCGACCATGCTGTCCATGGTGTTTACCGCCTTGTAGATCAGCAGGCCGGGAAATCCGAACAACAGATACCAGAACACCGGAGCGACCACCCCGTCGGAAAAATTTTCGGCCAGCGATTCTATCGCCGCCCGGCTTACCCCGCTGTGGTCAAGCCGCGAAGGATCACGTCCGACGATCTTCGATACCTCGACGCGGCCCGCCTCAAGGCCTTCGTCGGCAAGCCTGCTGCCAACCGCCCGTACATGGTCGTAAAGAGACCGCTGGGCAAGCAACGCGACCAATCCGGCAAGTTCGATTATCCATCCGAAATCGTGATTTTGGGTCAGCCAGGCTATCCCCCAGCCAACTGCACCGCAAACCACAACGACGAACATAGCGGCGATAAAACCGCGAACGGCGCGGTCGGTCTGGGTGCGGTGGGCACGGTTGAGCCGACGGTCGAGCAAATCGACCAAGGCACCGATGATCTCGACCGGATGAGGCATCAATCCGGGCATAATGCGGACACCGCCGATAAGCGCATCGAGAATCATCGCGATCAACATCAGGGCCAGCGGATCAAGCCCATTTGCGCCGCCACTAAGGCCAAATGTGAACATGGCCGGAAGTTTGGGCGGCCTTTTGGCCTTCGTCAATGGCGGGCTACTTTTTTCGAATCAACGGCTGTATAGTCGGCCACCAGGATATCCTGTCCGAAGGCAAGGACCAGACGGATATATCAAAAACGCTCGAAGGCAAGGACCAGGCGCAATGACAGATAAAAAACCCGAAAAAAACCCGAAAAAAACCACAGACAACAAGACCGGCATCATGATCTGCGGCCACGGCAGCCGCGACGGAGGAGCCACGGTCGAATTCAATTCCATGGTCAAGATTCTCACAAAACGGCTGCCCCAATACGATGTCGACAGCGGCTTTCTCGAATTCGCCAGACCAGTCATACGGACCGGGCTGGAGGCACTGGCCAGGCGCGGGGCCAAACGGATCATTTGTATTCCGTCGATGTTGTTCGCCGCCGGCCATGTCAAGAACGACCTGCCGTCGGAATTCAACAATTTTGCCGCCGACAACCCCGGCATAGAGGTAATCTACGCCCGCGATCTGGGGGTCGAGGCAAAATTGCTGGCGGCGGCAAAGGAAAGGATAGAGGAGGCGGAACGCAACGCCGGATCGGATATCTCACGCGACGACACCCTGTTGATGGTGGTCGGGCGCGGGACCAATGACCCGGACGCCAATTCCAGCGTCTCCAAGGTAGCGCGAATGCTGTGGGAAGGAATGGGCATGGGCTGGGCCGAGGTCAGCTATTCGGGGGTTGCCTATCCGCTGGTAGACGCCGGAATGGCCCGGGCGGCAAAGTTGGGCTTTAAAAGGATCATCGTTTTCCCCTATTTCCTGTTTACCGGAATACTGGTCAGAAGAATCTATACATGGGTTGACGAGGCGGTGGCAGCCAACCCCGATATCGAGATAATCAAGGCAGGCTACATAAACGATCACCCTTTTCTTGTTGATTGTTTTGTCGAACGTATCGAAGAGGTATTCACCGGCAACAATCTGATGAACTGCCGATTGTGCAAATACCGCGAACAGATAATCGGTTTCGAAAACGATGTAGGCACCCCACAGGTCGGCCATCACCACCATGTGCGCGGTATCGGCAGCGATTCCGATCATCACCACCATCATCACAGCCACGGTGACAAAGACCGGGAGTGATGGCCATGTTCGAATATCTTCGCCAACCCGAAGAAATTTACCGCCGCTCGTTTGCCACGATAAATGCCGAGGCGGACCTGGATAACGTTCCCGCCGATATCGGCCCTTTGGCGATACGCATTATTCACGCCTGCGGAATGATCGATATAGTCAATGATCTGCGGTTCAGCCGGGGTGCAGGGGAGGCCGGGCGCACCGCCCTTGGGCAGGGGGCCACGGTTCTGGTTGATGCCTCAATGGTCGGATCCGGGATTATCGGATCACGCCTGCCCGCCGCCAACAAGGTGATCTGTACTCTCGATCAGGTTGATCGCTCGATCAAACTCAACGACACCCGCTCGGCCCGGGCGGTAGAGCTTTGGCGCGATAATCTTAAAGGCTCGGTGGTGGCCATAGGCAATGCTCCGACGGCGCTGTTCAGGCTGTTGGAAATTATCGCTGGTGGCGCCCCCAAACCGGCGCTTATCCTTGGCTTTCCCGTCGGCTTTGTCGGTGCCGCCGAGTCCAAGGATGCGCTGATCGCACACGCAGGAACTATCCCGTATGTCACCCTTCGGGGACGGCGCGGCGGCAGCGCAATGGCGGCGGCGGCGATCAACGCCCTGGCCGGAGCCGGGCAATGACGGATAGATGGATTTCCATCGTCGGAATAGGTGATGACGGGCCGACCTCCCTTAGCCCGGCGGCCCGCGCCCTGATTGATACGGCCGAGGTATTGATCGGCGGCGAACGTCATCTGGCGATGTTCCCGGTTGGCGGGGAGGAACGGCGTAGCTGGGGTGATGGTATCGACCACGCGGTATCATGGATGGCCGAGCGTCGTGGCCAGCGGGTGGTGGTGCTGGCGTCCGGCGATCCGTTTGATTACGGTATCGGTACGGTTTTGGCGCGGCATTTCAAGGCTGCGGAAATGACCGTGGTTCCCGCCCCCGGCGCGTTCAGTCTGGCCTGCGCCCGGATGTGCTGGTCGCGCCCGGATGTCAAAACCATAACCCTGCATGGCCGTCCGCTGGAAAGTCTTGCACTGTTTCTTGCCGACGCGGCGCGGCTGGTTATCCTCAGCCGCGACGGCGAGACCCCGGGCAAAGTCGCGGCCCTGCTGGAGTCTTACGGATACGGGAAAAGCCAAATGACGGTGTTGGAGCATATGGGCGGAAGGGACGAATGCCGCCTGGACGGTATCGCCTCCGCCTGGTCTCATCCGCGTTGCGCCGATCTCAACGTTATCGCCATTCAGTGTCTGTCCGGGCCCGGCGCAAAACCCCTGTCGAGGGTTCCCGGCCTGCCCGAGGAAGCGTTTGAGCATGACGGCCGGATAACCAAGCGGGAAGTCAGGGCGACGAGCCTGTCCCGCCTGATGCCAATGCCCGGCCAAGTGCTGTGGGATATTGGTTCCGGCTGCGGATCGGTTGCCATAGAATGGTTGCGGGCCGAGCCTGATTCCCTGGCAATCGCTATCGAGGATGATACGCAGAGTTGCGCCCGCATAGCCCGCAACGCACTCAATCTTGGGACTCCCCGGCTGAAAGTCATACAGGGCCATGCGCCGGAGGTATTGTCCGATATTTCTCCGTCACCGAACGCCGTTTTTATTGGCGGCGGAATCGCTTCAAACCCGACAATTCTGGCCGCCTCTCTTGAGCTGCTCAGCCCCGGAGGCAGACTGGTCGCCAACGCGGTAACCGTTGAGGCCGAAAAGGAATTATTGGCCTTTCATAACGAACATGGCGGCGAAATGGTTCGTCTTTCCGTCGCCCGGGCGGCTTCGGTTGGCCGGTTTGTCGGCTTCAAGCCGTTTATGACGGTAACCCAATATTGTCTGGTGAAGTGATGAGCGGGATTCTTTACGGTCTTGGGGTTGGCCCCGGAGACCCCGGTCTGGTAACCGTCAAGGCGGTTGAAATCCTGCGCAACATTCCTGTACTTGCCTATCTGGAAGCTAACGGCGGTGACAGTCTGGCCCGATCAATCGTTGGCTCGTACATCGGCGGCACGCCGCGGGAAATAGCCATCAAGGCCGAGATGATTGCGGCAACCGGACCGGCCGATAATGCCTATGATCTGGCCGCGACGAAAATTGCTTCGTTCCTGAAAGATGGGCAGGACGTGGCGATGATATGCGAGGGAGACCCGTTTTTTTATGGCTCTTTCATGTATATTTTCGAGCGCATATCGGGCCGGTTCCCGGTTCGGGTGGTTGCCGGGGTTTCGTCACTGGGGGCCGCCGCCGCCGCCGCTTCAATGCCGCTGGTATCAAGAAATGAAATACTTACGGTGCTTCCTGCCCCCCTGCCAGAAGATGAGTTAGAGCGCCGCCTGCGTTGTTCCGACGCCACCGCTATCGTCAAGGTGGGGCGCCATCTGGGCAAGGTGAAAAATGTTCTGCATCGCCTGGGCATGGAGCAAACGGCTAAAATGATCGTTCGCACCGGCATGGACGACGAGCAGGTCCGCGACCTGGCTGAAGTGGATGGAGATGAGACGCCGTATTTCTCGATAATCCTGGTCCGCAAGCCTGATCCGGCCCAGCTCGTTTACAGCTCACTGCCAAAAGGCGCGGCGCTGGTAGTTCTGGACATGAAGGGGCTTGAAATAGCCCGGCGGCTGGCCAAAACACTGCCCAGCCCGGAAATTCACGGTCTGGCCGGACGGGTTGAGGGTGCGGATATTATTTTTGATAACGTAACGAAACACCTTCAACGTCTGTTCAGCCAAAAAATCCCGATTATCGGAGTCTGTGCCGCCGGGATATTGGTCCGCGCCCTGGCCCCGGTGCTTGCCGACAAAAAGGTTGAGCCGCCGGTGCTGGCGGTTTCCGGTGACGGCGGCTACGCAGTGCCGTTATTGGGCGGCCATAATGGCGCTAACCGCCTGGCCGCCGCCGTCGCCGGGATCATCGGCGGACAAGCCGCTATTACCACGGCAAGTGATTGCCGTTTCGGCTTTGGCCTTGACGATCCACCGCCGGGCTGGCGAATAGGCAATCCCGATGCCGTCAAGGCGGTAGCTGCGGCCCTGTTGGCGGGCGAACCGGTGGCGCTGAAGGCAGAGGCGGGAAGCACGGAATGGCTTGAGAGCTCAGACGCGCCTTTCTCCGAGCAGGGGGAGGTTATGGTGAGGATAACCGACCGGACATGTAATGGATCGGATACGGAATATATCCTGCACCCGCCGACCCTTGCGCTGGGGATCGGCTGCGAGCGCAACACATCTTCCAACGAGGTTATTGCACTGGCGGAAGAAACTTTGTCCGAGGCCGGGCTAAGCCCCGATTCGGTGGCCTGTGTGGTTTCTCTGGATTTGAAATCGGACGAGACGGCGGTGCATTGTCTGGCCAGCCACCTTGGTGTTGCCGCCCGGTTTTTTACGGCACCGGAACTGGAGGCCGAAACACCGCGCCTTGCCAACTCATCGGCGGTGGTGTTCAAGGCTGTCGGCTGCCACGGCGTTGCCGAGGGCGCGGC
>CAZEFJ010000071.1:6817-10115 GCA_964511465.1 uncultured Hyphomicrobiales bacterium
CATCGGCGGTGGTGTTCAAGGCTGTCGGCTGCCACGGCGTTGCCGAGGGCGCGGCCCTGGCCGCGGTCGGACAGCAGGGCGAGTTGATCGTCGCCAAGAAAACATCGAAACGGGCAACCTGCGCCGTCGCCCGCTCGCCAGATGATCTTGATCCCGAGCTTATTGGTCGTCCCCGGGGCAAGCTGGTGGTGGTCGGGATCGGCCCCGGTACGGCCGACTGGCGAACCCCGGAAGTTAGCCGAACCCTTGCCGAGGCCACCGACATAGTCGGCTACGGCCTGTACCTGGACCTCATCGCCGATGTCATAGAAGGCAAGGCCCTGCACCAATCCAGAATGACCGAGGAAGAACAAAGGGTAAGAGAGGCATTGGAGCTTGCCGGGTCGGGTAAATCGGTGGCTTTGGTAAGTTCCGGCGATGCCGGTATATATGCCCTGGCGTCTCTTGCTTTCGAGTTGCTGGACCGGGAAAACAATGGCGCATGGAACCGGGTGGAGGTTTCGGTCAACCCCGGCGTTTCCGCCATGCAGGCAGCGGCAGCGCGGGCCGGGGCACCGATAGGTCACGATTTTTGCACCATATCCCTGTCCGACCTGCT
This sequence comes from uncultured Hyphomicrobiales bacterium, assembly GCA_964511465.1. Taxonomy (GTDB): domain Bacteria; phylum Pseudomonadota; class Alphaproteobacteria; order Rhodospirillales; family 2-02-FULL-58-16; genus JAZFTA01. The sequence goes on from CAZEFJ010000071.1 coordinate 7,416, forward strand.
TACCCCATTCGAAGATATAGAACGCCGGATCAAAGCGGCGGCCGACGGAGATTTCATAATTGCCCTTTACAATCCGGTTTCACGGCGCCGCAGATCGCAACTGGTCCGGGCCGTCGAAATCCTGCTTGGCGCAAGACCGGCGGAAACCCCGGTGGCGCTGGCCCGCAACCTGGGCCGCGACGAGGAGACACTAAAATTTATTACGCTAGGCGAACTAGGCCCCGATCACGCCGACATGCTGACCATGATAATCATCGGCAACAGCCATACCAAACTGATTGAAAGAGGCGGCAAACGCTGGATCTACACCCCCAGGGGCTACAGCAGGAAAATGCAGGCATGTTAGTCCATTTCATCGGAGCCGGGCCGGGAGCGGCGGACCTGATTACCGTTCGCGGCCTTAATCTTATCCGCTCGTCGCCGGTTATTCTTTACGCCGGATCGCTGGTCCCGATGGAAGTTATCGAAGAAGCCGGCGAAAGCGCCCGCATAGTTGATACCTCGGGGCTTGATCTGGATATGATAGTTGACGAATTTCGCGCCGCCCGCGATGCCGGCCTGGATGTTGCCAGGGTTCATTCCGGAGATCCGTCGCTGTACGGCGCTATCGCCGAGCAAATGCGCCGCCTCGACCAGTTGAAGATCGAATATGACGTCACCCCCGGGGTGCCGTCATATGCCGCCGCCGCCGCCGCGATCAAGACCGAACTGACCCTGCCCGGGATCTGCCAGACGATAATCCTGACCAGAACCTCGACAAAAAGCTCGGCTATGCCGAAAGGCGAAGAGCTGAAGACTCTGGCCGCCAGCGGGGCGAGCCTGGCGATCCATCTTTCGATAAACAACATCGCCAAGGTAATCAGGGACTTAACCCCGTTATATGGGGCCGAATGCCCGGTTGTCGTCGCCTACAGGGTAAGCTGGCCGGACCAGAAAATCATCCGCGCCACACTCAAAGACATTCGCGCTAAGGTGAAAGAGGCGGGTATCACCCGCACCGCCCTTATTCTCGTCGGCCCGGCGTTAGGTGACAAAGATTTTGATGACAGCCGCCTCTATGATGCCGCCCACAGCCATTTGCTGAGGCCCTAGATTATGGCGATCAATCGTTAAACGCTTTACACGACATGGTGAGATGCATAATACGTATCTCGGCTAAATTTATCCAAGGAAACTAACAAGATGGCATCCTATCAGTACGTCTACGTCATGAAAGATCTGGCCAAGATATTTCCCGGTGGCCGCGAGATATTCAAGGGTATCACCCTGTCCTTCCTGCCGGGGGTCAAGATCGGCGTTCTTGGGCCGAACGGCTCGGGAAAATCCACGCTGATGAGGATCATGGCCGGACTGGACACGGATTTCGGCGGCGAGGCATGGGCCGCCGACGGCGTTCGCGTCGGCTATCTTGAACAGGAACCTCAACTTGATCCGACCAAGAATGTAGAGGCCAACGTCATGGAAGGCCTCGGCGAAATCAAGGAATTACTGGACCGGTTCAACCAGATCAGCGCCAGATTCGCCGAGCCCCTTGAAGATGATGAAATGAACACCCTGCTGGCTGAACAGGGCGAGTTGCAGGAAAAAATTGACGCCGCAAACGGATGGGAGCTGGAGCGAACCATAGAAATTGCCATGGACGCGCTGCGCTGTCCGCCGCCGGATGCCGATGTTGGAAAAATTTCCGGTGGTGAGCGTCGCCGGGTAGCTTTGTGCCGACTTTTGTTACAGCGCCCGGACCTGCTGCTTCTGGATGAGCCGACCAACCATCTTGACGCGGAATCGGTGGCCTGGCTTGAAAGGTTCCTTGCCGATTACGAAGGTACGGTGATCATAGTCACCCATGACCGCTATTTTCTCGACAATGTCACCGGCTGGATTCTCGAAATGGACAGAGGCCAGGGCATTCCGTTCGAGGGCAACTATTCATCGTGGCTGGAGCAGAAGGAAAAGCGCCTGGCTCAGGAAGGACGCGAGGAAACGTCACGCCAGAGAACCCTCAAACATGAACTGGAATGGGTTAGATCCTCTCCCCGGGCCCGTCAGGATAAATCCAAGGCCCGGATTACCGCCTACAACAACCTTCTCGCAAAATCCGAAGATATCAAGCTCGGCTCGGCCCAGATCGTCATCCCGTCCGGGCCGCGACTTGGCGACCTTGTGATCGAGGCGGAAAACCTTTGCAAGGGATTCGGCGAAACAATGTTGATCGAAGACCTTAGCTTTCGGCTGCCGCCCGGCGGGATAGTCGGCGTGGTTGGCGCCAACGGGGCAGGAAAAACGACCCTGTTTCGGATGTTCATGGGAGCGGAGCAGCCAGACAGAGGAACCCTTAGGATAGGTGAAACGGTGGCCCTGGGTTATGTCGATCAGTCGCGGGATGCGCTGGATTCGTCGAATAGCGTATGGCAGGAAATTTCCGGCGGACTCGACGAAATAGAGCTTGGCAACCGTTCGATACAGAGCCGGGCATATGTCGCCCAGTTCAATTTCAAGGGCGGCGATCAGCAGAAAAAGGTGGGCCAGTTGTCGGGAGGCGAACGCAACCGGGTTCACCTTGCGATGATGCTGAAATCCGGTGCCAATGTGCTGCTTTTGGACGAGCCGACCAACGATCTGGATGTCGAAACGCTGAGGGCGCTGGAAGACGGCCTGTCGGATTTTGCCGGATGCGCGGTGGTGATCAGCCATGACCGCTGG
>CAZEFJ010000072.1:0-10046 GCA_964511465.1 uncultured Hyphomicrobiales bacterium
CGAGGGCGGTCGTACTGTCGGGGCCGGTGTCGTCGTCAAGGTAGTTGAATAGTCAGGGCTTTTTGCCTATCGGTTGTATTTGTCGGCGATGTTCGTTTCCCTAAAAAGGTCATTTAAGAATAGTGTACTTGGAAAATCTAATTTTAGGGGTATAGCTCAGTTGGTAGAGCGACGGTCTCCAAAACCGTAGGTCGCGGGTTCGAATCCTGCTGCCCCTGCCAATTGTTCCGGGCGGTTGATTTGTTTGTTCAGTTTAAGGTGTAAAGAGGCATAGATGGCAAAGATAAGTCCGGCACGGTTTATTCAGGAAGTGCGCCATGAGGCCTCCAAGGTAAGTTGGCCCACTCGCAAGGAAACTACTCTTTCGACGATCATGGTTTTTGTCATGGTCGTGCTGGCGGCGATATTTTTCTTTTTGGTAGATCAGGTAATGTCGCTTGGAGTTCGTTTCATTTTTGGACTTGGGGGCTGATCGCTATGGCGATGCGATGGTATGTTATTCACGTTTACTCCGGTTTCGAGAAGAAGGTTGCCCAGTCGATCAGGGAGCAGGTTGTGCAGACCGGAATGGATGATGATTTCGATCAAGTTATAGTGCCTCTTGAAGAAGTCGTGGAAATGCGTCGGGGGGCCAAGGTCAGCGCCGAGCGAAAATTTTTCCCCGGCTATGTGCTGGTGCGGATGGAGATGACGGATGAATCCTGGCATCTGGTTAAAAACACTCCGAAGGTAACGGCTTTTCTCGGTGCAGGCGGCAAGCCGACGCCGATTTCCCAGGCCGAGGCCGATCGTATACTGCATCAGGTTCAGGAAGGTATTGATCGACCCCAGCCGACGATTCTTTTCGAGGTCGGCGAACAGGTGCGGGTATGCGATGGCCCGTTCAATTCGTTTAACGGTTATGTCGAAGATGTCGATGCGGAGCGTGCCCGCCTTAAAGTGGCGGTTTCCATTTTTGGCCGCGCAACGCCGGTCGAGTTGGAATATTCGCAGGTGGAAAAGCTTTAGTTTCCATCTGTTAAGGAAGGATGCCGGGTTTTTTTATCCGGCAGTGTTGTTTAAATCGTGCGGGAGGCTCGCCAAGGCCGTACCGCGCACTCATTTGGAAAGTTTTTCCGAGAGGTAGAAATGGCAAAAGTAGTTACCGGTTATATTCGCCTTCAGGTTCCGGCCGGCAAGGCCAATCCTTCGCCGCCGATTGGTCCGGCGCTGGGGCAGGCGGGCCTGAACATTATGGAATTCTGCAAGGAATTCAATGCATCGACTCAGGACCAGGAAGCGGGCATTCCGATACCCGTGGTCATTTCGGTTTACAAGGACCGGACATTTTCGTTTATCACCAAGACCCCCCCCGCGAGTTATTTTATCAAGAAGGCGGCGGGTCTGTCCAAGGCCTCTAAAACCCCCGGCAAGGAAGTTGTCAGCAGGGTCTCGATGGCTCAGCTAAGGGAAATAGCGGAAAAGAAAATGGTCGATATGAATACTACGGATATTGACGCCGCATGCCGGATGATTGCCGGTTCGGCGCGTTCCATGGGCATAGAAGTGGTGGGCTAGGGCAATGGCAAAAAAATCAAACCGGTTACGCAAGTCCTACGAAAGCATCGATGCCGAAGCCTGTTACGGACTGGCCGAGGCGGTAAAGGTAATTAAGGACAATGCTTCGGCAAAGTTTGATGAGACGATTGAAATTGCGCTCAACCTGGGGGTCGATCCACGCCATTCTGACCAGGTGGTACGGGGCATAGTTTCATTGCCTCACGGGACAGGTAAAACCATGCGGGTCGCGGTATTCGCCAAGGGCGACAAAGCCGTGGAAGCCGAGAAAGCCGGTGCCGATCTGGTCGGTGCGGACGATCTGGCCGAGCAGATAAATAAAGGCGAGATAAACTTTGATCGCTGTATCGCGACACCCGACATGATGGTCGTTGTCGGCAAACTTGGTCGGGTTCTAGGCCCTCGGGGGCTTATGCCCAACCCCAAACTGGGTACCGTTACCCCGAATATTTCGGAAGCGGTAAAATCGGCAAAGGCCGGGCAAATTGAATTTCGCGCCGAAAAGGCGGGGATAATCCATGCCGGTGTCGGCAAGGCAAGCTTTTCAAATGAGGCCCTGGTGGAAAACATATCTTCTTTCGTTAATGCGGTGGTCAAGGCGAAGCCCGCCGGGGTCAAGGGGGCGTTCCTGAAAAGTGCCAGCCTGACTTCGACCATGGGTATGGGGTTGAAGCTGGATTTATCCGGCTTGCACGGCTGACGCCGTTTATGAATTAAGGAATTTTCGCTTTGGAATAACGTGAATTCGATAAGCGAGAACGGGGTGACGAAACATCATCCCAACCTGTCCAAGACTGCAGGTGGTGCCCGAAAGGGCGTCATAATGGCCTGGTCGCCTGCATAGACAGTACTGATCGTTTTCGGACGTTTTTTTATGTTCGTTGACGGCTTGAACTGCCGCCTGGATGGGAGGTCCGGTCCTAATGGGAAACCAGGGGCCAAACGTCCAACAGCTTCGTTGCCGCCGGTAAAATGGTGGTGGTGAAGAAAAAATTGGAGACAAGCAGTGGACAGGACACAAAAAGAAGCTCTGGTTGCCTCGTTGCACCAGGTTTTTGAAGAAGCCAAAGTCGTCGTCGTCTCTCATTTCATTGGCTTGACGGTCGCCGAGATGGTCGATCTTCGAGGCCGGATGCGGGAAGCCGGTGCCAGCTTTAAAGTGACCAAGAATAACCTTACGCGCCTTGCGCTCAAGGGTACCAAATACAAGAATCTGGAGGATCTGTTCAGCGGTCCTACTGCGATTTCTTATTCCAACGATCCTGTTGCCGCCGCCAAGGTAACAGCCGAATTCGCCAAAAAGAACGACAAGCTGGTGATCCTTGGTGGAGCGATAGGAGAGGAAGGACTGGATGCCGATGGCGTCAAGGCCCTGGCCGCTCTGCCGTCTCTCGACGAATCAAGGGCCAGGCTGGTCGGTCTGCTGAATGCTCCGGCAACCAAAATCGCAGGGGTTCTACAGGCTCCTGCCGGTCAAATTGCCCGGGTTCTCGGCGCCTACAGCGAGCGTGGCGAGGCTGCTTAAATCTTTATCAACATGTCAAACAGTTCAAGTCTTTAGGAGATAAAAAATGGCTGATCTTGAGAAAATATCAGAAGACCTTTCAAGCCTGACCGTGATGGAAGCGGCAGAGCTTAGTAAAATGCTGGAAGAAAAGTGGGGCGTTTCCGCTGCCGCGCCTGTCGCCGCAGCACCCGTCGCCGCCGGTGGTGAAGCCGTCGCCGAGAAGGATGAATTTGATGTCGTCCTGGCATCTTTCGGTGAAAAGAAAATAAACGTGATTAAGGAAGTTCGTGCGATTACCGGTCTCGGTCTCAAGGAAGCCAAGGACCTGGTCGAGGCGGCACCGAAGCCGGTGAAGGAAGGCGTCAAAAAGGAAGAAGCAGAAGAGCTAAAGAAAAAGCTGGAAGGTGCAGGGGCAACGGTCGAAATAAAATAGGATGGGCCGTTTTGCTTTTTGATGCATTACCGCACACCATTGATACCAGCCGCTTTTTTTCGCCGCGTTATGCGGCGGAAGGAAGTGTGGCTGCCTGTTGGTGCCAAAGCTCTTTTTCTTTTGCGTTTGGAGCCAAGCTCTCGTCAGCGCCTGATTGCGCTACCGTGACGAGTAGCAATTTAGCGGGCTGTAATTTAGCCGAATTGAATTTGTCGTGAGGAACTGGAATGGATAAGTCCTATACGGGTCGGAAACGCGTTCGCAAGTACTTTGGCCGCCTTTCGGCTACTGTGCCGATGCCCAATCTCATTGAGATGCAAAAGAACTCGTACGATCATTTTCTGCAAATGAACATCCCGCACTCGGAGCGTGATGGTAGCGGATTGCACGAGGTGTTCAAGTCGGTGTTTCCGATCAATGATTTTGCCGAGCGAGGGACCCTTGAATATGTCGGCTTTGAGTTCGAAGAACCCAAGTACGATGTCGAGGAATGCCAGCAGCGTGGGATGATCTATGCGGCTCCGCTGAAAGTTACTCTGCGTCTTGTGGTCTGGGATATTGAAGAGGAAACGGGTGCCCGTTCGATCCGCGATATCAAGGAACAGGACGTCTATATGGGCGATATGCCGCTGATGACAACCAACGGCACTTTCGTAATCAACGGAACGGAACGGGTCATCGTTTCCCAGATGCATCGTTCACCCGGAGTATTCTTCGATCACGACAAGGGAAAGACCCATTCATCGGGGAAATTTCTCTTTACCGCACGTATCATCCCCTACCGTGGTTCATGGCTGGATTTCGAGTTTGATGCCAAGGACATTGTTTACGTTCGCATCGACCGTCGTCGCAAACTGCCGGTTACGACGCTTCTAATGGCGCTGAAAAGCGATAAGGCGGAGAAACTTGTAGCAAAATCCAAAGAAGACGGAACGTCCCTTGACCCAAGGGATGTCGGTGGCATGACGCCGGAGGATATCCTCAATTTTTTCTATGACACCGTATCGTTTTCCCAGGTCAAGAAAGGCTGGAAGACCGAGCTTGTCGTGGAGAGGCTGCGTGGCACCAAGGTCACCTCTGATCTGGTCAACGCCAAGACCGGCAAGGTCGTTGTCGAGGCCGGAACCAAGATTACACAGCGGGTCATAAAGAAGCTTGAGGAAAGCAACTTCAAAGAACAGCTTATTCTTGGTGAAGACCTGATTGGCCGCTACATCGCCTATGATATTGTCAATCAGGAAACCGGAGACATCTACGTCGAGGCGGGAGATGAAATAACCGAGGAAATTCTTGAAACTCTGGCAGCCGCCGGGATTACGGAAATAAAAACCCTGGCGATAGATCATGTCAACGTCGGCCCCTATATCCGCAATACTCTGGCGGTTGACAAAAACATGACCCGCGAAGATGCGCTTGTAGATATTTATCGTGTCATGCGCCCAGGCGAGCCGCCAACCATGGAGACCGCCGAAGCCTTGTTCGAAAGTATGTTTTTCAACTCCGAGCGTTACGACCTTTCCTCGGTCGGCCGGGTGAAAATGAATTCCCGGCTTGGTTTCGAGACTGATGATTCTTTGCGTGTGTTGCGCAAGGAAGACATCCTCAGCGTGGTTAAAACCATGGTCAATCTTAAGGATGGACGGGGTGTCGTTGACGATATCGACCACCTCGGCAATCGCCGGGTTCGCTCTGTCGGCGAACTGATGGAGAACCAGTATCGGGTCGGCCTGTTGCGAATGGAGCGGGCAATCCGTGAGCGGATGAGTTCGGTCGATATAGATACCGTGATGCCCCATGATCTGATTAACGCCAAACCGGTAGCGGCGGCGGTTCGTGAATTTTTCGGATCTTCGCAGTTGAGCCAGTTCATGGATCAGACTAATCCGTTGTCTGAAATAACCCATAAACGGCGCCTGTCGGCGCTTGGCCCCGGCGGCCTGACCCGGGAACGGGCGGGCTTCGAGGTTCGCGACGTGCATCCCACCCATTATGGCCGGATATGCCCGATCGAAACCCCTGAAGGCCCAAATATCGGGTTGATTAACTCTCTCGCGACCTATGCCCGGGTTAATAAATACGGCTTTATAGAAACCCCTTATCGCAAGGTTGAAAAGGGTCGCCTGAGCCAGGATGTGGTTTACATGTCGGCGATGGAAGAAGGTCGCTATACCATCGCCCAGGCGAATGCCGAAGTAGACGACAAGGGCAATCTTACCGAAGATCTCGTAAGCTGCCGTAAAGGCGGTGACTTTGTTATGGTCAAAGCCGAGGGCATCGAATTTATCGACGTTTCTCCAAAGCAGTTGGTATCGGTTGCCGCGGCACTTATTCCGTTTCTCGAGAACGATGACGCCAACCGGGCCCTCATGGGCTCCAACATGCAGCGCCAGGCAGTGCCCTTGATCAAGAGCGAGGCGCCGCTGGTCGGCACCGGAATGGAAGCCGCGGTCGCCAGGGATTCCGGGGCAACCATTATTGCCGCCCGTCCCGGCGTGGTCGATCAGGTTGACGCCACTCGCATAGTTGTCCGTTACACCGACAACTCGTCCAAGGTTTCCGCCGGTGTCGATATTTACAATCTTTTGAAATTCCAGCGTTCCAACCAAAACACCTTTCTCCACCAGCGTCCGCTGGTAATGGAGGGTGATATTGTCGAAGCCGGAGACACCATCGCCGACGGTCCTTCCACCGACCTGGGCGAACTGGCCCTGGGGCGCAACGTGCTTGTCGCGTTCATGCCGTGGCAGGGATACAATTACGAGGACTCCATTCTGATCTCGGAGCGGATTGTTCGTGAAGATGTATTCACCTCCATTCACATTGAGCAGTTCGAGTTGATGGCCCGCGATACCAAGCTTGGTCAGGAGGATATCACCCGCGATATCCCGAATGTCGGCGAGGAAGCGTTAAAGAACCTGGACGAGGCGGGAATAGTTTATATCGGCGCCGAAGTAAAACCCAGCGACATTCTTGTCGGCAAGGTTACGCCAAAGGGCGAGTCTCCGATGACCCCCGAGGAAAAACTGCTACGCGCCATTTTTGGCGAAAAAGCCTCGGACGTTCGCGATACCTCGCTTAAGTTGCCGCCCGGAGTTTCGGGAACGGTGATCGAGGTCCGGGTGTTCTCCAGACGCGGAGTTGACAAGGACGAGCGCGCCCTGGCGATTGAGCGGTTCGAAATAGAACGTCTGGCCAAGGACCGTGATGACGAACGTGCGATAATGGAGCGCAACTTCAGTGCCCGTATAAGGGAAGCCCTGATCAACAAGAAGTCGCTCAGTGGTCCCAAAGGGCTGGAGCAAGGGACCAAGCTTACGGAAGAAGTGTTGTCGGATTACACTACCGGACAATGCGCCCAGATCGTCGTTGCCAACGACAAGGTAATGAAAGACGTCGAAGGCATGAAAATGCAGTTCGAGGAAAGCATTGCATCCCTGCAGGCGCGTTTCGAAAACAAGGTTGGAAAAATTCAGCGTGGTGATGATCTTCCTCCCGGCGTTATGAAGGTGGTAAAGGTTTTTGTCGCCGTCAAACGCAAGCTGCAACCGGGTGACAAGATGGCTGGCCGACACGGAAACAAGGGCGTCATCTCAAAGATCATGCCGGTCGAGGACATGCCTTATCTGGAAGACGGAACGCCGGTCGATATAGTTCTCAACCCGCTTGGTGTTCCCTCTCGAATGAATGTCGGGCAGATTCTTGAAACCCATCTTGGCTGGGCCTGTGCCTCTCTTGGCCGCAAGGTAGGCGAGGTTCTCGATGCCGTCAGGTCGGGCGATAAAATCAGCCAGCTTAGAACCACGCTTAAACACGCATACGGGGAAAAGACCTTTGATGACGGCATTTCGTCATTCAACGATGAGCAGATAATCGAGCTGTCGGAAAATCTTCGTAATGGCATTCCCATAGCGACGCCTGTTTTTGATGGTGCCCACGAGGAAGACATTGTCGAGATGCTTGACCGGGCAGGCCTGGATTCGTCCGGCCAGTCAACTCTGGTGGATGGCCGGACGGGTGAATATTTTGATCGCAAGGTTACGGTCGGATGTATTTACATGCTTAAACTTCACCATCTGGTCGATGACAAGATTCACGCCCGCTCGATTGGCCCGTACAGTCTGGTTACCCAGCAGCCGCTCGGCGGCAAAGCCCAGTTTGGTGGTCAGCGTTTTGGTGAAATGGAGGTCTGGGCGCTTGAGGCCTACGGTGCCGCCTATACACTCCAGGAAATGCTGACGGTGAAGTCGGATGACGTTTCCGGGCGGACCAAGGTTTATGAGTCCATCGTTCGCGGCGACGATTCGTTCGAAGCGGGAATTCCCGAATCCTTTAACGTTCTGGTCAAGGAATTGCATTCCCTGGGCCTGAACGTTGAAATGAATTAATTGAGGCGACTGAGCGGTCTGTGTCAGTCGAGGAGAAGATCATATGAATGAGTTGATGAAGTTTTTCGGGCAGGTCGGTGGAACCCAGCGGTTTGATCAGATAAAGATCACTATCGCCAGCCCTGAACGCATTCGGTCCTGGTCCTTTGGTGAGATCAAGAAACCCGAAACGATCAACTACCGGACCTTCAAACCGGAAAAGGATGGTCTTTTCTGCGCCCGTATTTTCGGCCCGACAAAGGACTATGAGTGCCTGTGCGGAAAATACAAGCGGATGAAATACAAGGGCATAACCTGTGAGAAATGTGGTGTCGAGGTAACCCTTCAAAAGGTTCGCCGCGAACGCATGGGCCATATCGAGCTGGCCTCTCCAGTGGCTCATATCTGGTTTATGAAGTCGCTTCCCTCACGCATAGGACTGCTCGTCGATATGACGCTCAAGGCCCTCGAGCGGGTTTTGTACTTTGATAACTATGTTGTCGTGGAGCCGGGCCTGACGCCGCTCAAGCTGCACGAGCTTCTCAACGAGGAACAGTATCAGAACGCGGTTGACGAATACGGCGAGGATGCGTTCAGCGTCGGCATCGGTGCCGAGGCGATACGCGAAATGCTGGCGGCGATTGATCTGGAAGAGGAATTCGGCAACCTTCGTATCGAGCTCAAGGAAACCAATTCCGAGGCCAAGCGCAAGAAACTGGTCAAGAGACTTAAACTGGTTGAGGCGTTCATCAAGTCCGGCACTCGCCCGGAATGGATGATTCTTGAAGTAATCCCGGTTATTCCGCCGGAACTGCGTCCGCTGGTGCCGCTTGACGGTGGTCGTTTTGCCACCTCCGACCTCAATGACCTTTACCGCCGGGTAATAAACCGCAACAACCGTCTGAAAAGGCTGATTGAGCTGCACGCCCCGGAAATCATCGTCCGCAACGAAAAACGGATGTTACAGGAATCGGTTGATGCGTTGTTCGACAACGGTCGGCGTGGCCGCGCCATTACCGGTGCCAACAAGCGTCCGCTGAAATCCCTTTCGGACATGCTGAAGGGCAAACAGGGACGTTTTCGTCAGAACCTTTTGGGCAAGCGGGTCGATTATTCCGGACGTTCGGTGATCGTCGTCGGCCCGGAACTGAAATTGCATCAGTGCGGGTTGCCCAAGAAGATGGCGCTGGAACTGTTCAAGCCGTTTATCTACTCCAAGCTCGAACTTTACGGCATGGCGACCACCATCAAGGCGGCGAAACGGATGCTGGAAAAGGAAAGGCCGGAAGTATGGGATGTCCTGGATGAGGTCATTCGCGAACATCCGGTGATGCTGAACCGTGCACCGACATTGCATCGTCTGGGGGTCCAGGCCTTTGAGCCGGTGCTGATAGAGGGCAAGGCGATACAGCTTCATCCGCTGGTCTGCGCCGCTTTCAATGCTGATTTCGACGGCGATCAGATGGCGGTCCATGTGCCTCTGTCGCTGGAGGCCCAGTTAGAGGCACGGGTTCTTATGATGTCGACCAACAATATTCTCAGCCCGTCGAGCGGCAAGCCGATTATCGTGCCCTCGCAGGATATCGTGCTTGGCCTTTATTACATGAGCATAGCCAACGATGGCGAGCCTGGCGAAGGAATGAAATTTGCCGATATAGGGGAAATTCAGCAGGCTCTTGATGGCGGCGTGGTTACCCTGCATTCCAAGATTCAGGCCCGCTACCACACCGTCGACAAAGACAACAAGCCGATAATCACCAGGGTCGAGACGACACCCGGGCGGATGCTTTTATCGGAGATTTTCCCAAGGCATCCGGATATTCCCTTATCTTTAATCAATCGTTTGATTACCAAGAAGGAAATATCCAACATCATTGATGTTATTTACCGTTTCTGCGGTCAGAAGGAGACGGTGATCTTTGCCGACCGGGTTATGGGTCTGGGCTTTTCCCACGCCTGCCGGGCCGGTATTTCATTCGGCAAGGATGATCTGGTGGTGCCGGACAGCAAGGATGCCCTGGTCAGTGGAACCGAAGACAAGGTCAAGGAGTACGAGCAACAGTACCAGGACGGCCTGATTACCCAGGGTGAAAAGTACAACAAGGTAATTGACGCCTGGTCGCAATGTACTGACCGTGTCGCCGAAGAGATGATGAAGGGTATTTCGACTCCGGTCCCCGGCGAG
>CAZEFJ010000073.1:0-8425 GCA_964511465.1 uncultured Hyphomicrobiales bacterium
AGCTGCTTCACAATTACGGTCATTTAAAATGGTTGGAACGCAACGATGTACTGCTGAATCAGGCGGTCCAGTGCATCGCCCGCATCCAGTCCAGGGAAAGCGGTGAAAAGCATCATCTGCGCGTCGACAAGCTCTATGACGTTATCGGGCGGGCGATAAGGCGCTCATCAAGGCTCGGAAACGCCGAAGAACACTACGAAGTGCTCAAAAAAGATGGGCTTGATGCGATGATAAACGGCGTAAATGAATCGGTGCAGAGCAAAGACCGGGATTATCTGATCCGCGCCGCATTAGCCTCCTATGTCAGCGACGCCCGTGACTGGGAAAGGAAACTTAAATACATCGTTGATCTTGCCGAGGCGGAACCGGAAGAGACATCCTTTTCGTATCTGGATGAAATTATTGCCGAAATATTCGATGGTGCTGCGGCAATCAAGGAGGTTCTGGGCTATCAAAAGAACCTTGGCAGCTCATTGCAAACGCTGGTCCGGCTAAGTTCCGGTTCCTATGAACCTATGAAGCGGGCCGGGGCCTGTCTTGAGATGCTGAACCGGATCGGGACCAAATATGACATGCCATGCACCCGGGAGGTGCTGTTAGGCCGGGTTGAGCGCGAAGTCGGCGGCATGAATCGTCTGACCAAGGAAGGACAGGAAAGCGAGGCCAGTGCCTTTAGCTCGCTGATCGCGGTTATGGTCGAAAACGATGTGCTGTCGAAAGGTAGCGGGGGAATGGGCGAGGCGGTTACCATGCGGGCAAAGGTGGCGTTTGCCAAACCGGGAAAGGATCAGAGTTCGGAAAGGGCGATAGACGACACCCTTGGCATGCTGCCGACAAAGGCGGCAAAATTCGGATATCTGGTTAGTCTTACAGGCTCTGATTTTGGTGCTAAAAATCAGGGGCTGGTAATTTCCCGACTGACGGCGATAGTGGATTCCATGACATCTGCCGCCGACTTGGCCAGACAAGGTGCCGATAATGTCGAAATTATTACTGCCGCGGCGGGTGTCCGCGACCGTCTGCTTTCGACCAATCTGCCCGACGAATGGCGGCTTAGGTTTGCCCGGAGAATATATACCTTGTTGATAGGGTTCGCCGATGAGGGCGAGGCCATGGACGCGGCCAATCAGGCAAAGAAGAAGCCGAACGGGAAACCAGCGGCCAAGGGAGAGACGAGGTTAAAAGCCGGAGAATATATTTTCCACGAAGGTGAGGCTGGCAGCGAAGCCTATCTGATTAAATCCGGGCAGGTGGAAATTTCCCGCAAGTCGGGTGACCGCGATATCGTCATAGCCAGGGCCGGTCCCGGTTCGATAATCGGCGAAATGGCGCTTATTGATAGCAAACCGCGCATGGCGTCGGTAAAGACGCTGAAAAAAACTGTATTGGCGGTTATACCGAAAAAAGATCTGAAGGACCGCCTCGACCGACTGGAGGAATTCGATCCGGTTTTACGTTTCCTGATGGACATGTTTGTCAAAAGAATGCGCGATCACCCGATTATCGAACAGTGATCTTTCATCCCGGCGATATCTTGTACACATAAAAATTATGGGTATATGAGTATTTTACGGGATGGCACGCCAGTCCTCCGACAGCTCTAGACTCCATATTTTTTTTTGATTATGGTTGCAGTGCAGCAAAAGGGTGGTTGTTATGGTGAGCCTGGCGTTCAGGCTCTGCAAAAAACGAAAAAACATAGTTAATTAAGGGGTTTAAGTTAGATGGCCAAAAGACGGATGATTACAGTGGATGGTAACGAGGCGGTAACCTCGGTTGCCCATCGTGTTAATGAAGTAATTGCCATATATCCAATTACACCATCGTCACCGATGGGGGAAATCTCCGAAAATTGGTCGTCTAAGGGCAAAACCAACATCTGGGGACTGGTCCCGAAAGTGGTCGAGATGCAGTCCGAAGCCGGAGCCGCAGGGGCGGTCCATGGCTCGTTGCAAAGCGGTGCGCTGACAACCACGTTCACCTCTTCGCAGGGTCTGCTTTTGATGATCCCCAACATGTACAAGATCGCCGGTGAACTGCTTCCTTTCTGTATGCATGTCGCGGCCCGTACCCTGGCTACCCACGCGCTGTCTATTTTTGGCGATCACTCGGACATCATGTCATGTCGCCAGACCGGATTTTCCCTGCTCGCCTCGGGCTCGGTTCAGGAAGCACATGATATGGCCTGTATTGCCCAGGCCGCGACCCTTCGTTCCAGGGTGCCGTTTATCCATTTTTTCGATGGCTTCAGAACCTCCCATGAAGTTGGGAAAATTGAAGAGTTGAGCGACGACGACATCATCGCGATGATCGATGCCAATGCGGTGAGGGAGCATCACGGTCGGGGACTTAGCCCGGACAGCCCGGTGCTGCGCGGCAGTGCTCAGAATCCGGATACCTTCTTTCAGATGCAGGAGTCGCGAAACATATATCATGCGGCATGCCCCGACATCGTTCAGCAGGAGATGGACCGGTTTGCCTCGATCACCGGTAGATCCTACAAGCTGTTCGATTATGTTGGCGATCCCGAGGCCGAGAAAGTCATCGTAATCATGGGATCGGGCGGCGAAACCGTTGACGAGACCGTCAGTTACCTTAACCGTAATGGCGAGAAGGTGGGAGTGATCAAGGTCCGTCTGTTCCGTCCGTTGTCCGCAGATCACCTGATTGCCGCCCTGCCTGCCAGTGTACGCTCGATTGCGGTATTGGACCGCTGCAAGGAAAACGGGGCGCTGGGTGAGCCGTTGTATGTAGATGTGGTGACCGCGCTGGCCCAGGCCCGCCAGTCGGGCCAACGCGCCAGCGCCGCCGAGCCGCTGGTTATCGGTGGTCGCTATGGCCTGTCGTCAAAGGAATTCACTCCTTCAATGGTCAAGGCGGTTTTCGATGAATTGTCCAGCGACAAGCCAAGAAGCAACTTTTCAATCGGCATCATCGACGATGTAACCAATCTTTCTCTCAAATACGACGAGGATATTGTTTCCGAACTGGAAGGAACCCGGCGTGCGGTATTTTTCGGTCTTGGCTCGGACGGCACCGTCGGTGCCAACAAAAATTCGATCAAGATTATCGCCGAAAACACCGACAACTACGCCCAGGGTTATTTTGTCTATGATTCCAAGAAGGCCGGTGCGGTTACTATCTCGCATCTGCGTTTTAGCCCCAATCCGATACAGTCCCCGTATTTGATCCGCGAGGCCGAGTTCCTGGCCTGTCACCAGTTTCATTTCATGGAAAGGGTGGATATTCTGAAATACGCGGCCCAGGGGGCGACATTCCTGCTCAACGCGCCTGGTAACGTCGACGATGTATGGGACAGACTGGCGTCTCCGGTGCAACGGGAGATGATCAAGAAAAAGCTTAAGGTCTATGTCATCGATGCCAATAAAGTGGCTAACGAAGTCGGCATGGGAAAGCGCATTAATACCATCATGCAGACCTGCTTTTTCGCTATCTCCGGGGTCTTGCCGCGGGATGAAGCGATAGCCCAGATCAAGGGTGCGATCGAGAAAACCTATGGCTCCAAGGGCCGTAAAATGGTCGAGCTTAACTTTACCGCGGTTGACCGGACCCTCGAAAACCTGATGGAAATGAAGGTCCCTGATCAGGTTACCAGCAACCGTGAACGTCCGCCTACCGTCCCCGACCATGCTCCCGATTTTGTCAAGAAAGTAACCGCCATGATGCTGTCGGGGCAGGGCGACCTTCTGCCGGTAAGCGCATTTCCGGTAGATGGAACATGGCCGCTTGACACGGCCCAGTGGGAAAAGCGCTGTCTTGCCCTTGAAATTCCGGAATGGACGCCGGAACTTTGTATACAATGCAACAAGTGCGCCCTTGTCTGTCCCCATTCGGCGATCAGAATCAAGGTTTACCCGCCGGACCAGCTTGATGGTGCACCGTCTACCTTCCTGTCCATGGATTACAAGGGCAAGGAGTTCGGCGAAGGGGCACTGTATACGGTTCAGGTGGCACCGGACGACTGCACCGGGTGTAACCTGTGCATGCGGGCCTGCCCCGGCAAGGACAAGAAAAATCCCGAGCGTTTGTCTCTGGAAATGGTCCCGCCCGAGCCGCTCCGTGACGCCGAGCGGAAAAACTGGGACTTCTTCCTCTCGATACCCGAGGCGGACCGCGCCAAGCTGCGCCCGACCTTGAAGATGTCGCAACTGGCCGAGCCTTTGTTTGAGTTCTCGGGAGCCTGTCTCGGCTGTGGAGAGACCCCCTATATCAAACTGATGACCCAGCTTTACGGTGACCGCTCGGTGATTGCCAACACCACCGGCTGTTCATCCATTTACGGGGGCAACCTGCCGACCACCCCGTACAAGGCCAATTGCGAGGGGCGGGGTCCGGCGTGGGCCAACTCCCTGTTCGAAGATAACGCGGAATTCGGCCTGGGGATAAGGCTTGGCATTGACAAGCATGCCGATCAGGCCCGTCATCTTCTGGTCAATCTGACTTCTGAATTGGGCGAGGACACGGTTAACGAAATGCTCTCGCTGTCGATTGCCGACGAACAAAAATTGATTGCCGGGCGGGCCAAGATCGAAGATCTGAAAGGCAAGCTGAAGAATATAGAATCGTCAGATGCCAGAGAGCTTGAGCATCTTGTCAACTACCTGCTGGAGAAAATCGTATGGATAGTCGGTGGTGACGGCTGGGCCTATGACATAGGTTACGGCGGCCTCGACCATATTCTGGCGTCGGGATACAATGTCAATATTCTGGTTCTGGATACCGAAGTCTATTCCAACACCGGCGGCCAGCAATCCAAGGCGACTTCCATCGGTGCCGCTGCCAAGTTTGCCACCGACGGCAAATCCCAGCCCAAGAAAGATCTTGGGATGATGGCGATATCGTACGGCAACGTCTATGTCGCCTCTATTGCCATGGGGGCCAAGGACGCACAGACCGTCAAGGTGTTCCAGGAGGCGGTCTCTTACGACGGTCCTTCGCTGATTATCGCCTACTCGCCTTGTATCGAACATGGCTACGACATGGCTAACAGCCTCGATCAGCAAAAAATGGCGGTGGATTCGGGCTACTGGCAGTTATACCGCTACGACCCAAGAAGGTTAGGCACCGGCCAGAAACCATTGCAAATGGATTCCAAGGCACCGACCGTTCCGTTGCGTGAATACCTGCAAAGCGAAAACCGTTTCAGGTCGATCCAGCGGCGCGACCCCGAGCGTTTTGAGAAATTGTTGATTGACGCAGAGGCACATCTGGTTCGTCGCCGTGCCGTTTACGATAAACTGTCCGAATTGGTCATACCTTTAAGCGACAACGGAAATGACGACGAGGAGACGCAGAAAGCGGCGGAATAGCTGTAAAAATGCGCATCTATACCGGTGCTTTTGCCATACATGGGTATTATAATAGGCGATGCCCTGTTTAGTTTCTTTGGAATATCGACTATTAAGGTCTAAGCTCTTGATGGTTTAATTCCTTGATGGGCTCCGCCGGGGGGCGTGAATATGCGCATGTTGAATTACAGAGACACGGCGATTGTACGCCGTTCACCGTTATTTGCCGGCCTTCCCGACAAAATGCTTGGGCATCTGCTTGAGCATGCTTGCGTGGTTGAGCATTCTCGCGGCAAGCTTTTGTTCCTTCGCGAGCAACCCGCCGAACTGATTTATCTGTTGCTTGACGGATGGGTAAAAGTTTTTCGCGACACCCAGGATGGAGAGCAGACGGTGATCGCCGTTCTCAAGCCGGGAGAAACGGTTGCCGAGGCGGCTATTTTCCTTGGATGCAACTACCCGGCCAGCGCCGAAGTTGTAAGCGATGCCAGACTGCTCGAAATTCCCGCCGAGCCGTTTCTTGGCCTGCTTCGCGAGAACAGCGAATTTTCCCTGAAAATGCTTGGCGCCCTGTCGCAGCGTCTCCGGGGCCTGATACTGCATATAGAACAGATTCAGGCTCGTTCAACACCGCAGCGGCTGGGTGATTTTATTCTTAGCCTAAGCGAGGTTGACGATGCGAAATCGGCGGTGGTCAACTTTCCATATGACAAATCCCTGGTCGCCGCCAGGTTGGGGATGAAGCCGGAGAGTCTTTCACGGGCACTCGCCAAGCTTAGGGAATATGGCGTAAAAACCAAGGGTACCGAGGTTGTAATAGCCGATGTAGTCAAACTCCGCGAATATTGTCAGAGCGGCAATTAGAACGGATCAGAATCTACTTCGAATCGAATCCATTCAATTCTGGGCCGATTTAGCCTCTTCCGGATTTTGCAGGACGTAGCCACGGCCCCATACTGTCTCGATATAGTTATTGCCGTCCGCGGCGGCGTTGAGCTTTTTACGCAGCTTGCATATAAAGACATCTATAATTTTCAGTTCCGGCTCGTCCATGCCGCCGTAAAGGTGGTTGAGAAACATCTCCTTGGTCAGGGTCGTTCCCTTGCGTAACGACAAAAGTTCTATAATGCCATATTCCTTGCCGGTCAGATGGATCGTCTTGCCGTCTACCTCGACGGTGTGTGCGTCAAGATTTACCGCCAGCTTTCCGGTCGTGATTACGGACTGGGAATGGCCTTTGGAGCGGCGAACAATAGCCTGAATTCTTGCCAGCAATTCTTCTTTGTTGAACGGTTTTGTCAGGTAGTCGTCGGCCCCGGTTCCCAGCCCCTTGATCTTTTGTTCGGGCTCACCCAGCCCCGAGAGGATCAGCACCGGTGTTTCCACCCGTGCGTCGCGCAACCTTCGCAACACCTCGATACCGTTAATATCGGGCAGCATAAGATCCAGGATTATTATGTCGTAGTCGTAAAGCTTGCCTATTTCCAGACCATCTTCGCCGAGGTCGGTGGCATCGACCACCATTCCCTCGGACTTAAGCATCAACTCTATGCTTTTTGATGTGGCCGGATCATCTTCAACCAAAAGGATACGCATTGCGGCACCCCTGCCTCCTTTATTGAATGTTTGTTAACCATAAGATGCGGACACAAATCATTCAAGTTTTCAAGTTGGCTACTTTTACCTAACCTTAAAGACTCCCCCTTCATAATCACCAGGTTTATATATCCGGTGTGGCGAAGCAAGGATTAAAGATTGACTATTTCAGCCGACAATATCGTCAATGAGCTGGCCCGTTTGTCGGGCTGGCGGTATTACGGTCGCGTAAGTGCGATAATCGGCATGTTGGTGGAAATTGACGTGGTGCCGGGAACTCTTTCCATTGGCGACCATTGTTCAATAATAAATCGGGATGGTCTGCGCACAATATGCGAGGTGATCGGGTTCAGAGACGGCAAGGCGCTGGCCATGCCGTTTGGCACACTTGATGGGGTCGGGCTGGGTTGCCGGGTCGAGGTAAGCGTCACCGAGCCGGTTATATATCCTGATGAAAGTTGGCTGGGACGTGTCGTCAACGCCTTTGGCGAGCCGGTTGACGGCAAGGGGCCCTTGGTTCAGGGTCTCGCTCCATACCTTGTTCATAACAAACCACCCCCCGCTCATGCCCGTAGACGGGTTGGCGGCAAGGTCGATCTTGGGGTTCGTGTGATGAATTCGTTCCTGACCTGCTGTCAGGGTCAGCGGATGGGTATTTTTGCCGGTTCCGGTATCGGGAAATCGACACTGTTGTCGATGATGGCCCGTAACACCGACGCTGAAATATCGATAATCGGACTTGTCGGCGAACGTGGTCGTGAAGCCCGGGAATTTATCGAGGACGACCTTGGCGATGAGGGGCTGGCGAGAAGTGTGGTTATCGTCGCCACTTCCGACGAGGCCCCGCTGGTTCGTCGTCAGGCGGCCTATGTCACGCTGTCGGTTGCGGAATTTTTTCGCGATCAGGGCAAAGGCGTTCTTTGTCTGATGGACAGCGTTACCCGGTTTGCCATGGCCCAGCGCGAGATCAGCCTTTCCGCGGGTGAGCCGCCAGCCAGCAAGGGCTACACCCCGTCGGTTTTCGCCGAGTTGCCGAAACTGTTGGAACGGGCCGGGCCGGGAACTTCATCCCAGGGCGATATTACCGGGTTGTTCACGGTTCTGGTTGAAGGTGACGATCATAACGAGCCGGTTGCCGACGCGGTGCGGGGTATACTTGACGGTCATATAGTTCTTGACCGTGCAATAGCCGAGAGAGGGCGTTATCCCGCCGTCAACGTGTTGCGCAGCGTTTCAAGAACGATGCCCGACTGCAACAGCGATAATGAAAACGCGATCGTCAACCGGGCCCGTCAGTTGCTGTCTACTTATGAAGACATGGCGGAACTAATTCGCCTTGGCGCTTATCGTGGCGGCAGCGATCCGCAGGTTGATGAAGCTATCCATTATTATCCCGGGATCGAAGAATTCCTGCGCCAGAAGGAAGATGAATTTACCGATCTGCCATCCTGTTACAAGATGCTTGGCGAAATTCTCGATATTGCAGAACAGGAAACTCCCGGCGAAGGCGATGCCCCGCC
>CAZEFJ010000073.1:8525-10017 GCA_964511465.1 uncultured Hyphomicrobiales bacterium
TACGGCAATTACGCCAAGGCGGTAATCAATCGGCGCGAGATCATTGCCAAATCCGTCGCTGAAGTGGAAAAAAGGATATCGGAAGCCCGCGAAAAATTAAACGAAGCCTACCGGGAACTGAAGAAATACCAGGTCGCTCAGGAAAACCGCGATCTTGCGGAAAAAAAGGAACTGGCCCGCGAAGAGCAGCACGAACTGGATGAAATCAGCACCAAAAGCTACCTCAGGAAGTTACGCCATAACCAGGGAAAGAAAGCCGGTAAATAATAATTCTTGCGATTGGTGTCATCCGGGGGATGTATGGCGGCGTTTCTCAAAAAACTTTTTCAGTAATTCTCCGGCCTCGGTTTCCTTTATTCCGCCGATGATTTCCGGGATATGGTTGCAGGTTGCATGGTCGAATACCTTGGCTCCGTGTTCGACGCCTCCTCCCTTGGCATCGTAGGCGGCAAAATAGAGGCGGCGGATGCGGGCCAGCGATATTGCCCCGGCGCACATTGCGCATGGCTCCAGCGTTACATAGATGTCGCAATCTTCAAGCCGGGTGGACCCCATCGGGTCGATGGCCAGGCGAATCGCCAGCATCTCGGCGTGGGCGGTGGGATCGCGCAGTTCGATTATGCGATTGCCTTCAGCCGCCAGCACCTCACCGCTGGTTCCGTCAACGACTACCGCGCCGACCGGCACTTCGCCCCGATTCGCCGCCTGCCTGGCTTGATCCAGGGCGATTTCCATGAATGAGATAACGCTCATGGCCTGAACCATGCGTTTGTCGTGGCGGTCCGTCAAGATTGCTTATAGATTGCCAGCCATGAAACCATTAATCGGCATTACCCTGGATTGGCAACCGCCCGGAGGATATTCCAAATTCCCCTGGTATGGGCTGCGTGAAAACTATTGTTCCTGCATCAGTTTGGCGGGTGGCCTGGCAGTAGCTATCCCCTATGAAGCTGAAGATATTAAGGGCTACCTTGAAAGAATCGACGGCCTGCTGATTACCGGCGGTGATTTCGATATTGATCCGGCCCTGTTCGGCGAAACCGGCCGCCACCCAAAGACCAGCACCAACGATCGGCGTACCGCCTTCGAGATGGATTTGCTCAAGGGCGCACTGAAAATGGATATGGCCGTTCTGGGTATCTGTGGTGGTCAGCAGCTTTTGCATGTGGCCTTGGGCGGCGCCCTGATCCAGCATATAGATGACAAGATCGACGGGGCGCTGGCTCATGAGCAGCCCAATCCCCGCGATCAGGCGGGCCATCAGGTAAATATCGTTCCCAAAACCCTGTTGCATGGAATAGTCGGAACCGAACGGATGAACGTCAACAGTGCCCATCATCAGGCGGTCAGCGGCGAAACGCCCGACATCGTCGTCAACGCGCTGGCCTCCGACGGGGTTATCGAAGGCATAGAGGCACCCGGCAAGCGTTTTTGCCTGGGCGTCCAGTGGCATCCTGAATTTATAATAGATGGCGGAGACCTGCTTATGTTA
>CAZEFJ010000074.1:0-9947 GCA_964511465.1 uncultured Hyphomicrobiales bacterium
TGCCCAAGGCCGCAAGGCGGCCCGCCGACACTTCGGCGCGCCCGCGCAGACATTGGCCTTCAGGTCGATGTCGTGAGCGATAAAAAACAGAGTGTTTCCGTTTCATACGGAAATACTCTGTTTGAGCGTCGCCGCCAGCGCCGCCGACATGAAATCGTCCAGATCTCCGTCAAGAACGGCCTGGGTGTTGGACGTCTCGAGCCCGGTGCGTAGATCCTTAATCATCTGATATGGTTGCAGGACGTATGAGCGGATCTGATGGCCCCAGCCGATATCTGATTTGGCATCATGTTCGTCCTGGGATTCCTGCAACTTTTTTTGTAGTTCCATCTCGTAGATTCTGGCTTTCAGCATGCTCATTGCCTCGGCCCGGTTCTTGTGCTGCGAGCGGCTGTTCTGACATTGAACCACTATATTGGTGGGAAGGTGGGTCATCCGCACCGCACTGTCAGTCTTGTTGACATGCTGGCCGCCGGCACCCGAGGCGCGGTAGGTGTCGACCCGGATGTCCTTGTCCTGAACTTCGACTTCTATGTTGTCGTCGATTACCGGATATATCCACAAAGAGGCAAAGCTGGTATGGCGGCGGGCGCTGGAATCAAACGGTGAAATGCGAACCAGACGATGCACACCGCTTTCGTTTCGCAGCCAGCCGTAAGCGTTATGTCCCGAAATTTTAAGAACGGCAGACTTAATCCCGGCTTCCTCGCCGTTGCTTTCTTCCAGCCATTCGACGCCGTAGCCATGTTGTTCGGCCCAGCGCACATACATCCTTTGCAGCATTTCGGCCCAGTCCTGAGCCTCGGTTCCGCCGGCCCCGGCGTGAACCTCAAGATAACAGTCGTTGGCATCTGCCTCGCCGGAAAGCAGGGTTTCGACCTCTGCCTTGGCGGCCCTTGAATGTAATTCCTTCAGTGCATTTTCGGCTTCAACGATGACGTCCTCATCATTTTCGGCCTCGCCCAGTTCGATCATGCCGCAATTATCGGAAAGATCGCGCTCAATTTCTTCCAGCGCGTTTATCTCTGTTTCAAGGCGGGTACGGGCGCACATTACCTTACGAGCTTCTTCGGCGTCGTTCCAGAGTGCGGGGTCCTCGGCCCTGGCGTTCAGTTCGTCAAGGCGACGGATGGCATCATCATAGTCAAAGATGCCTCCTCAACAGTTCCAGAGACTGTTTGATTTCGTTTACGATGGCTTCAGTTTCGGCACGCATATTCGGGACTGTTCCAGGTGGTCTTGTTTTATCTAATCGAACAACGCGTCGATCTCGGACTGATCTATTTTTTGCTCGCTATCCAGTTGCGGACCGTTTAGCAGCTTTTCGTCACCGTCCACTTTTACTTCTTCGGGCAAGCTGATATCCTTGAAGGCGTCCGAGCCGCCTAGGATATCCATCATCATGGATATTCGCTCTTCAATAAACTTCAGGGTGTTTACTACCTTGCCTATGCGCTGGCCGGTAATATCCTGGAAATTGCAGGCTTCGAAAATTTTTGTAACCTGCTCGCCGATTTCTTCGATCTGGGCAATTTCGTTATTGCCGGTTGCCTGCCCCCGCATACCGGAAACATGGTCGTCGATAATTTCAGCCGCCGCGAGAATATTGTTGGTAGCGGTTTCCGTGGCATCGACCACGGCGTCAAGCTGAAGGCCCATGGATATTATACGGTCGTCCGACTGGCTTGCCCCCGGGTGACGTAATGCGGCAATCTCCTTCTTGGTCTCAAGAATTGCATCGGCAAGAGACTCTAGCTCCTGTCTCAGCTTCACCGAATCATGGATCTCGCGCTTCAGATCGGAAACTACCGCAACATCGGCACCGGGGGTCTTGGAAATCAGTTCCCTGAGGCCATTTATCGCCCCCATGACCTCGTAATGCCGCGCTAGAATTCCGTCGTCGGCATACCCCTCCTGCTTCTTCGAGGCGGTCTTCCTGTTTTGCTTGCGCACTTCGGAGGTAAACATCCGTTTGCGTGAGCCGGTCATTGTTTTGTTACCCTTCTACACAAAGCAGAGCAAGGCACCACCAAGTTAAAACACCCGGGACAGCTCACCGCTAAGTTGCCGCAGCTAATCCCGGTATTAGACTATATGCGCGAAAAAGTTTCAAATTTTATTAAATAGGAAGGTTAACCTGATCAGCTGTTTTCCACGGAAATGCCGGACCAAATTGTCTTGTTTATACCAACGCCCCTAATAAAGTCCGCCGGTTCCTGACGTAGGGGCATCAACGGTCGAGGAATACCCTTTCAGTACCGTACCTTCGCCGACCGGGACCGTGCCCGGCTTAAATGCTTCCAGTATTACCTTCCTGTCTCCCGGCCTGGCTGGCCGACCGGTGGTGGCGTTGACTCTTACCAGTCGAATGCCGGGTGGGATGCGGAAGGGAACGGTCGGCTGACCGGCAAGCGCATCCTTCATAAAATCACGGAAGATCGGACCGGCGACAGAGGCTCCCTGCTCGCGGCGGCCCAGGGTGCGAGGCTTGTCAAAGCCGGAAAAAACACCAACCGCCAGATCGGGCGAGAAGCCGATGAACCAGGTGTCCATGCTTTTATTGGTGGTCCCGGTCTTGCCTGCCAGCGGCAGGCCCAACGAGTTTATCCTTATTCCAGTACCGCGCTGGACCACTCCCCGAAGCATTGAGACGATCTGATAGGCACTGGCCGGGCTGGTTATTTTTTTGCGGGTATCGGGTATTTTCGGCACCGGCTGAGAGGCCCAGAAATTGGCCAGACAGTCAACACAGGTGCGTTTGTCATGGCGGAAAATTGTTTTTCCATGGCGGTCTTGAATACGGTCGACCAGGGTCGGGGTTATTTTTCTCCCGCCGTTGACCAGCATCGAATAAGCCGTGGTAAGACGTAACAGCGTTGTCTCTCCGGCGCCCAGCGCCATCGACAGTTTTCTTGGCAACTTATCGACGACCCCCAGTTTTTCCGCATACTCGGCTATCTTGTCGATGCCGATGGTCTGGGCCAGACGCACCGTCATCAGGTTGCGTGACTTCTCCAGGCCAAGCCGCATGGTGCTGGGACCATAAAATTTCTGGGTATAATTGGCGGGTCTCCATTTGGGCAATCCTGGCCCCTGATCGATGACAAACGGCGCATCGAGAATCAGTGTCGACGGGGTATAGCCCATGTCCAAGGCCGCCAGATAGACCACCGGCTTGAAGGCCGATCCCG
This sequence comes from uncultured Hyphomicrobiales bacterium, assembly GCA_964511465.1. GTDB lineage: Bacteria > Pseudomonadota > Alphaproteobacteria > Rhodospirillales > 2-02-FULL-58-16 > JAZFTA01. The sequence continues at coordinate 3,192 of CAZEFJ010000074.1, forward strand.
GCTGACGCATTGCCTGAGTGGCCCGGTTGAACTGGCTTTTCTTATAAGAATATCCTCCCGACATCGCCAGCACCCGCCCGGTATGGGGGTTCATCGCCACCAGCGCCCCATCTATATCGGGTATCTGGCGGAGCGAAAAAGTTCCCGGTTGATATGCCTTGCCTTTGTTGTTCGTCTCGACCGGAGCAACCGCAAGAACATCCCCGGGAACCATGACATCGGCCGGTTTTTTGACTGCCGGACCGGTTTTTTGCCGCTTCAGCCAAGGCCTGGCCCATTTCATTTCAGCAAATGGAATTCTTCCACTTTCACCGCCGACAAAACTTATATCCGCCCCGTCCCTGTCGATGCCGATAACCAGAGCCAGGCGCCAGTCGCCAATTCCCGGCGGCGGTTCCAGGGCGGCAAATTTGGCGAACTGGTCGGGGGCGGGGTTAATATGGGTTATCGGCCCGCGCCAGCCATGTCGCCGGTCATAGGCTTCCAACCCATGGCGCAGGGTTCTATCTGCGATATTCTGAAGTCTCGGATCAAGGGTGGTCCGCACCGCAAGACCACCTTCATATAGCTTGGCCTCCCCGTATCTGTCCGCCAGTTCGCGCCTTACTTCCTCGGAAAAATAGCCCGCCTTTATGAATTCGGTTTTGGCACGCTGGCGCACTTCCAGCGGCGTAGCACGGGCAAGCGCCGCCTCGGTGGTGGAGATTGCTCCGTCTTCCAGCATTCTTCCTATGACCCAGTCACGCCTTGCCTTGGCCGCATCCGGATGAATGCTGGGATTATAATTGTTGGGCGCCTTGGGCAGGGCGGCAAGAAACGCCGCCTCTGCGATGGTCAGCTGATCCATCGGCTTGTTGAAGTAGTTCAGCGCCGCCGTCGCCACGCCATATGATCCATAGCCCAGGTAAATCTGGTTTAAATAAAGCTCCAATATACGATTTTTGGTAAAGGCACGCTCTATTCTGAAGGCCAGAATCGCTTCATGTATCTTTCGCTTCCATGACAACTCGTTGCTCAGGAGAAAGTTTTTCGCCACTTGCTGGGTGATTGTCGATGCTCCGACCAGACGGCGGCCTGAACCGATGTTCTTGACGTTGATAATGGCGGCGCGAACGACGCCCAGTATGTCAACGCCGGAATGGTTGTAAAAATTTTTATCCTCGGCAGAAAGAAACGCCTGTACGACGCGGCCCGGCATCGCCATTATCGGCACAAAGGCACGTTTTTCCATCGCGTATTCGGATAGCAAACGACCATCTCCGGCGTATACCCTGGTCATTACCGGCGGTTCGTAGTCGGCCAGCTGACGGTAGTCCGGAAGATTGCTGCCAAAAGAATAGAATATGTAAACCACCCCTCCGGCACCAATAATGGCAGCAAGCAAAAGCAGTCCGAATAGAGTGCCAAGGGCCTTGATCATGGGTTCCTGCTTAAGGGGTCAACGGACACACGGAACAGTCCGACGGGTGCGCGATGTTAGCAACATAATATGGCCTAATTATGGTCTGATCGCCAGCAAATGGATTATCCCTGTTTGACGAGTGTTGCATAGCCTTCCGTTAAAATTTTGCTTAGCCTCTCGACCCACTCCAACTGTCCGGACCTGTCCGATACAAGATCCTGGCGAATTTCTATCTGAACATACGCCAGACCCCGTTTTTCGCCATGTTCGGGCACCGAATAATCGGTCTCGTCGCTAACTGCGTAGGGTTTGTTGTCACCAATACAAAGGCCTTTATCGCGGGCCAGCAAATCTATCATTATAGCCGTAAAACGTGAATCCAGATGGTAGGCGAAGCCGATATGCCAGGGTCGAGTAACACCATTATAGACGGGAGTAAAGCTATGCACGGAAACGATAAGTGTCGGCTGGCCGACTTTAGCGCGGGCATTCAGCAGATCGCTGATCTTATTATGATAGGGGTGGTATATTTCATTGGCGCGGGCCGCCGCCTGTTCCGGCTCAATATTAATATTGCCGGGAATTTTAGTTTGTTCACTGCGCTTCGGGATTGACGCCTCAACACCTATTCTGCGGTTGCAGTCAATAACCAGGCGAGAGTAATTCTGCTCTACCAGTGTCGCATCAAGGCTGTCGGAAAGGCCGTGCGCCACGGCTGCGGCACCAATATCCCAAGCTATATGACGATGTAAATCGGTATCTCCCAGGCCAATGGTGCCAAGGGATTTGGGGATTCGATTGCCTGAATGATCGCAGGTAATAAAAAACGGAGACTCTGCCTCGCTCCGCCTTGCACAAAACGGCTGCGGCTCGTCGGTGTCGATGATGCGGTCTCCGGCACTAATTTGTGATATGTCCCTGTGCATCGCCATGGGCCTATTTTCTGTTGGCTTCTTCGACGCGGGAAAAATATTTGTTAACCGCGTTGGCGATTGCCGCTGCCAGACCGGCGCGAAACTTCCGGCTGCGAAGTGCGTTTTCATCACTGCGGTTTGACAGGAAGCCAAGCTCAATAAGTACTGATGGTATGTCGGGAGCCTTAAGGACGGCGAAACCGGCGAAACGATGGGTATTGCGCAAAAACCTCGTTTCGCGTTTCAACGACACAATCAGTTCAGTGGCAAAGTTAGCCGACTGGTTCATCGATTCTCGCTGTGCCAGATCTATCAATATATTTGTCACCTCCGGCGATTCGCCATTGAGGTCAATTCCCGCAATAAGATCCGCCTTGTTCTCTTTTTCGGCCAGTGCCGCGGCTTCCTTATCCGACGCCTTCTCTGAAAGGGTGTAGACCGAAAGACCGCGAGTGCCACGGTTGGATGTCGAATTGGCATGAATCGAAATAAACAATTCAGCCCCGACCTTTCGGGCAAAGGCGACACGGTTACGCAGGCGAATAAACCTGTCGCGATCGCGGGTCAGACGAACCCGGTATTTGCCGCTGTTTTCCAAATATGATTTTATCGCGCGGGCCGCCGACAGGGTCACATTCTTTTCGTATGTTCCCCTAAGCCCAACCGTGCCGGGGTCCATTCCACCATGTCCAGGGTCGATCACAATCATTGGCTTGGGCCGTTTCGCTGCGGTTACGGCATAGTTGCGCTCGGGCTTGCGCGGTGGCGGCAAGGCAAGGCTTTTTGCCTTGGCAACAATTTTTGTCCCGGAGGAAGACCGGACAGAGGGCTTGCCCGGGGCCAGCCTGGCGGCGGCAACCAGATCTACAACCAAACGATGGGAACCGCTCCCGGAGGGCTGGAGCATGAATATATTATCAACCGTGACGGGGCCGTTAACATCCACTACTACCCGCGTTGTGCCGGGTTTGAACAATCCATAACGCAGGCTTTTGAACAGCCCTTTGCGAGCCGGCAGCGGGCGCGCCGGAAGACGCCAGCCAATTTCAGGAAAATCAATCACAACCCGGTATGGGTTTGATAAAGTGAATATATTAAAATCTACCGGGGCATTTAAATCAAAAGCGATTCGGGTGGTTTTGTCATGTTCACCGACTCTAATGTCGGTAACTACGGCATTGGCGGCAAGCCCCGACCCAGGCACGGCAACCAACACCATGACCATCAAAAAGGCCCAGACAATAGGTTTTATAATGCCGTCAAATGCCAGATAGCGCCACATGTAGTGTTTTTCCATTGGGTTTGCCCTAGATATAACGTTTAACAAGGGTGGTCTTCAACCCATTTCCAGCCTCTGCATGTTGATCTTGTGCAACTGCAATAATGGAGCCTGTCAGAATAAAAAAACAATAATACGATTGTCGTGTCTAAATCCTACCGTTATGTTAACGGCGCGGTTCATTTATACCGGCTCGATTTATTGCCTTTATCATTACCTTGATGAGGCTTGGCCGGTGTGTTTGATTTGAATCGTTTGGGTGGACGACCATGCAACTGTTTATTCAAGGTCGTGGGGTTGTCCGTCTTGCTTTATATTAGAGGTTTTATCATGTCGGTTAGAGCAGCGCGAACGAGCCACTATACACCACCGCCGTATCTGGCGATGGTGGGTGCGTCCGCAGGCGCCGCCGACTTTTCCCGAATACGCGCCGACTTCCAACGGAGACATTTACCCAGGTATTTGCCTAACGCGATGGCGGCGCTTTGGAGTCAGAAAATTCATGGCAAGCAAAAAAATGCTCATAGATGCCACCCACCCGGAGGAAACCAGGGTAGTGGTGCTCAGAGGGAGCCGCTTAGAAGACTTTGATATTGAGGTTAAATCCCGAAAGCTTATCAAAGGAAATATTTATTTAGCTAAAGTTACCCGGGTCGAGCCGTCCCTGCAGGCGGCGTTTGTCGATTATGGCGGCAATCGCCACGGGTTTCTTGCGTTTAACGAAATTCATCCTGACTACTATCAGATTCCCATCGCCGATCGCGAAAGACTGGTCGCCGAGCATGAGAATAATGCGGAAGCTGACGACGATGACGGGGCCGATGAAGGCGGCGAAGGCTCCACCGGCATTGCTGAAGGTTCCAGCGACACGGCTGAAGGCTCGGCCAACGCAGTCGAGACAGTCGGTGGCGATGACAGCGAAGAGGTCGATGCCCGCCGCCGCAGAACCCCGCACCGCAACTACAAGATACAGGAAGTAGTAAAGCGCCATCAGATATTGCTGGTGCAGGCGGTAAAGGAGGAAAGAGGCAACAAGGGGGCCGCGCTGACCACGTATATATCGTTGGCCGGTCGCTATTGTGTGCTGATGCCCAACACCGCGCGTGGCGGGGGAATTTCCCGCAAGATATCGAATAGCAACGACCGCAAGAAGCTGAGAACCATCCTCAATAATCTCGGCATTCCAAAAGGGACGACGGTAATCGTTCGCACCGCCGGCTCGAAACGGACCAAGGCCGAAATCAATCGTGATTACGAGTATCTGATACGCCTCTGGAACACGGTGCGCGGGTTGACGCTGGGGTCCACCGCGCCATGCCTGGTTCACGAGGAAAGCAACCTTATAAAACGCACCATTCGCGATCTTTACAGCAACGAGATTGAAGAAATTGTGGTCGATGGCGAAGACAGCTACCGGATAGCCAAGGATTTTATGAAACTTATAATCCCCAGCCATTCCAAACGTGTTCAGCCGTACCGAAACAGCGACATTCCTCTATTTCAGCAATACAATATTGAAAAGCAGCTTGACTGCATGCATTCCCCGGAAGTCAAACTGAAATCCGGTGGCTATATTGTCATTAACCCGACCGAGGCCCTGGTTTCCATAGATGTCAATTCAGGCCGCTCGACCCGCCAGCGCAATATCGAAGAAACCGCATTGTCGACCAACCTTGAGGCGTCTGACGAAATCGCCCGCCAGATTCGCCTGCGCGACCTGTCCGGACTTGTTGTCATCGACTATATCGACATGGAAGCGTCACGCAACAACTCCAAGGTCGAACGCCGACTGAAGGACGCCATGCGTCTGGACCGGGCTCGCATACAGTTGGGGAGGATCAGCCCCTTCGGCCTGTTGGAACTTTCGCGGCAACGACTGCGTCCAAGCATCCTTGAAACCAGTTCGGAAAAATGTCCCTACTGTGAAGGTACCGGCGTCCGCCGCTCGACCGAATCCTCGGCGTTGTTTGTGCTGAGGGCTATCGAAGAGGAAATAACCAGCAAAAAACCCGAGAAAGTTATCGTTCAAATGCCGACCGATGTCGCCCTGTATATTCTCAACTACAAACACTCCTCAATTTCCGATATGGGCAAACGAAGCGGTACCACCATTATTCTTGCCAGCGACGACACGCTAATCCCTCCCCAACACAGAATTGAACATATCAATCCAAAAACGGCCAAGGACGGTGGAGACAAGAAAGACGTTAGTGGCAAAAACGCCGAACCCGCCTCCGATAGTCCGCCAAAAGAGGGCGGCAAGCGACGGCGACAGCGTGGACGGCGACGCAAAGCTGCGATTGAGACGGCGACGACGACAGACAATGAGGTCCGGGATACCCCTTCTTCCCCGTCATCGTCCGCTACCGGGGATGGTGACGCTCCCACACAAAATTCTGCCGAGCCGTCTGGCGAAAGCATCTCCGAAGAAGACAAGCCGGAAGACATGTCGGTCAAACGCCGCCGCCGAGGTAGACGTGGCGGCAGGCGGCGGGGACGCAAACCGGCGGAACAACAGACAACCGTTTCCGGCGATACTGTTTTGCTTGCAGGCCCGGAACAATCGGCACAACTGCCTCCGCCCGACGATACAGTTGTGGTTGTAGCCCCTGACGGTACCGCCGTTTCGACAACTGATGCGGTTGAAACAGCCGCCGTGAAAAAGCCCGCAGCGAGAACAAGAAAGAGGGCCGCCTCTCGCAAGGACCCGGAAAAAGTCTCCGACAAGGCGGCCGAAAATGATCCGGTCGTAATCGTCGCCGAAGAGAAGCCTAAGCGAGTACGCAAACCAAGACGGAAGGCGGCGGCCAAGACCAGTGTATCCGCCGTCAAGGTCGATGATTCCGCCGCTAGTACGGAGACCGTCGCGAAGGCTGAGGACACCGCAGTCAGGGTTGAGGATTCTGCCGTTAAGAGCAAGACCGTCGACCTTGATAAGGTCGATAAGTCCGGCAAGGATAGCCGCCCGGCTAAAAAGGGCTGGTGGCGACGGTAAGGAGGTAATTTATATTAACCTGATTGATTTCTATCTATCTTGAACCTCTCGGAGCCTTGTGTCATAAGGTCTTTCCCATTGGATGCCGCCGTAGCTCAGGGGTAGAGCGCGCCCTTGGTAAGGGCGAGGCCGTAAGTTCGATTCTTACCGGCGGCACCAGCTATCA
>CAZEFJ010000075.1:0-9910 GCA_964511465.1 uncultured Hyphomicrobiales bacterium
AATGCCCGGACGCACCGGCAAAGAGTGACAATCTGGCGGCGAATACTGGATATTTCAACAAACCAGGTGTTTACCATCGGCCTGATTTCCGGTGTATTGCAGCCGGTGGTTGTTAGTGACCGTCTGAGAAACGTCCCCAAAAAAGGACTGTATAACTGGGATCCGGGGGCCCAATTCGGAATTCACCGCCCCGATACCTTCTGGTTCGACGATTCCGGAAAGGGCAAGTGATGCTGAATTATCTGATCCGCAGGATATTGATAATGATTATGACGTTGCTGGTGACCAGCGTCCTTATTTTCATCATAATTCAGCTTCCTCCGGGCGATTACCTGAGCACCTATATCGCCGAACTTAAAAGCCAGGGAGAAACGGTAAACCTGGAAAAGATTGCCTATCTGCGCCATCAGTATGGCCTCGATAAAACCATGGTCGAACAATATTTCGTCTGGCTTTTCGGGATGATGCACGGGGATTTCGGCTTTTCCTTCGAATACGGTCTGCCGGTAGCCGATGTCATCGGTGACCGGATGTATCTGTCGATGGTGCTTAATTTTTCGACGATTATTTTCATCTATGTCGTCGCCTTTCCGATCGGCGTCTATTCTGCCACCCATCAGTACAGTTGGGGCGACCATGGGCTTACCCTGATCGGCTTTCTTGGGCTGGCCACCCCAAATTTTCTCCTTGCTCTTATTCTGCTTTATCTTGCCAACACCTATTTCGGAACCTCAATCGGCGGCCTGATGAATGAAAGCTTTGTCAACCAACCGTGGTCATGGGCTAAGGCCAAATCGGTGCTTGAACATCTTTGGGTACCGGTGTTTGTCATCGGTACTTCGGGCACTGCCGGGATGATCCGCCGCCTTCGCGCGAATTTGCTGGATGAACTTCAGAAACAATATGTCGTTACCGGCCGGGCCAAGGGGCTGCCCAGGGGTCGGCTGCTGATAAAGTATCCGCTTAGAATGGCGCTGAACCCTTTTATCGCCGATATCGGCAATCTGTTGCCGCAGGTGGTCTCCGGCTCGGTCATAGTATCCGCGGTTATGTCACTGCCGACGACCGGGCCGATGCTTCTCAACGCGTTGAGAAGCCAGGACATGTATCTGGCCGGATCGTTTCTCATATTCCTGTCGTTTCTTACGGTAATAGGGATGTTTGTATCCGACCTTCTGTTAGCGGTGCTGGACCCGCGTATACGCCTTGACGGGGGGGCCAGAAGATGAGCCCCAAGATGCCGCATTACGTTTCTCCGGAACCTTTCGACGCCTATTCGGTGGAAAAGATGACCGAGGCCCAGGAGCGTTACTACATGGCCTCACAGTGGCGGATGATGTGGTGGAAATTCAAGAAACACAAACTGGCGGTGATCGCGGCAATTGCCCTTGTTCTGAGCTATTCAACAATTTTGATTACCGAATTCCTGTCCCCCTATAACCTTAATTCCCGCCATATCGACTATATCTACGCGCCGCCCCAGAGCATTCATTTATTCGATAAGGGAAAATTTATCGGACCGTTTGTCTATCGGCTGAATTATCGCCTGAATATGACCAACCTGAAACGCGAATATAGCGAAGATCGTGAAACCGTGCAGCCGATCCGCTTTTTCTGTTCAGGCGACAAATACCGGTTCTGGAATCTGGTTGAAGGTGACAAACACCTTATGTGCCCGGCGAGGGGCGGAACCCTGTTCCTGTTCGGAACCGATCGTTTGGGTCGGGACATGGCGTCGCGTCTGCTTTACGGCGGCCGGATATCGCTGACCGTGGGGCTCATCGGAATAACCATCAGCTTTATTCTCGGGATCACCATAGGCGGCTTTGCCGGCTACTTCGGCGGTTTTGCGGATACCGTAGTCCAGAGGGTAATCGAAATTCTCAGGTCGCTGCCGGAATTGCCTCTGTGGATGGCCCTGTCGGCGGCGTTGCCGGTGACATGGAGCCCGGTAGGAGTATATTTCGGGATAACCATTATCCTCGCCCTGCTTGACTGGCCGGGGCTGGCGCGTGCGGTGCGTTCCAAGTTGCTGGCCCTGCGCGAGGAAGACTACTGTTCCGCCGCCCGCCTAATGGGGGGGCGGCCGGGACGGATTATCGGTCGCCACCTTCTGCCCAATTTCATGAGCCACCTTATCGCCTCGGCGACCCTTTCGATTCCGTCGATGATCCTTGCCGAGACGGCCTTGAGCTTTCTTGGTCTTGGACTGAGACCGCCGATCACAAGCTGGGGGGTGCTGCTGGCAGAGGCCCAGAACATAGAGGCGGTAGCGCTTTATCCATGGCTGTTAATGCCGATGCTGCCGGTAATAGTTACCGTTCTGGGTTTTAACTTTCTCGGCGACGGGTTGAGAGACGCAGCCGACCCCTATGAATAATGCTCCAAGGCAAGAGCATCCAGAGCCTTATTCAGGAATCCTGCTGGAGTGCTTCATTTCAAAGTCGTATGAAATGTGCCGTTGCAGGCAATCGTCAAAATCATTAAATTTTTTCTTCAGACCGTCGCGGCCCTGATCGACATCTTCCATTATCGAGGCCAGTTTACCGATAAGCACTTTGTGTTCTTCTTTGTGCTGTTTTTCCATGGCCAGATGCAGAGGTTCAAACAGGCGCTCTTCTTCCTTGAAATGTTTACCGACCATCGTGGTCAATTCAAGTACGCTGGATTTCACTTCGTCAGTTAATTCGCTATGGTTTATTGCGGTTGTTATTTTTTTGCAAAGCTCGCTAATGGCTTGATGCTCATTGTCGATCCTGGAAATGCCGACATTCAATACGCCATCATCTGAGTACATAATAAAAAGGCCTTTTAATAATTTTCATCGCCAATGGCATCGTGAATTTTTTCTATCTCCATTATAAGTCCGTTTTGTTCGTCTTCGTCAATGTCAAAGCAGACGGCAAAGCCGTCGTCGAAAGAACGTGTCACCTGGCCCGAATAGCTGCCTAAATCATCAATATCCAGATCAATGGAAAAGTCTTCATCAAATTCCGTTTCTGTTTCTATGGCGGCGCCACTGGCAGAGATATCGGTAAGCAGGCCATCTACAGAGAGCAAATCGCTGCGACATACCACCCGCTTGCTTATCGCAACCCGTGGGTGACTGCGTTTGTCTTCTATCCGGTCTTCGTTCGACATATCCCACTCCTTAAAGGCGGGTGATCACTACTGGTGGTGATAATAACCTATGGACTGAGCGTTTTTAAGTTTAATTTAGTTCGGCATTTTGACCTAACGGTAGCCTGTGATGTAATCTACGGCGACGGGAATATGTGGGAAGGTTGGACATGGGTAAGAAGATCATAGTCAAGGGTGCCAAGAGACCTTTTTATGTCAGGGACAAGGGCGATAGCAGGCGCGATGATGACGAACGGCGATCCGGCGAGGAAATTCGCGAGGACGCCGGGCGACAGGTGCCGGGGCGACGTATGGAGGAAGATAACGATCGTCGCGATGATGATGACCGCCGCAATAAAACAAATAAGAAATGAGGAATATACGAGGCCTGTTTTTCAGGCCGACTTTTCCATAATCGCGGCAAAAAAACCGTCGGTGCCGGTGGTTGCCGGACTAAGCCTGAGGTAAGGACCTGACGCCTGGGGGGCATCCCCACCTACGGTTTGGGGCCATATGTGGTTTATCGGCAGCACCCGGAAATCGCCGTGGCGGTCAAGAAAATCCTCGACCATGGTTTCGTTTTCCTCTCTTAACAGCGAACAGGTGGAGTAGATAAGGCGCCCGCCCGGCTTTACCAGGGTTTCGGCCTTTTCCATTATCGCGCGCTGTTCTGTTGTCATCGCATTCAGGGTATCCCGGCCAAGCGACCATTTGGCTTCCGGGTGTCGCCGCCATGCTCCGCTGGAAGTGCAGGGAACATCCACCAGCACCCTGTCCGCCGTACCCTTCAGGGATGAAAATTCATCAGACTTGCTTCCGATAACATGTTTGCGAACATTGCCCGGTTCGGCCCGGCGCAGTCGCTGGTCCATGCCTTTCATCCTTTGTTCCGAGATATCGAATGCATGGACACGGCCTCGGCCCTTCATCAACGCCGCCAGGGCCAAGGTCTTGCCACCGGCCCCGGCGCAATAATCGACGACTGTCATTTTGCAATCCACATCGCATAATAATGCTATTAACTGGGAGCCCTCATCCTGTATTTCCAGCTCTCCATCGCGGTATTCTGCGATAGACTCAAGATTCAGGTGTTTGTCCATGCGAATTCCGATAGGAGACAGCAAGGTTGTTCTGGCCTCGACCCCGGCTTCGCTCAGTTTTTTAAGTGCTTCCTTGCGGTCGGTTTTCATGGTGTTGAGCCGCAGATCAACCGGTGCTTCAAGGTTTAGTGCCGCCATTTCGCGGGACAGATTTTCTCCAAAAAGCGCACTTAGGCAGCCTTCCATCCATTCCGGGAATTCCAGTCTAACCCAAGGCGGCATTAGATCGTCTTCAAGTGGTGGGTCAAGGGCGCATATGGTTTTTTGTTCGGCTTCCGACAAGGTTGACGGGGCGTATCCTTCACCGTTGAACAGGGCTTTTATCTCCGGCAACCGCAGGTCGTTGGAAACGGCGAGGTCGGCGATGATCCTGGCTCTCGGAGAGCTATGCTGCCCCGCTGCGGTGTTGGCCAGTCGCCAGTCCAGCCGCGCCTGACGGCGCAGGATATCATAGACATGCTGCTTGACCGTGCGCCGGTCCTTGGCCCCGGCATAGCGACGCTTGCGAAAATAAGATCGTATAACCGCCTCGGCCGGCCGTGGCGTTGCCTCAATTTCGGCCAGCAGCTCTATAGCGGCTTGAATCCGCGCCCCGGGAAGCACTTAGTCGCTCAGCCGGTAATTGGGTGCTTCGCGGGTGATCGTGACGTCGTGGACATGACCTTCCCTCAGGCCTGCCCCGGTAACTCGCCGGAAGGTGCATCCACCCTGCATTTCGGCGATCGTCCGCTTGCCCAGATAGCCCATTGACGAGCGCAGACCGCCGATCAACTGGTGAGTGACATTTGCCGCCGGTCCCTTGTATGGAACATGTCCCTCTACTCCTTCGGGGACCATTTTCAGCGAATCCGTCACCTCTTCCTGGAAATAGCGGTCCGCCGAACCGCGCGCCATGGCGGCCATGGAGCCCATGCCACGGTATGATTTATATGATCGTCCCTGATACAGGAATACCTCGCCGGGGCTTTCGTCGGTACCGGCGAAGAGAGAACCGATCATTATCGCATCGGCACCCGCCGCTATCGCCTTGGCCAGATCACCTGAATACTTTATACCGCCATCGGCGATCAGCGGGACATCTCTTTGTCGGCATATTTTACTGACCTCCAATATAGCCGAAAGCTGTGGCATCCCAACCCCGGCGACCATCCGGGTGGTGCAGATGGTTCCCGGTCCGATCCCGACCTTTACCGCGTCGGCACCTGCGTCGATCAGGGCTATGGCGGCTTCGGCGGTAGCAATGTTGCCGGCCACCACCTGGGTGTAGTTGGAAAGTTTTTTGACTTCGGACACCGCCTTTATTACACCGCTGGAATGGCCGTGCGCGGTATCGACAACGATGACATCGGCACCGGCCTCAATCAGCGCTTCGGCGCGAACAATTCCGGTTTTGGAAACACCCGTCGCAGCCGCTACCCTAAGACGACCCTGTTCATCCTTGCTGGCATTTGGAAAGGCCTGTGCCTTTTCCATGTCCTTGACCGTTATCAGCCCGATGCAGCGAAAATCATCGTCCACCACCAGCAGCTTTTCGATTCTGTGTTTGTGAAGAAGGCGCCTGGCCTCGTCGCGTTCGACATCCTCTCTGACGGTAATCAGCGGCGACTCCGCAGTATGACTGGTCATCAGTTCGTGAATTGGTTGTTTCAGATTGTCGGCAAAACGTACGTCGCGGTTTGTCAGTATGCCGACCAGTCGGCCTGAATCCACCTCGACCACGGGAATGCCGGATATATTGTAGCTTTCCTTGATTCGCAGGGCGTCGGACAGGGTTGCGTCGGGGGTGATGGTATAGGGATTGACGACCATCCCGGACTCGAATTTCTTGACGGCTCGCACTTCGTTGGATTGTTGTTCCGGGGTCAAGTTTTTGTGGATGACGCCAATGCCTCCGGCCTGGGCCATGGCAATGGCCAGCGCTCCCTCGGTTACGGTATCCATGGCGGCTGATATCAGCGGTATGCCGAGGTTGATGGTCCGGGTCATCCTGGTCGCGGTCGATGCATCGGCGGGCAACACGCTGGAGGCTGCAGGTACTAAAAGAACATCGTCAAAAGTAAGGGCTTCGAGGATTTCCATGCCGCCTCATCAGGGGTGAGAGTGAGTTGGCAGCTCATAATATACAAAAGCCCGGTAAAGCCAAGGAGGGGGGCGCGATAATTTTAACCAGCCGCCCTGATTCGCCCGGATCGCCCATATTAACCCAGCTTGCCAATATTAACCCAGCTTGAATGAGTGCGTCAGCCCAGGTTCAGCGTCAGTGACTTATTATCTTACGACAGGGTTAATTTCATTATGGGGGCTTAGGTTTTGAAAAATAATTATTTCCGGGCAAATTTTATTACACAAAATAAATCAGCCCTTACATTGGCCTCGGCCTTGATTTTTATCTCCGTCCTTGCCGGATGCGCCACTCCATCCTACATCGACAAGGATCGGGAGGATAAAAATGGCAGCAATAACATATCGCTGCAGCCGGTATTTTTTCAGGTCCATCAGTCCTATCGTGACAATCCCCCCGAGTGCATCGCCGTCTTGCCGTTTAATTCGGCTTCCGGCAACAAGGACTCTGCTTTTGGTGGCGCCGGTGCCAGGGAGGCCATGGAAGTCAGGAAAGCCTTCTATGGACATATTTCGCCACTGAACAAGCGCGATATAGATTTGAGACAGGTTGATTTTGCACTTAAGACATTGTCCGGGAAAGATCGTCAAAAAAACTCCGTCATAGGAAAGAAGCTGAACTGCGACTCTTTGATGGTCGGAGAAGTGACAAAATATGGTGAAGGTTTTTTTGGTCTGTATTCTCAGGTTTCGGTAGGTGCCGAAGTGAAGATAATCAGGGCAAGCAACGGCGAAGTCCTGTGGGAAGGAAAACATGTGGCAACCAGCCGTGGAGGCTCCATTCCCCTGTCCCCCCTGGGTGTTGTTTCCGGCTTGATAAGTGCGGTCTTGAATTTACAGGAAGAGCAGATATCCCGGGTAACGGATGATCTGGCAAGGCGTTTGGTAAGTACAATTCCAGATAAAAACCAGGTGCAATACGTCAGCGCAAGGGTTTTGAACTTCAGGTCCGGGCCGGGAACCAACTTTCCCGTCAAGGACAAGCTGCACCGTTCCGACAGGATCGAGGTAGTGGGTCGTTCGATGGACGGGGCGTGGATATCCGTCAAGGCCGATGACGGGGCGCTCGGTTATGTCTCGGCCTCCCATGTAAGCCCAGACAGGCAACGGTAGTGGATAAAATTGTTGATGTTTATGGTTGTAAAATCGATAGGCCGTTATTACCTGTAATACTGTCTGAGCCCGATATACCTCAAACGGTTATATGCCGTGTCGGGCGTTGTTTGAGCGGGCCGGGTTTATGAAACCAACTGTCCTGCCCGCCGTCACCGCAACCTAATTGTCAATATGCTCTGGATCATAGCCGGGCTATTTAAGCCTCCATTAAGAGAAGGACGACGGACCAATGAGCTCTTTGCAGCGCATACTTCATGTTGATGATGAGAGGGATATTCAAGAGATTGCCAAAATTACCCTGGAGGCCGTCGGCGGATTTGCCGTAGAAACATGCGCTTCGGGCCGGGAGGCGCTGGACAAGGTCGTCGGCTTTGCCCCGGATGTTATACTCATGGACGTCATGATGCCGGGTATGGATGGGCCGATGACATTTCAGGAATTAAGGAAAATACCGGAGGTCTCGAAAGTGCCGGTTATTTTTATGACGGCGAAGGCCCAAGCCAATGAGATCAATAAATACCTTGAACTGGGCGCCGTCGGAATAATTACTAAACCCTTCGATCCAATGACAATATGTGACCAAATCAAGGAAATATGGAGCAAATAGGAAGCGCAATAAACGGAGTCTATGGTGGGCGGTAAATTCAAGATTCTTTGTGTCGAAGACGATCAAGATTATTTTCTTTTTCTCAAGCTGATGGTCGACGAATATTCCACCGATAATGTGGAGATGGAACTGGCGACAACCGCAGGCGAGGGTATCGATAAGCTGGCTTCAAACAGATACGATCTTTGTCTTCTTGATTATCGTCTCGAAGAGCAAACGGGACTGGACGTCCTTCGCGCCTTTAAGGACAGAAATATTGATACCGCTTTTGTCTTTCTTACCTCCCATTCCAAAAAGGAAATTGCCTTCGAGGCGTTAAGGCTAGGCGCGATGGATTTTCTGACAAAGTCCAAGTTTGACAGGTTCGAGTTCGAGAAAACGCTTTCATATGCAATCTACAAAAAAAAGAATGAGCTTAAATTTGAAAAATTGGCGACTCGTGACTCCCTGACCGGGCTTGGCAATCGCAATCTTTTCGATGAGCAGTTGAAATCCGCGCTGATGCAGTCCGAACGCAATGGTGAACGGTTCGGCCTTATTTACATAGATATTGATGGCTTCAAGCCGGTAAACGACACCTATGGACATGACGCGGGGGACAGGGTTCTGCAAGAACTTGGACGTCGTATAGGGGAACAAACGCGGAAAAGCGATATATCGGCGCGTTTGGGCGGAGACGAATTCGCAATTATCCTCATGCGGGTGGAGGATATCGCGGTAGTCGACAGATTGGCGAGGAAGATAGAACTGTCAATTTCTTCCAGGCCGTACGATATAGAAAATGGGCAAGTGTCCGTCGGGGCGAGCATCGGAATTGCCACATACCCGGATGATGGCACTGACATTGATGGCCTGTTAAGACTGGCGGACAAGCGTATGTACGAATGTAAGAGGGGGAAGAAAGGGATAAGTAAATTTGCGTTTGCATAAGGAGTTATCGTCATGGAGATTGATGATGGGGATGATTTCACCAAAAAGATGGAAGCACTAAAGGCATCTTTTGCGGCTAAATTACCGGATCGCCTGAGTGAGATAGAGCACTCTCTTGGATCATTGAAGTCTGAACCGACGGCGGAAAATATTGAACGCAGGCTGACCCAGATTCTTAACTTTTCTCATAAACTGACCGGGTCAGGCGGAACCTTCGGATTTGCCGATGTCAGTAAAAAATCGGCGGTTGTTGAAGAAAGATGCGAAGCCTTGCTGCAAGAAGCAACGGCATTCAGGGCAAGCTATATAGATGAACTTGACGGGCTGGTAAGAGCCCTTGAAACATCCATACAGAACATCCTTATTCAGGGCCGGTCCTAAACCCCTGTGCGATCAGGTACATTTCCCTGGAACCCGAGCGTGAAGCCGGCGGCTTGGTGTGTTTTACCGATCTGAACCGGCGTTTCAGCTTACTTAACAGTTCGCCCTCGGTCCCCCCCCGCATGGTCTTGGCGATCAGTACTCCGCCTTTGGGTAGCAGTTGGCAGGCGATATCAAAAGTCGCTTCGAGCAGCGCCATTATCCGTATATGGTCGGTATCGCCGTGACCCGTAGATGACGGTGCCATGTCGGAAAGCAATACGTCGGCGTTTCCTTCAAGGGCGTCCTTGATTATCCCCGGCGTGTTGCTATCAAGAGCATCGCAACAAAATATTGTTGCCCCCGGTATCGGTGACATTTTCTGGATATCCAGTGCGACCAGATGCCCCTTGCCATTTTCGGCTTTTATTCTTTCCACCACCACCCGGCTCCACCCCCCCGGTGCGGCGCCCAGATCGATGACCCGCATTCCAGGTTTCAGGATATGGAATTTGTCGTCTATCTCAATCAGCTTGAATGCGGATCGTGATGGATA
>CAZEFJ010000076.1:0-9776 GCA_964511465.1 uncultured Hyphomicrobiales bacterium
GCATGGTGGCGCGAGGGCAGGTAGGGATAAGTTAAGGTTGGAGAAGGTAATGGGACTTCTGATTGACGGGGTATGGCACGACGAATGGTACGACACCAAAAAAACAGGTGGTCGCTTCGTCCGTCCCAATACCCAATTCCGTAATTGGCTTGGCGACGACGGTGACTTCGCGGCCGAGGCCGGACGCTATCACCTGTATGTATCCTACGCCTGTCCATGGGCCCACCGGACCCTGATCTTCCGCGAACTCAAGGGCTTGAACGATATTATCGGAGTTTCCGTAGTCAATCCCCTAATGCTTGATAAGGGCTGGCCGCTTGATCCGGGGGCCGACCGGATCAATAACTGCCGCTATCTTTACCAGATTTACCTTAAGACTGATCCTGAATATTCGGGCCGGGTGTCGGTGCCGGTCCTCTGGGACAGGAAAAGAGAAACCATCGTCAACAACGAATCATCCGAAATAATACGTATCCTGAACTCGGCATTCGATTCGGCCGGGGCCAGGGACGGCGACTATTACCCGGTTGATCTTCGCGGTGAAATCGACGCTATAAACGGGACTATCTATGACACCGTAAACAATGGTGTCTACCGGGCCGGCTTTGCCACCACCCAGGATGCCTATGAAGAGGCCTATGATGCCCTGTTCGCGACCCTTGATGATCTGGAAGCCAGACTTTCCCGGCAACGCTATCTGCTTGGCGGGCGAATAACCGAGGCCGACTGGCGGCTGTTCACCACATTGGTACGTTTCGATGCGGTTTACTTCTGCCACTTCAAGTGCAACCGGCGGCGGATTGTCGATTATCCGAACCTTTGGGGATATGTCCGCGACCTTTATCAAATGCCGGGCATCGCCGCGACCGTCAACATGGATCATATCAAGCGCCATTACTTTATCAGCCAGAAAACGGTCAATCCTTCCGCCATCGTAGCCAAGGGCCCGGAAATCGATTTTACCGTCCCTCATGGCCGTGATAAGTTTCGGGCGCATTGAGTTGTTGCCGGGAGCATTGAGTTGTTGCCATGAATAGCTGAAATTGAAATAATCGGCGCTTGTTGGAAGGGGTATGCTTTCCGTCGCGCGTTTTTCGCGAGAGGGAATCGTTTTTTGCAAGGGGTAAGCAGTGAAAACATTTCTTGGAATTTTTGTCGCGGCCTTTTTCTGGCTTATGCCGACGGCACCAAATGCCGCCGCCGCGGACGAGGCGGCAGCCGCCGCATTTATAAAAAATCTGGCTTCCCAGGCGACTGAAATGCTTGGCGATACCTCGATAACCCTGGAAGCCCGCGAGGCTAAATTTCGGGCCTTGCTGAATAATGGGTTTGCGATAAAAACCATCGGCCATTTCGTCGCCGGACGTTACTGGAGAAAAATGTCGCCAAGCCAGCGCGACGAGTATCAGAGGCTGTTCGGTGAATGGACACTGAAAACCTATTCGGCCCGGCTTGGCGGCTATTCCGGCCAGACGCTCAAAGTCGTCAAAACCGTTGATACCGGCAAAAAAGACATCTTTGTCCGGACGGTAATCGAGCAGCCCGGCGGGGGTAAGGCAATTGCCGCCGATTTTCGCGTCCGCAGGGCAAAAAGCGGGTTTAAGATCGTCGATATAGGGGTCGAGGGGATATCCATGCTGATGACCCAGAAGGCCGAATTTTCGGCCCTTCTGAGCAAGCGCGGAGTGGTCGGGCTGATCGAGATGCTGAGAGCCAGAAATTCAAAATTCCCGGCGGTTGCAGGATAATACAGGCAATTCCGGAAAGGCTTTTTTTTTGAGGAATTATTCATATGAATACGGGTAAAAAATATCGGCTTGGCGGGGCTTTTCTTCTCACATTGGTGATGCTTATGGCCTCGGTTGCAGCCTCGGCGGGAGGCACATTCGAGGACGGCAACGCCGCCTATCAGCGTACCGATTTTCTTACCGCGCTGAAAATATGGAAGCCTCTGGCCGAAGCCGGGGATGCCCGGGCGCAATTCAACATCGGGATCGTCTACGACAAGGGACAAGGGGTTCCCGAGGACAAGCAAAAGGCCACCGAATGGTGGCTCAAGGCGGCCAAGCAGAATATGCCGAAAGCCCTGCACAACCTTGCCAGCAATAATCTTTTCGGAACCGGCGCAGACGGCAACCATGAAAAAGGCGTTGCCTGGATGATCAAGGCGGCCGAACTGGGGCTGGCCCGGTCCCAGTATAGCCTGGGCAAAATGTATCTCTATGCCTACGGTGTTCCCAAGGACGAGGCGAAGGCCGTCCACTGGATCAAACTGGCGGCTAGCCAGGGTCTCGACAAGGCCCAGTACAACATGGGCAAGGTCAACAGCAGAGGCATAGCCGGACCCAAAAACAAGAAAGCCGCCGCCGAATGGTTTCTCAAAGCCGCCAAACAGGGTTATGGCAAGGCCGAAAGCCATATAGCAAGACGCTACGCCGAAGGTGACGGGATCGAAAAGAACGAAGCCGAAGGCCTGTTCTGGGCTACGCTTGCGGCCCACCAGGGCCAAAAAACGGGCAAGAAAATCCATGACGCACTGGTAAAAAAACTGCCCCCTGAAAAAGTCAGTAAAATAATGAAGCGGGTGAAAAACTGGAAACCCGCCAAAATCATAACAGACTGAAATATTTCAGTCTGTTATGCGCTCAGAATCCCAGTTCGGCAATTATCGGCCTATGGTCCGAGCCCAGCCGGGGACCGGCTGACATGGTCGCGTATTTGATCCCGGGTGAAACCAGCACATGATCTATGGGTATGCCAAGCCCCATGAGAGCGGACGGCCAGGTTGCGG
Source organism: uncultured Hyphomicrobiales bacterium (assembly GCA_964511465.1). Lineage (GTDB taxonomy): Bacteria > Pseudomonadota > Alphaproteobacteria > Rhodospirillales > 2-02-FULL-58-16 > JAZFTA01. Next base: position 2,792 of record CAZEFJ010000076.1, read on the forward strand.
AAATTCCACCGCTGGCCCGGCGAAGAACGGCTTTTTTCTCGATCCGGGGCAACAGGTAGGACCATGGCGTGGCGTTGAAATCACCGGCCAGAACCAGCGGTCCGTCCAGCCGTTTAATAACCTCCAGGGCACCATTTATCTGACTGCGCTGCAACCGTCCCAGAGGCATGGCAAAATGTATCCCGGCAACGGTGAACCTGCTACCACCAAAATTGAATCTGGCCCATAAAAGAGGCGGAGAGGGTGAATTATTTCCTGATACTCCAGTTTTCTCCCAGGGTATTTTGGACAACAGCACCATCTCGCAATGATGAAATTCGCCGCAGTTCAGGCGATCAAGCCGGTATGGATAGATATCGGACAGGGAACTCAGGCCCTGCTGCCAATGATCTGTCGCTTCCGACAGTACCACTATGTCGGCTTTCTCACGGCGGAGAAAGTCCAGAGTCGGCCCCGCATTATAGTTCCCTTCCCATAGGTTGAAGGTGATGACCTTGACCGTCGGCGATGCGGCCCGGACCGTAATTGCGGAAAGATAAGGTGTCACGACGACCCCGTTAACGGCTAGCAGCAGGGCCGAAAAAACGGCTGTCTTTTTCTGTCCCAAGGCCAGTGCGACGATCAACAGCAAAGTTGCAATCAATGCATAATGGACCCTGAAATTGGAAAAAATATCAAGCCACCAGGCGAACGGCCCAAGAAAGCCGATTATCGTCACCAGGGCCAGTCCAGATGCGATTATGCCGGGTATCCTGCTTCGCAGTGTCGCCACGTGGTTCATTATGTTTCCCGCTTAAAATCCGGTAACGGCTTGTCGGGACCGCCAAAAGCCCGCTACAAGAACTTTGGACCGGATTAAATCAAGACGGCATGCAAATCAACCCCCGGACCATTGGAGCAAATATGCGCGGCTACTTCGGCATCGGCGTCGAGGGCATTTCCAAGGTAATGAATGTCGGCAGCATCTTTCGCACTGCCCACGCCTTTGATGCCAGTTTTGTCTTTACCGTCGCCGCCGAATATTGCCGGACCGGGGGCGGCAAGTCGGACACATCGGACGCCCCAGGGCATATGCCGTTCTATTCCTTTCCCGATGCCTCATCGCTTGTTTTGCCCCGGAACTGTCCGCTGGTGGGGGTTGAGCTGATCGATCAGGCGGTTGATCTCCCCAGCTTTCGGCACCCTGGATGCGCGGCATATATTCTCGGCCCGGAACGGGGCTCGCTTTCTTCGGAGATTACCGAAAAATGCGAGTTTGTGGTTAAAATTCCAACCCGGTTCTGCGTCAATGTCGGGATCGCGGCAGCGATAATCATGTATGACCGGCTAAACAGCCTGGGCCGATTCGCCAGACGCCCGGTGCATCCGGGTGGCCCCGCCGAAGTTATCGCGAAACATGTTTTTGGCGATCCGGTTATTCGCTCGAAGATGGATAAATTCCGCGATACGCCGCCGAGGGATATATCCGGCCAACCGTCAGGCCGACGGCGTTGAGTACCGGCGCGTTTCTGAATTTTTCGATTGCCGGTTTGCTGTTTTCGTCAACCACACCCAAATGGCAAAGTAACTGAGCCATCGCGGCATCGGCGGCCCGTTTGGAGCCATCGTCTATCTTCAACGCCGCCCCATAACCCATTTTAGGGATAATCGCTATATGGACACCCTCGGCCCCGGTCTTGACGGCAAAGGCCCGCCCGCCCGCCTGCATGGCGACGGTGTCGAACAATTCGCTACCGGCGACCATGAAGGGGTGGCCGGTCATTGCCATGACCACCCGGCGGGCCGCCATTGCCCGCGAATCATCCAGTCCACCGGGATCGGCGATGCGGGCCATGGCCATGGCAATTGCGCTCAACGGCAGGGCGAACGACGGAATTGAGCAACCGTCGATCCCGTAAGGCACGTCCGCTTCCATATCGATGCCGGTCATTTCCCCGATAAGCCGGCTGGTCCGACGCTGCACCGGGTGGTCGAACTCGGTATAACCCGCCAGCGGCTCTCCCTGGTGAATGGCGGTGGTGAGAAAACCCGCATGCTTGCCCGAACAATTGTTGGCCAGGGGCGTCGGTTGTCGACCGCTGTCGGCGGAAGGGGTGCCGCATTGCAAGTCATCGGCTCCCAGTCCTATCCGCTCCAGCCATTCGGCAACCGCTTTTATGTGTTCCGGTTCGCCGCCGTGAGATCCACAGGCCAAGGCAATTTCGGCGTCGCTTACGGCAAACCCTTCGGCTGCTCCGGTTTCGATCAACGGCATGGCCTGAACCGGCTTCATCGCCGAGCGGGCGAATACCCTGGCCCCGACATTTCCCAGTGAGTTGATTATGCCGCCCGCCGCATCAACCACCACTACCGCACCCCGATGGCGACTTTCAACTTCGCCGCCACGGCTGACTTCGACCAGTACCGGATTAGCTGATTTCATGATTTATACCGTCGTCAGTGCTTGGCAATTGGGTGTGACGGGATTATGTATTGGGATTATGAAATTGTCTCTTTTATTTGTTATAGCCGCATTTATGGTGGCAGTTGCCGAACCTGCATCGGCTGGGTTGATCGATAACTTCGCCGATTGGAGCGCCTTCAGCGAAAAAGACAACGGCGATACGGTATGCTGGATCGCCAGCCAGCCGAAAAAATCCGAAGGCAAATACAGCCAGCGTGGTACTCCCTACGTCATGGTCGCTCACCGGCCGAAGGAAAAGGCGATTGGCGTGGTTTCGATAAACGCCGGCTACACCTATCGTAAAAACAGCCGACTAAGCGTTAATGTCGGGGACAGCACGTTTCATCTTTTTACCTCTGCCGACACGGCTTGGGCCGAAAATTACAAGGACGACACAAAACTGGTCCGGGCGATGAGCAGGGGTTCTGTAATGATCGTCAAGGGAACATCCAGCCGTGGTACCCGGACAACGGATACCTATTCGCTAAAGGGTTTCACCGCCGCCTACAAGGCCATCACCTCTGCCTGCGGGATAAAGTGAGACGGCCAGGATAATTGCATTCGACAACGTCCGGCACCTCTTTTCACATTAAAAAGAGGCCTAATCCCTTTTTTGCTGCACGCCAAGCCTGTATATACAGGCTGTATGACCAAGGATAATCGCAAAAACCTGATCGGGTTGAGCCGCGCCGCGCTTGCCGCCGCGCTTGCTGAATTTGGTGAAAAACCGTTTCGGGCCCGTCAGGTATGGCACTGGTTATATCATCACGGCGAGACCGATTTTGGACGCATGACGACACTTTCCAAGGCTTCACGCGAAAGTCTGGCGAGACATTTTTCGGCGGCCCGTCCGGAAACCGTCGAAGAGCAGGCTTCCGGCGACGGGGCCAGAAAGTGGCTTTTCCGCTTTGACGACGCTAACGAGGCAGAAACCGTCCTGATCCCCGAAGAGGACCGTGGTGCGTTGTGCATTTCGACCCAGATCGGCTGCACTTTGAGCTGTACGTTTTGCCGGACAGGAACCCAGTTACTGGTCCGCGATCTTAGCGCCGGTGAAATAGTCGGCCAGCTAATGGCCGCCGGCGATGCGGTTGGCGAATGGCCGCGAAGCAAAAAGGACCGGCTTATTTCCAATATCGTGGTCATGGGAATGGGTGAGCCGTTGTTCAATTACGCCAATGTGGCAAAAGCGCTGGCAATTATCATGGATGGCGAGGGGATATCCATTTCCAGACGCCGAATAACCCTTTCAACATCCGGGGTGGCACCTATGATCCACCGCCTGGGTGCCGAACTGGGGGTCAATCTGGCAATCAGCCTGCACGCGACAAACGATGAACTGCGAAACCGGCTGGTTCCGATCAACCGAAAATATCCAATTGCCGAACTGCTGGAAGCATGTCGGCAATACCCCGGCGCTTCAAACGCCCGGCGGATTACCTTTGAATATGTCATGCTAAAAGGGATCAACGACAGCCCTTCCGATGCCCGGGCCCTGGCGCGCCTGGTAGAGGGGATTCCGGCAAAGTTTAACCTGCTTCCCTTCAACAAATGGCCGGGTGCGGAGTTTGAGTGTTCATCCGGCTCGACGATGCGTAAATTCTCGGAAATTCTTAATGAGGCCGGTTATCCGGCGCCAATCAGGCTTCCCCGTGGTCGCGACATACTGGCCGCCTGCGGGCAGTTGCGCTCGGCCAGCCAGCGCCAGCGCCTGAGCCGGATAAAAGCCCGCCGAGCCGCCGGGATCGAAGATAATTCCCATCCCGTAACGGCGGATCTATAATATTTTAGGTCTTTTGACCTGTCCCATGCCAAGGAAGAAAAAATGAGCCTTCAAGACAAAATATCCGAGATGAAACAACAGTCGGCGGGCAAGATTGATCCGGAAACCATGAAAACCATGGCCGCCGCGACGCAAAAACTGATCTCGTCCGGGCTTGCCGAGATGGCGTTGAAGAAGGGCGACCGGGCGGTTGATTTCACACTGCCAAACGCTATTGGCTCCACGGTCAACCTTGAAAGGATGCTCGAAAAAGGCAATCTGGTGGTCAGTTTTTATCGTGGCGGGTGGTGCCCCTATTGCAATCTGGAACTGCTGGCGCTTCATAAAATATTGCCGGATATAAAGTCCCTTGGCGGGCAACTGGTGGCTGTTTCACCGCAAACCCCGGATCATTCGCTTAGTGACGCGCAGAAATTCGCTCTCGAATTCGAGGTTCTCAGTGACACCTCGTCCGATACCGCGCGGGCTTTCGGGCTGGTCTTCACACTGGCCGAGAAGCTTCGTCCGATCTATGCCGACTTTGGCATTGACCTGCCCGAATACAACGGCAATAACAGCTTCGAGTTGCCGATCCCGGCAACCTATGTAATCGGCACCGACGGGATAATCGAACATGCCTTTGTCGATGCCGACTATACCAGGCGAATGGAACCGGATGATATAATGACCGTACTAAGCCGCCTGTCGAAGAATGGGTAAAAGCGATGAATAATATAAAAAAAGTAGTCCTCGCATATTCAGGCGGTCTTGATACCTCGGTAATCCTGCGCTGGCTTGAGCAAACCTACGGCTGTCAGGTGGTCACCTTTACCGCCGACATCGGTCAGGGCGAAGAACTGGAACCGGCAAGGCTCAAGGCCGAGGCAATGGGTATCAAGGAAATATTCATTGACGACCTCAAGGAGACATTTGTAAGCGACTATGTGTTTCCGATGTTCAGGGCCAACGCGCTTTACGAGGGAACCTATTTGCTCGGCACATCAATAGCCAGGCCGTTGATTGCCCGACGGCAGATCGAGATAGCCAAAGAAGTCGGGGCCGACGCGGTGGCCCATGGGGCGACCGGCAAGGGCAACGATCAGGTTCGCTTTGAAATCGCCTATTACGCACTAAACCCGGACATCAAGATCATCGCCCCGTGGCGGCTGTGGGACCTTAATTCCCGCTCCCGGTTGATTGAATACGCTGCCACTCACAAGATTCCAATCCCCACCGACAAGCATGGCGAGTCGCCTTATTCCGCCGACGCCAACCTGCTGCATATAAGCTGTGAGGGCAAGGCGCTGGAAGATCCGTGGGTCGAGGCCGACGAAAGCGTATATACCCGCTCGCTCTCGCCCCAGGCGGCGCCGGATCGCCCCAGCGAAATCGAAATCGACTTCGAGGCCGGTGATCCGGTGGCGATAGACGGCGAAAGACTGTCACCAGCGACGCTGCTGGCCCGGCTTAACAAGCTTGGCGGTGACAACGGTATCGGGCGCAGGGATATAGTCGAAAACAGGTTCGTCGGGATGAAGTCAAGGGGGATATATGAAACCCCCGGCGGAACCATACTTCTCGATGCCCGCCGGGCTATGGAAAGCATTACCCTGGATCGTGGCGCGGCCCACCTGAAAGACGAAATGATGCCAAGATACGCAGAACTGGTCTACAACGGCTTCTGGTTCGCCCCGGAACGGGAAATGATGCAAGCCGCGATCGACAAGGCGTCCAAAGACGTCACCGGTACGGTCCGGCTAAAGCTGTATAAGGGAAATGTCATTATTAGCGGACGCAAATCGCCGAACAGCCTTTATGATGAGGCGATCGCCACCTTCGAGGAGGATTCGGTCTACGACCAGCGCGACGCCGAAGGCTTCATCAAGCTAAACGCCCTGAGACTGCGTACCGCGGCAAAGCTGAGGCGGGATTAGGGTGTTATCCGGTGCCTTCGCGCAGGCGCTTGGTCTCGTACATGGCGCCATCGACATTGACCAGGAGATCATGTTCCTTGTCGTTCGGGCCATAAGGCAGAAAGCCCATTGACGCCTTCAGCGCAATCTGCCGCTCTCGCCAGACGGCAAACGATGAATTTATTATGAGATCAATTTTTCCGGCCCGCGCCAGCCCGTCCTGCCATCTAAGCCGGGTCAGAAGGACAGCGAATTCGTCACCGCCCAAGCGACCTATATAATCGGTTCGCCGTGTATTTTCCTGTAATATGCAGGCTACCTTTTTTAACACCTCGTCGCCCGCCGCATGGCCATAGGTGTCGTTGACAAGCTTAAACCCGTCGATATCCATGCACACCAAAACACCGTTGGCTCCGTAGCGTCCGGCATCGGCCAAAACTCGCCTCAATTCGGCCTGGAAACCCCGCCGGTTGAGAATACCGGTCAACTCGTCGGTGTTGACGAGGCGTTCCAGATGGGCAATACGTCTCTTTTGTTTCAACATCGTGCGCTCGGCCTTGGCCATCGCCCTCACGGCCTCAGTTTTCACATCTTCACGCACAGCCCCCCCTCGGACTAACCAATTATGCTTGCGGAATGGCACTCCTATAACAACCTTTTATACGGCTTGCAATTTCATTGTCAAGTGACGTTATAGAAATCAGATTCGTATTTTATGGCTATGAACTTGAAACAGCGCATCGGCTTGCGGGTCAAGCAAAACCGGCGCCTGCGTAATATGACGCAGGCCCAGTTGGCCGAGGCGATCAACAAGACGTTCGAGACCGTCTCCAATATAGAGCGTGGCAAAACGGCGCCTAATTTCAA
>CAZEFJ010000077.1:0-1336 GCA_964511465.1 uncultured Hyphomicrobiales bacterium
CGTAAGAATAGGTCTCATTGTAGTCGATCAGCGACATCAGTATGCCGAAACCGGCCTCGTTGGAAAGGAAGGAGAAGCCCGTGGTTATCCCCCGGCTTTCCATATTGTGCATGGTGTTCTTGAAAATATAATAGAAAAATGCGACCAGCACCGCCGCCGCAAAAATCTGGAACACCACTGAACGAACGGCAGGGTCGTTCCATGGCAGAGGTTTAGCGGGTGTCGGTTTGTCGGGCTGTGGGGGCACCGTGACGGCCTGTGTTAAGGTTACTAGGGAACACCGGGTATCCGCCGGTCACGCATTATCTGCGTGACCGGCGGATCAGTTTAAAGCCCCGGATTAACGAACTGGCGGTGCGTACTGCAGGCCGCCATTCTTCCACAGTGCGTTCAGGCCGCGGCTGATTTTCAGCGGCGATTTTGATCCGACATTACGCTCGAATACTTCGCCGTAGTTGCCTACCTGTTTGATGATGTTGTAGGCCCAGTCATTGCCAATGCCGAGTTTTACTCCGGCGTCGCCCGAAGTTCCCAGAAGGCGTCTGATGCCGGGGTTGGTCGAACTCTTCATCTTGTCGACATTTGCCGATGTAACACCCATTTCCTCGGCGTTGCCCATCGCGAACAGTGTCCATTTGGCAATGTTGAACCACTGATCGTCACCCTGGCGAACCACCGGGCCGAGCGGCTCCTTGGAGATCACTTCAGGCAACACGACATAGTTCGCAGGATTGGCCAGCTTGATTCGCATCGCGTACAGCTGTGACTGATCCGATGTGAATACGTCGCAGCGACCGGCTTCAAATCCCTTGATTACCGTTGCGGTAGTGTCCGAGACCACCGCCTGATAACCCATCTTATGTTCGGCAAAGTAGTCGGCTATGTTCATTTCGGTGGTGGTTCCCGACTGGACGCAGATTGATGCGCCGCCAAGCTCAAGTGCGCTCTTTACCCCCAGCTTCTTGGAAACCAGGAAGCCCTGTCCGTCATAGTAGTTGACCCCGGCGAAGTTGAGGCCCAGGGATGCGTCGCGCGTTTCGGTCCAGGTGGTGTTGCGCGACAGTATGTCGATCTCACCGGATTGCAGGGCGGTAAAACGTTCCTTGGCGGTCAGCGGAACATATTTGACCTTGTTGGCGTCACCAAGAACGGCGGCGGCGACGGCACGGCAAACATCGACATCAAGTCCGGCCCATTTATTCTGGGCGTTGGGCTGGGAAAAACCTGGAAGGCCGGTGTTAACGCCACAGCTCAGCGAACCTGCTTTCTTCACGTCATCAAGGGTGCCGGCAACGGCGGCGGTTGAAATGACGGACAGAGCGCCCAATGCTCCGAT
>CAZEFJ010000077.1:1436-9712 GCA_964511465.1 uncultured Hyphomicrobiales bacterium
GCTCGCCGACAAAGCTGCGACTTTGCCAGTCGATGATGTCGACATGGGTGTTGGCCTGGATCAGTCCGGGTGCCGGTTCGAGCTGATCGCGTCGTCCAAAAGTGGAAAGTCCGAGCATCGGAAGCTGGCATACAAGGTCGTGTTCTATCCGGTTCCATGGCGGAACCAGCACCGGCAACCGGTACTTGAAATTTTCCAGGCATTCCCATCCCAAAGCCAGCTCCCTAAGGATATCGTCGGGGTTGCGGTCCCCTCCCATTTCTATTTTTTTATTGCCTGGCCTGGCATGATTGAGATGCGCATAGCCGTGCTGAATAACGGTTATTCGCGGGTGTTTATTCATGAACGGGATAAGTTCATCGTCGGTGGTGGCAGGGATAACCGCCAGCCCCAGCCCGGTTTTTTCGCCCAGTCTGAGCAGACGTTCCAGCTCGGGAGTGATGCTTGCCGCGTCATCGTCGCGCCACCACATGGGGGCCTCTTTTGCCTCGGCCCGCCATGCTTCCAATTCGTCCTTGATGCTTTGCCAGCCGGACATTTCCATTTTACCCTGGTTGCCTGTGGCTTGGGTTATATAGTGGGAAACCGTTGATAGGTAGCCTATATTAGAGGTAGTATAGGTCGGCCCTGAAAGGTTGGTATGCGCCATGCGGGTGACGAGTATAGAAAGCCTGCTTAAGGGCATGCGCAGGCTTGTCAAGCCGATGCGGCGTGTTTCCATCCCTGATGCAGTCAAGGCGGCCGATATTCCCCGTCCCTGGTTGAAATCCTATCCCCAAGGTATTGACTGGAATGCCAGGATCACGCCGAGGCCGCTTTTTGACCTGCTTGACCGTGCTGTCGCCGAATATCCCGACAATCCATGTGTTAACTTTCGCGGCAAGCGCTATCGCTACAGCGAAATTGCCGACCTTGTCGATCGTGCGGCAAAGGGTTTCCAGTCGCTTGGTGTCGGTCGGGGGATCAAGGTCGGTCTGATGCTGCCCAATTGCCCCTATGCGGTAATAAGTTATTACGCGGTGCTGAAGGCCGGGGGCACGGTGGTCAATATCAACCCCCTTTACGCCGAGCCCGAGATAAAGCGCCAGATCAGAGATGCCGGAATATGCGTTCTGGTGACGCTTAGCATGAAGAGCCTGTATCCCAAGGTGGCAAAGCGCCTTGACGATCCATGCTGCCTTGAAAAAATCGTGGTCTGTTCGATGACCGGGATACTGCCGTTCCCGGAAAACGCCATGTACGCCCTGATGAGGCGGCGTGAAATCGCCTCATGGCCGGATGACGAGCGTCATCTTTCATATGAAAAACTGATCGACAATGACGGTGATTTCAAGCCGGTCGAAATAGATCCTGAAAAGGATATCGCGGTAATGCAGTATACCGGCGGAACCACCGGCACACCCAAGGGTGCCAGGCTTACCCACGCATCTCTTCACGCCAACGCCTTGCAGATTGGCCTATGGGCCCCCGGGACCATCCCCGGCGAGGAGAAGATGCTCTGCGTTCTGCCGCTGTTTCATGCTTTCGGGATGACCGCGGTAATGAATTTCGGCCTTTCTCTGGGGGCCGAGATGATATTGATTCCGCGATTCAAGACCGCCGAGGTGATAAAAGCCATAGACCACGACCGGCCAACCATCTTCATCGGCGTTCCAACCATGTTTTCGGCCCTCAACGAGGCCCGGGACACGGACCGCTACGATCTCTCCAGCCTCAAATACTGTATTTCCGGCGGCGCCCCGCTGCCCGGCGAGATCCAGCGTAAATTCGAACGACTGACAGGTTGCACGCTGGCCGAGGGGTATGGCCTTAGCGAAGCCTCGCCGGTATGCACGGTTAATCCCCTGGAAGGGCTGAACAAGGTCGGCTCGGTCGGACAACCCTTGCCGGGAACGGTAATTGAAATCATTGATCCGGAAAATCCCGACCGCCACATGGCCATCGGCGAGCGCGGTGAAATCTGCGTTTCCGGTCCCCAGGTGATGGCCGGATATGCCAATCGGGCCCAGGAAACGGCGGACGCCCTGAGTGGCGGGCGCCTGCATACCGGTGATATCGGCTATATCGACGAGGACGGCTATGTCTATGTGGTTGACCGGATCAAGGATCTAATTCTAAGCGGTGGCTTCAACGTCTATCCGGGGATGGTGGAAAAGGCGATCTACCTTCACCATGCGGTCGAGGAGGTAACGGTGTGCGGGGTTCCCGACCACCACCGTGGCGAGGTAATAAAGGCCTTCGTCAAACTGCGTCCCGGCGAAAGCCTGAAGGCGAGTGAGCTGCGCGCTTTTCTCAAGGACAAGCTGGCACAGTTCGAATTGCCGCGAAAGATAGAGTTCCGCGACAAATTGCCCAGAACCCTGGTCGGCAAGCTGTCGAAGAAGGAACTTATTGAAGAAGAAAAAGCCAAAATGGAGTAGATTAAAGACCATGAAAAACGTTGTCATAGCCGGATATGTGCGCTCGCCTTTCACGCTTGCCAAAAAGGGCGGGCTGGCCAAGGTCAGACCGGATGAACTGGCGTCCCAGGTCATCCGGGAACTTGTCGCTAAAAGCAAGGTCAAGGTAGACGATATAGAGGACCTGATTTTAGGCTGCGCCTTTCCCGAGGGCGAACAGGGATTGAACGTTGCCCGGCTGATCGGCTTTCTCTCCGAACTGCCGCTTACGGTGGCCGGGGTTACGGTCAACCGTTTTTGCGGCTCATCCATGCAGGCCATACATATTGCCGCCGGGGCAATTCAGATGAACGCTGGCGAGGCTTTTATATGCGCCGGTGTCGAATCGATGAGCCGGGTGCCGATCATGGGCTTCAATCCGCTGCCCCATCCGAAGCTGTACGAAAGATATCCCCAAGCCTATATGTCGATGGGCGAGACCGCCGACAATGTTGCCAATAAATATAATATTTCGCGGACCGAACAGGAAGAGTTCGCCCTGGTCAGCCATCTCAAGGCCACCGCCGCCGATAGTAACGGCCTGTTAAAAGACGAGATAGTCGCGATCTCATGCCCCGGCGGAACGGTTGATCGTGATGGCTGCATCCGCCCCGACAGCTCGTTGGAAGCGATGGCTGAACTGAAACCTGCCTTTGACGAAAAGGGATCGGTTAGCGCCGCCACTTCGTCACCTCTGACCGATGGTGCCTCGGCTACGCTGATAACCAGCGAGGATTACGCCGAGCGTAGCGGATTGCAGCCTATAGCCCGGATAAAAAGCATAGCGGTTGCCGGTTGCCTGCCCGAGATCATGGGCATCGGTCCAGTCGCCGCGACCAAAAAGGCACTTAAAAGGGCCGGGCTTTCGCTTGCCGATATCGACATTATCGAACTCAACGAGGCGTTTGCGTCGCAATCTCTGGCCTGTATCCGCGATCTGGGTATGGATATGAAAAAGGTTAACCTGGATGGCGGGGCGATTGCGCTTGGTCATCCGCTGGGTGCCACGGGTGCCAGAATTACCGGCAAGGTGGCTGCCTTGCTGAAACGGGAAGGGGGGCGCTATGGCCTTGCGACCCAGTGCATCGGCGGCGGACAGGGCATCGCGACCATTGTCGAGGTGATTTAAAGTGCCGGAAAACCATACCAAAATAGACAAAGTTGCGGTCATAGGAGCCGGTGTTATGGGCGCTTCCATAGCCGCCCATATTACCAATTCAGGGACCCCGGTGGTGCTGCTTGATATTGTCGCCAAGGATGCCGACGACCGTAACGCCCTTGCTTGCGGTGCAGTTGCCAAGTTGCTTAAAAGTGATCCTGCGGCCTTCATGCACAAACGAAACGCCAAACTGATTACCCCCGGCAATCTTGAAGACGATATGGAACTGCTTTGCGATTGCGACTGGATAATAGAGGCGGTGATCGAAAGACTGGATATAAAGCGTGATCTCTACTCGAAGATCGCCAAGGTTCGCAAGCCGAGCTGCATCGTTTCGTCCAATACCTCGACCCTTCCGCTGAAATTGCTGAGCCAGGGCATGGACGATGATTTAAGGGAAAATTTCCTTATCAGCCATTTTTTCAATCCGCCACGCTACATGCGCCTGATGGAACTTGTGAGCGGCGACAAGACCCGACCCGAAGCCCTTGCCGCGGTCCGTGATTTCGCCGACCGGCGGCTTGGCAAGGGGGTGGTGATGGCCAGGGACACCCCCGGTTTTATCGCCAACCGTATCGGCACCTTCTGGCTCCAATGCGCGGTCGTCGAGGCAATTGACGGCGGCCTCACGGTCGAGGAGGCTGACGGGGTCATGGCCAAACCCCTGGGCATACCCAAGACCGGGGTCTTCGGCCTGCTTGATCTGGTTGGTCTCGACATCATGCCGCTGATCCTCAAAAACATGTCCGATTCTCTGCCCAAGGGCGATGCCTTCCACGATCTCGATCAGGAAGTCGGTATCATCAAGAAGATGATTGCCGAGGGCTATACCGGGCGCAAGGGCAAGGGTGGGTTCTACCGGCTGAATAAATCGTCCGGCAAAAAGGTAAAAGAGGTTGTCGATCTTGTATCGGGCACTTACGCCCCGGCCCTCAGGCCGTCGCTAAAGAGCGCCGCCGCGGCCAAGGGAGGCGGGCCGCGCGCACTTCTCAATTATCCCGACAAGTGCGGTCGTTACGCTTTGCGGGTGATCGCAAGGACGCTCGGCTATGCCGCCTCGCTGGTGCCTGAAATCGCCGACGACATAGTCGCGATCGACGAGGCGATGCGGCTTGGCTACAACTGGAAATTCGGCCCCTTCGAGATTATCGACAGGCTGGGTCCGGCATGGTTCGCGGAAAGGCTGAAGGCCGACGGCCAAGTGGTCCCGGATATTCTTAAATCGGTGGGCGAGGGGACATTCTACCGGGTTGTCGACGGGCGGAGTCAGTATTTCGATATCAAGGGTGGATACAAAGATATTCCAAGGCCCGACGGGGTGCTGCTGCTTTCGGACATCAAGCTGCGTACCGAGCCGCTGGCCGGGAACGCATCGGCCAGCCTGTGGGATATCGGTGACGGCGTGACCTGCCTGGAATTTCATTCCAAGATGAATTCACTGAACCCATTGATCCTGTCGATGATCCGTACATCGATCAAGATCGTCGCCGACGATTACAAGGCGATGGTAATATACAACGACGGCTCCAATTTCTCGGTCGGCGCTAATCTGGCGCTGCTGCTGGTTCCGGCCAGACTGAGGCTGTGGTTTATCATAAGGTGGATGATCCGCAAGGGCCAGGATACCTACAAGGCGCTGAAACATGCCCCGTTTCCGGTGGTTGGGGCGCCTTCCGGCATGGCCCTGGGCGGCGGTTGCGAGGTTTTGCTGCATTGTGACGCGGTTCAGGCTCATTCGGAAACCTATATCGGGCTGGTCGAGGCGGGGGTCGGGATCGTTCCCGGATGGGGCGGCTGCAAGGAAATGCTGATGCGCTGGGCGGCCAGTGCCAAACGCCATGGTGGTCCAATGATCCCGGTGGTAAAAGCGTTTGAGACAATTTCCATGGCGACGGTGGCAAAGTCGGCGGACGAGGCCATGGATTACCTGTTTTTGCGCCCGGACGACGTAATTACCATGAACCGCTATCGACTGCTTGCCGACGCCAAGGCAAGGGCGCTGGAAATGGTCGCCGGATACAGTCCGCCGCCGATCCAGGAAATATCTCTTCCCGGCCCATCGGCCAGGGTGGCGATGAAAATGGCGGTGGACGGTTTTCTCAAACGCGGTCTGGCGAGCCATCACGATGCGGTTGTCGCCGATGAATTGGCGAATGTGCTAAGCGGTGGCGATACGGATATTACCGAAACCCTGAACGAGGATGATCTTCTCGCCCTAGAGAGGCGGGCCTTCGACAATCTGGTCAGGAAACCGGATACTATCGCCAGGATCGAACATATGCTTAAGCTCGGTAAACCTCTGAGGAATTGACGAAATGCCTGCAACATATCTTCTTGTGATTATCGGAATTCTTCTTTTTGTCGTTCTCCTTTATCGGGGGCGCGGCTATTGGGCCTGGCTGTCGATGGTGGTGGTATGGCTGGCCGCCTGTTATGTCGCGGACGGACCGGGCCCGTTATTCTGGACGGCGGCTGTCATTGTCGCCCTGCTGGTGAGCCTTTTCGGTTGCCCTTACATACGCCGGGTTGTTGTTTCCGCGCCGCTTTTAAAGATGGTGGGAAAAATACTTCCGACTATGGGAGATACCGAACGCGCCGCCCTTGAGGCGGGCTCAGTTTGGTGGGACGGTGAACTTTTTTCTGGTGATCCCGACTGGAAAAAGCTGCTTGATTTCAAGCCTCAACAGTTAACCGAGGATGAGCGCGCCTTCATCGACGGGCCGACGGAAAAACTATGTGCGATGATCGACGACTGGCAGGTCGCGCAGGACCGTGATTTTTCCAAAAAGGTATGGAACTTCATCAAGCGGGAGCGTTTCTTCGGGATGATTATTCCCGAGGAGTATGGTGGTCTCGGTTTTTCGGCAATCGCCCATTCCCAGGTTATCACCAAAATTTCCAGTCACAGCGTTTCGGCGGCGGTCACGATCATGGTGCCAAATTCACTTGGTCCGGGCGAACTTCTTCTCCATTACGGCACCGACGAGCAGAAAAAACATTATCTGCCGCGTCTGGCCAGCGGCAAGGAAGTTCCCTGTTTTGCCCTGACCGGGCCGGAAGCCGGTTCCGACGCCGCTTCGACAAAAAGCACAGGCGTCGTCTGCCGGGCTAAATTCAAGGGCAAGGAGGTGCTTGGGATAAGGCTGAATTTTGCCAAGCGTTATATCACTCTGGCCCCGGTGGCAACGGTGGTTGGGCTGGCGTTCAAACTTTTTGATCCTGACGGGCTGTTGGGCGGCAAGGTCGAGCGTGGTATCACCTGCGCCCTGCTTCCCCCCGATCTTAAAGGAATTAAGATCGGCGATCATCATGATCCGATGGGGGTTCCGTTCCAGAACGGGCCGATCTTCGGCAAGGATGTATTTATTCCCCTGAGTTTCGTTATCGGCGGCGAGGATGGTATCGGCAACGGCTGGCGGATGCTGATGGAATCGCTGGCCGCCGGGCGTTCCATATCGCTGCCGTCGCTGTCGGTCGGGGCGGCCCAGCTGGCGGCACGGGTGGTCGGCGCCTACGGCACGGTGCGCGAACAATTCAACATGCCGGTCGGGCGTTTTGAAGGGGTCGAAGAGGCGATGGCCCGGATCGGCGGCTATACCTATTTGATGAACGCTACCAGGATATTGACCTGTGCCGCCGTTGACGCGGGAGAAAAACCGGCGGTACTTTCGGCGATAGCCAAGGCCTATCTGACCGAGGGTATGCGTCGCTGTGTCAACGATGCCTTCGATATTCGGGCCGGGGCGGCGATCTGCCGGGGACCGAACAATATTCTCGGCCGTGGCTATATCGGGGTTCCGATCGCGATAACCGTCGAGGGAGCGAATATCCTGACCCGCTCGCTTATCATTTACGGCCAGGGGGCAATCCGCTGTCATCCTTTCGTTCATGACGAGATGGAGGCGGTGACAACCAGCGATCTTGGCCGCTTTGACAAGGCTTTTTTCGGCCATATAGGTTTCGTTTCAAAAAACGCCGTCAGGGCCTTTCTAATCGGTCTTACGGGTGCCAGATTTGTTACCTCGCCCAGTACTGGCGCCGAAGCCGATTACTTTTGCCAGCTTAGCCGTTTCAGCGCCGCGTTCGCGCTGATTTCCGACGGTGCCATGGCTACTCTTGGCGGCTCTCTTAAGCGGCGCGAGAAAATTACCGGGCGGATGGCCGATGCCCTGGCATGGATGTACCTGGCTTCGTGCGGGCTGAAAAAATTTCATGACGACGGCAGACCGGATCGTGATCTTGCCCTGCTTCACTGGTCGTGCAGTCTGGCGCTGTTCAAGATAGAAGAGGCACTGGTCGGGGTTCTGGATAATTTCCCCAACCGCTTTGTCGCCTGGGTTCTGAAACGTCTGGCGTTTCCGTTGGGCCAATCAATGAAGAGGCCGAGCGACGAAATGGGTGGACTTATCGCAAATGGGTTGATGTATGATGGCGAGATGCGCCTCCATCTGACTTCAGATATCCATATTCCGGTTGCCGGAAAAAATGGCCTCGGCCGACTGGAAGCGGCATTGGACAAGGTTGTCGATGCGATGCCCGCAAATAACAAGGTTCGAGACGCCGTTCGCGCCGGGGAACTGGGTAAAGAGCCTGGCGAAACACTTTTCGTCCGGGCCTGTGATCAAGGGATAATCAGCGAAGAAGAATACCAGACCTTGGATATTGCCGACATCGCCCGC
>CAZEFJ010000078.1:0-9635 GCA_964511465.1 uncultured Hyphomicrobiales bacterium
CGCCGGCCTGTCACGCCGGAGGCCGCGGGTTCGAGTCCCGTCACTCCCGCCATTTATTTTCCAGAGAATCTGGGTAAATATGGGCTAATTTGTCCTTGGTCATGGTCCGGGGGCACTGTAGGGTACGACAATCAAGGGGAATTAAGGGGAAGGGGAGGCGTGTCGTGGACTTGTTGCTTACTGAATACCTTCCAATTCTGATCTTTGTTGGCATTGCCGCCGTATTGTCGGCGGTTATCGTCGGGGCATCGTTAATTGTCGTGCGCCAGCACCCCGATACCGCAAAAACATCAGCCTATGAGTGCGGTTTCGATCCCTTCGGCAACGCCCGCACTAAATTTGACGTCCGCTTTTACCTGGTCGCCATCCTGTTCATTATTTTTGACCTTGAAGTAGCATTCCTTTTTCCGTGGGCGGTATCTTTGGGCAAAATCGGGGTTTTCGGGTTTTGGTCGATGATGGCGTTCCTCGGCATTCTCACCATCGGCTTTATCTATGAATGGAAGAAGGGGGCCTTGGAGTGGGAGTAGGAAACACCACAGCCCCCGCCTCGGATGCCGGGACGGCGACATCGGGGCCGGATGCGATGCTTGAACAGTTTACCGGCGAGCTGAAGGATAAAGGGTTTGTCCTCGCCAATCTGGACAATCTGGTCAATCTGGCACGTACCGGATCGTTATGGCCGATGACCTTCGGTCTGGCATGCTGTGCGGTGGAAATGATGCATTCCGCAGTCAGCCGTTACGACATTGATCGTTTCGGACTGGTGTTCAGGCCCAGTCCGCGTCAGTCGGATGTAATAATCGTTGCCGGAACGCTGACCAACAAGATGGCCCCTGCATTTCGCAAGGTTTACGATCAAATGGCCGAGCCACGCTATGTAATTTCCATGGGCTCGTGCGCCAATGGCGGCGGCTACTACCATTATTCATATTCCGTAGTACGTGGATGCGACCGGATTATTCCGGTTGATATCTATGTCCCCGGATGTCCACCGACGGCCGAGGCCCTGTTGTACGGAATTCTCCAGTTGCAGAAAAAAATAAAGAGAACAGGGGTACTTTGGCGCTAATTTGTCTTTGATTGGTTTTATCGTTTTTTTGAGGAACTATGAACCCGGCTTTACAGGAATTAAGTGAATACATAACCGGAACTCTGTCGCAGGAGGTTGTTGAAACCGAAATCTCCAGCGACGAGTTGATTGTTGTCGTTCGCCGTGAGGTGATCGTCAAGGTTATGACTTTCCTGCGCGATGACGTTAATTGCCAGTTCAAGCAATTGATGGATGTTTGCGGCGTCGACTATCCCGGGCGCGAAAACCGTTTCGAGGTGGTCTATAACCTGCTCAGCCTGACCCACAACACGCGTTTGCGAATCAAGGTTACTACCGACGCCGATACCCCCGTGCCGTCGGTAACCGGTGTTTTCAGTTCGGCAAACTGGTGGGAAAGGGAAGTATGGGATCTTTTCGGGGTTTATTTCTCTGATCATCCCGACCTGCGCCGGATAATGACGGATTATGGCTTTAAGGGGCACCCGTTACGCAAGGATTTTCCGCTAAGCGGTTATGTCGAGGTGCGCTATGACGATGAACTCAAACGGGTTGTTTATGAGCCGGTAAAACTTACCCAGGAATTTCGCGGCTACGATTTTCTCAGTCCCTGGGAAGGGCTGCCGCCGCTTCCCTCCGCTTCTCCGGAAGACGACAAGGCGAAGGAGCAGGACTGATGGCTGAAACCGAGATTAGAAATTACTTTTTGAACTTTGGCCCGCAACACCCTGCGGCGCACGGTGTCCTGCGCATGGTTCTGGAGATGGACGGCGAGGTTATCGAACGCGCCGACCCCCATATCGGGCTGCTGCACCGTGGCACGGAAAAGCTGATAGAGAATAAAACCTATCTTCAGGCGGTACCCTATTTCGACCGCCTTGACTATGTTTCCCCACAAAATCAAGAGCATGCCTTCGCCCTCGCGGTAGAGAAGCTTCTTGGCATAGACGTGCCGCCGCGTGGCCAGTATATCCGTGTTCTGTTCGCTGAAATAGGCCGCCTTCTCAACCATACCTTTACCATCTGCGCATACGCCATGGACATTGGCGCAATGACCCCGATGCTCTATGGATTCGAGGAACGTGAACACCTTATGGAGTTCTGCGAGCGGGTTTCCGGGGCGCGCATGCACATGAATTATTTCAGGCCCGGCGGCGTCTCCTTCGATATGCCCGACGACGGTCTGGCGGACGATATATACAAATGGACGGAAAGCTATCCCAAGGTGCTTGAGGATTGCGAAGCCCTGCTTAATGAAAACCGCATTTTCAAACAGCGCTCGGTGGATATCGGATCAATTACCGCCGAACAGGCCATGGACTGGGGCTATAGCGGTCCCAATCTGCGGGCCACCGGGGTACCCTGGGATTTACGCAAGTCCCAGCCCTACGATGTTTACGACAAGATGGATTTTGACATTCCCGTCGGTACCCACGGCGATTGTTACGACCGCTATCTGGTTCGCATGGCCGAGATTCGCGAGAGCATAAAAATAGTCAGGCAATGCCTGAATGACATGCCCGCCGGTCAGGTCAAATGCCTGGACCGCAAGATATCGCCTCCTCCCAAGGCCGAAATGAAGGAATCGATGGAGGCTTTGATCCATCACTTCAAGCTGTTCAGCGAAGGCTATCACGTCCCGGCCGGTGAAACCTACACCGCGGTCGAGGCTCCGAAGGGAGAATTTGGCGTATATCTGGTGTCGGACGGCAGCAACCGGCCATACCGGTGCAAGATTCGCTCGCCAGGATTTGCCCATTTGCAGACCATGGATTTCATTTCCAGGGGCCATATGCTGGCCGATATCGTCGCCAATCTTGGCTCTCTGGACATCGTTTTCGGTGAGGTCGACAGATGAGCGCAAAAACTGAAACCTTCAAGCAGCCGGAGAGCTTCGTCTTCAATAGTGAAAATAAAAAACTGGCGGCGGCGCATATAGCCAAGTATCCCGATGGCCGTCAAAGAAGCGCGGTTATGCCGCTGCTCGACCTCGCCCAGCGCCAGAACGACGGATGGCTGCCGACGGCGGCGATGGATTACATTGCTGAATTTCTCGAAATATCCCCGATGAATGTATATGAGGTGGCGACATTTTATACCATGTACAACCTTGAGCCGGTGGGTAAACACCATGTTCAGGTATGTACCAATATTTCATGCTGGCTGCGTGGCGCCGACGAGGTTGTCGCCAAATGCCGCGAAAGCCTGGGTATCGATTTTGGCGAAACCACCGAAGATGGCATGTTCACCCTCTCGGAAGTCGAATGCCTTGGGGCCTGCGTCAACGCGCCGATGATGCAGATCGGCGACGATTATTATGAAGATTTGGACGGTTCTGGTGTCGAGACCGTTCTGGCGGCGATAAAAGGTGGAAACAGCATCAATCCTGGGCCTCAGAGCGGTCGCAAGGGAAGTGAGCCGGCCGCCGGACTAACCACCTTGAAAGATGGCGGCGGGGGTGGTGATGCTTAAAGACAAGGATCGCATCTTCACCAATATTTACGGGCTTGGGCAGGACGGCCTTAAGGGGGCTCGTTCGCGTGGCGATTGGGACGGCACCAAGTCGATCATTGAAAAGGGCCGGGACGGGATCGTTAATGAAATCAAGGGCTCGGGACTGCGGGGGCGCGGCGGTGCCGGTTTCGGGGCCGGGCTTAAATGGTCGTTCATGCCCAAGGAATTATCCGAACTGCCGCATTATCTGGTGATAAACGCCGACGAGGGTGAACCCGGAACCTGCAAGGACCGGGAAATTCTTCGCAACGAACCCCACAAGCTGATCGAGGGTGCCCTGCTGGCCTCTTTTGCGATGGGCGCGCACACCGCCTATGTCTACATTCGCGGTGAGTTCCTGCGTGAGGCCGAGGCGCTGCAACGGGCCATAGACGAGGCCCGCGAGGCAGGCCTTATAGGTAAAAACGCCTGTGGTTCCGGTTGGGATTTTGAATTTCATGTCCATATGGGGGCCGGGGCCTATATCTGCGGCGAGGAAAGCGCGCTGCTGCAAAGCCTCGAAGGCGACAAGGGCCAGCCCCGTATGAAGCCCCCGTTCCCGGCCAATGTCGGTCTCTATGGCTGTCCGACGACGGTCAACAATGTCGAAACCATTGCCGTCGCGCCGACTATTCTGCGCCGGGGCGGAAAATGGTTTGCCGGATTGGGCCGCCAGAATAATACAGGCACCAAGCTGTTCGGCATTTCCGGGCATGTCAACAATCCCTGCATCGTCGAGGAAGAGTTGGGGATTCCGATGAAGGATTTGATCGAGCGTCACGCCGGTGGCGTGCGCGGCGGCTGGGATAATCTGAAGGCGGTGATCCCCGGCGGATCTTCGGTTCCGGTCCTTACCAGGCCATTGTGCGAAACGGCCCTGATGGATTTTGATTCCCTTAAAGAGCTTAAATCGGGCCTTGGCACCGGGGCGGTGATAGTCATGGACAAGTCTACCGACATAATCAAAGCGATTGCCCGGCTTTCCCGCTTTTACGCCCATGAAAGCTGTGGCCAGTGCACGCCTTGCCGCGAGGGAACGCCATGGATGTCGAAGATGATGGAGCGGATGGCAATCGGCAATGCCAGTATAGACGAAATCGACCTGCTGGAAGAAGTCACCCGTCAGATTGAAGGGCATACGGTCTGCGCCCTTGGCGACGCTTCGGCTTGGCCGATCCAGGGATTAATCCGGCATTTTCGTGGTGATATGGAAAAACGTATCGCCGATTATCACGCCGATCAGGCAAACAGGGCGGCCTAGGGAAAGAGTATGCCAAAGCTGACTATCGACGGTATTGAAGTGGAAGTGGAACCGGGATTGACGGTGATGCAGGCCTGTGAGCAGGCCGGGATCGAGATACCGCGATTCTGCTTTCATGAAAGGCTGTCGATCGCCGGTAACTGCCGGATGTGTCTGGTCGAAATGGAGCGGGCACCCAAGCCGGTGGCCTCATGCGCGATGCCGGTCGGCGAGGGGATGGTGATTACCACCAATTCCGAGAAAGTCCGCAAGATGCGTCGCAGTGTGATGGAATTCCTGCTTATCAATCACCCTTTGGATTGCCCGATATGCGATCAGGGCGGAGAATGCGACCTCCAGGATCAGGCGATGGCCTACGGGGGGGACCGGGGCCGTTATGCCGAGGCCAAACGGGCCGTCAAGGACAAGTATTTTGGTCCTCTTATCAAGGCGGTGATGACCCGGTGTATTCACTGCACCCGCTGCATCCGCTTTTCGACCGAAGTAGCCGGGGTTCCCGAGATGGGAGCAACAGGGCGGGGTACCCACATGGAAGTGGGAACCTATGTCGAGAAAACGCTGTCGTCGGAGCTTTCCGGCAACATGATTGATCTTTGCCCGGTCGGAGCCCTGACATCCGCTCCATATTCGTTTACGGCACGCCCCTGGGAACTGACGAAAACCGAGTCCATAGACGTACTCGACGCCGTCGGATGCGCCATCCGCGTCGATAGCCGTGGTTCCGAGGTTATGCGTATCCTGCCCCGCCTTAACGAGGATGTTAACGAGGAATGGATTTCGGACAAGACGCGGTTTGCCTATGACGGGCTTAAACGCCAGCGTCTGGATACACCTTATGTGCGGATCGGCGGCAAACTTCGCCCGGTAAGTTGGGACCAGGCCATAACAGCCATAACCGACCGGCTAAAAGGGCTTAAAGGTGATGCCGTCGCGGCGATAGCCGGTGATCTGGCCGATTGCGAATCGATGACCGTGCTGAAAGAACTGATGAGCGCAATCGGCTCGCCTAACGTCGATTGCCGTCAGGATGGCACCAAACTGGACGCCTCATGCCGGGCCTCGTACCTGTTTAACACCACCATTGCCGGAATTGAGGAAGCGGACGCATGTCTGATCGTCGGTGCCAATCCCAGGCACGAGGCAGCGATAATTAATGCGCGGCTGAGAAAGCGTTTCATCAAGGGCGGTTTCAGCGTTGGCGCCATAGGTGACGTAGGTAACTTAACCTATGATTACAAAGAATTAGGAAGTGACTTTAATATTCTGGATGATATATCTTCCGGGAAGCATGCCTTTGCCAAGGTACTCGAGAAAGCGGCCCGCCCAATGTTGATTATAGGCCAGGGGGCACTGGTTCGCGACGATGGTTCGGCAATTCTTGAGGCGGCTCGCAGGGTCGCCGAAAAAAGCGGCATGATAATTGAGGCGACCGATAAAAAAGACGGCTGGAACGGCTTTAACGTGCTGCACACCGCCGCCGCCAGGGTTGGCGGAATGGATCTGGATTTTCTCCCCGGAAAGGGCGGGCTGGATGTTGAAGGCATCCTTGACGGTGCATCCAGGGGCAAGATCGAAGTGGTTTATCTGCTTGGTGCCGACGAAATCGACATGGATCGTCTGGGCAGCGCCTTTGTTGTCTATCAGGGTCATCACGGCGACGCCGGGGCGGCCCGGGCCGATGTTATTCTTCCCGGTTGCACCTATACCGAAAAATCAGCCACCTATGTCAACACCGAGGGACGTGTCCAGCGGACCGCCCACGCCGTGTTCCCGCCGGGTGAGGCCCGCGAGGACTGGAAGATACTGGCCAAACTGTCGCTGGCCCTTGGCCATTCGCCGAAATTGGACAATATCGATCAGGTTCGTACCAGGATGGCCGGGATTAACCCGGCGTTTGACGCCATAGGGGAAACCGTCGCTGCATCATGGAGGTCTTTCGGCAAAAAGGGAAAGATCGACCCGGCCCCGTTCAGCCCGGTAATCGGCAATTTTTATATGACCGATCCGATCAGCCGGTCATCGGTGACCATGGCCCTGTGTTGCGAGGCGCTTGTCGCTTCGGCTGAAAGGAAGACCGGCACCGATGGCTGATATGTGGAGCAATTATCTGTGGCCTGCGTTGTGGATCATAATCAAGATTCTGGTGATTGTCGTGCCTTTGCTGGTCGCGGTGGCCTACCTGACCTATGCCGAACGCAAGGTGATCGGTGCGATGCAGATGCGCAAGGGACCGAATGTGGTTGGTCCGTTCGGTCTTTTGCAACCGCTTGCCGACGGACTGAAACTGTTTTTGAAGGAAACGGTCATTCCCTCCGGGGCCAGCCGGGTGGTGTTCATACTGGCCCCCTGCCTGACCCTTCTGCTGGGCCTTATCGGCTGGGCGGTAATACCTTTCGGCGATGGCATGGTGCTTGCCAATATCAATGTCGGGATACTGTATCTGCTCGCCATATCGTCGCTCGGAGTATACGGAGTTCTGATGGCGGGATGGGCCAGCAATTCCAAATACGCCTTCCTTGGGGCGCTTCGCTCGGCGGCGCAGATGGTGTCTTACGAGGTCTCGATGGGCTTTGTCGTGATTACCGTCGTACTTTTGTCGGGCTCGCTAAACCTCAGCGACATAGTTATGGCGCAAAAGGACATGTGGTTTGTCATACCGCTGTTTCCGATGGCGGTAATTTTCTTTATTTCGACACTTGCCGAAACCAACCGCCATCCGTTCGATCTGGCCGAGGCCGAAGCCGAACTTGTGGCGGGTTTCAACGTTGAATATTCGGCCATGACGTTTGCTCTTTTCTTTCTTGGCGAATACGCCAACATGATGTTGATGTCGGCGATGACCTCTATCCTGTTCCTTGGCGGATGGCTGCCGCCGTTTGATATTGCGCCGTTTAACTGGCTGCCGGGGCCGGTCTGGCTGATAATAAAGATCGCGGCAATGCTTTTCATCTTTCTCTGGGTCCGGGCTACCTTCCCGCGCTATCGCTACGATCAGTTAATGCGTCTGGGATGGAAGGTCTTTTTGCCTATTTCCCTGGCCGCCGTGGCCGTGGTTTCGGGCGTGCTGGTGACTTTCGACCTGCTGCCGGTTAGCGGGTGAGGGGGAGATAATGAGCTTTATCCGCCGCGCCGCCAGAACCATATTTTTAGCTGAATTTGTTTCCGGCTTTGCCGTCACCCTGCGCTATTTTTTCAAGCCCAAGGTGACGATTAACTATCCCTTCGAAAAAGGTCCTATAAGTGTCCGCTTCCGCGGTGAACATGCGCTTCGCCGATATCCTTCCGGCGAGGAAAGGTGTATCGCGTGCAAACTGTGCGAGGCGGTTTGCCCGGCCCAGGCAATCACTATCGAGTCGGCTCCGCGCGACGACGGCAGCCGTCGCACCACCCGCTATGACCTTGATATGACAAAATGTATCTATTGCGGCCTGTGTCAGGAAGCCTGTCCGGTCGACGCGATAGTCGAGGGACCAAATTTCGAGTACGCCACCGAAACCCGTGAGGAACTTTTCTACGACAAGCAAAAGCTGCTTGCCAATGGAGAGCGCTGGGAGACGGAAATAGCCGAACGTATCGCCAGCGACGCCCGTTACAGATGATGAAAATAAACCATATGACAGATGTGAGACGCTAGATGGAACCTTCGACAATAATTCAGGGACTGTCGTTCTACATGTTCGCGGCAATTACCGTGGCATCTGGGGTGATGGTTATTTCATCGCGCAATCCGGTTCATTCGGTATTGTTCCTGATTCTCGCTTTTTTCAACTCGGCCGGGCTGTTTGTGCTTCTCGGAGCCGAGTTTCTGGCGATGATCCTGGTCATCGTCTACGTTGGAGCGGTCGCGGTGCTGTTCATGTTCGTGGTTATGATGCTGGACATCCATTTTGTCGAGATGCGCCAGGGCTTCCTTAAATACCTTCCGATCGGCGGTACCATCGGTTTTATACTTATGGTCGAACTGCTGGTTGTCGCCGGCGGATGGAAAATTAACTCGGGAGGGGGAACCTACGGTGCGGCGCCAATTCCCGACCCCGGAACCGTTACCAACACCCAGGCCATAGGGGAAGTCATATACACTCATTACATGTACCTTTTTCAGGCCTCCGGTCTGGTCCTTCTGATCGCAATGATCGGGGCGATCGTTTTGACCCATCGAAAGCGCACCGGAGTGCGTAAACAGAAAATATCGGAACAGGTGGCGCGAAGTGGTTCGATAAAGATTCACAAGGTTAAGGTGGGGAAGGGAATATAATGCTGGAAATTGGCCTTTCCCATTATCTCAGCCTGTCGGCGATCATGTTCTCGTTGGGGCTTTTCGGGATTTTTCTAAATCGCAAGAATGTCATAGTCATCCTGATGTCGATCGAGCTGATACTGTTGGCGGTTAACATTAATATGGTTGCCTTTTCGGCCGAGCTTGGCGATCTGGTCGGGCAGGTTTTCTCTATGTTCATTCTTACCGTGGCGGCAGCCGAGGCAGCGATTGGCCTTGCCATACTGGTCGCCTTATTCCGCGCCCGTGGCTCCATCGCGGTTGAAGATATTAACGTGATGAAGGGATAGCATGGCTGTATTCTCAGTATTTCTGCCGCTTATTGGCTCAATAATAGCCGCTGCCATAGCCTTTGCATCGCCCGATGAGAAAGAAGGCAAGGCAGGCTATGACAAAGCCGCCCAGTGGATTACCTGTGGCGCCATGTTGTTGTCGGCAATACTCGCCATCATTACCTTCCGGGATGTGGTGTTCGCCGGAAATACCGGAATAATAAACCTTTTTACCTGGATTAATTCTGGATCACTCGAAGTATCATGGGCCTTGAAAATGGA
>CAZEFJ010000079.1:0-9565 GCA_964511465.1 uncultured Hyphomicrobiales bacterium
TATCCATGTTTGGCTTATCCTTGGCATCGACAATCTGCACCATAACCCGGCTTTTATCGGTTGTGCCGATCAGACCGGCCAGACGCTTTTTTAAAAGCGCGTTTGCAAAGCCGTGGGTTCGATCTTCCGTAAGCAGGCTAACCGGTGCCTCGGTGACACTGAGGGTCTCGCTGTTGGTAGCTTGCAGGATACGATAGCGCCATTCCTCCGGGGTGGTGTCAAGCAGACGGGTAATAGCGGCAATACGATAGGTTATTTGGCGCCCCCCGGACATGGTAAGAACTTCCGCCCGATCAACGGTATAGATGGTCATGCTGATAATGTGGGATACGGTCAATCCGATAAGCAGAACTATTATCGTCTGCCCGGCGAGGCTTTGCGGAAGAAACCGCCTCATTTATTTTCCACCTCTGGTGTAAAAACATAGCCTCCACCCCATACCGTCTTGATAAGTTGCGGAGCCTTGGGATCGACTTCTATCTTTTTGCGCAGGCGGCTCACCTGAGTATCTATGCTGCGGTCGAACGGCGTCGAATCACGGCCCTTGGTTAAATCCATAAGCTGGTCACGGTTAAGAACATGGCCGGAGTGGTGGATAAAGGTGAGGAGAAGGTTAAACTCGCCGGTACTTAACGGAACGATAACGCCGTCAATATTTTGCAATTGGCGCTTGGCTATATTGAAAGTCCAGCGATCAAAGGCAACCATGGATTCATCCGGCAACCGCTCCTTGTCGGGAAGGCTGCTGGCGCGACGCAGCACAGCCTTGATCCGGGCAAGAAGCTCACGCGGATTAAAAGGCTTGGCCACATAATCGTCGGCACCCATCTCAAGACCGACTATGCGATCGGTCTCCTCTCCCATAGCGGTCAACATAACCACCGGGATAGATGATTCCGCTCTCAGGTTGCGGCACAGGGTCAGCCCGTCCTCACCCGGCAGCATCAAATCAAGAACGACCAGATCAATCCGATGCTCTGACAGTATCTGGCGCATCAACTTGCCATCGGGTGCGACTCTTACCCGCATCCCATGCTGTTCGAGAAACCGGCGGACCAGATCCCGTATTTCCTTGTGGTCATCGACCACCAATATGTGGGGTGAATTTGTCATGGTCATCAGTATATGAAGCTGTAACCCCATTATCGCTGAAAAAAATGCGACAAAACTTGCCCAACCGGCCGATTGTCATAATCTGTCACAAAATTCCCTGCTTGTGACGAACTTAGGTAACACCGATACATTTAAATCTCTTCGTAACAGTGCTGGACATCCGGGACAAACCGTATTTCTGCAAGTTTAACACATAATCGCGGCGCCAATGTCAGGAAGCTATTATGACCATGAAAGACCAGGCTTGGCATAGTGAACATGAACAACGGGATAGACCATATCGACTGGCTATCAGAACAACCCGGGCGTTTCCGAGGGACGTCCCCACGTCCGTAAATCGACGCATACCCCTGTCGTCGGTTCTCGGAGACACCCGGGCTGACGAATCACGGCACATATTTTCACCGGCCCCGGCTGGCCGGATATGGGTCGGCCTATGTCAATCAGGATTATCGCAACAAACTCAGCCAATCACTCGATTCGCATAAAGTCTGAGACCCACCGCGGTTTTCCGTTAGCGGCGGTAGTGGCAGTTTGCAGACATGCATTCACCGCCAAAAGAAAATAAGGATATATGGATAATTCCGGCAATAGAATTTGGGTTGTGTTCCTGGCCATGTTTTTGGGTATCCCATTCGTTGCCAGTGCTGAAACCATACCTTCGGACAGTCTCAGTCACATACATGGCATCGCTGTAGACCCGAACAATCCGGAAAGGATTCTGCTTGCGACTCACAATGGCCTTTTTGCCAGCACCGCCGATGGTCTTGCAACCAGAGTATCTGATTTGAACGCCGACATCACGGCGCTTGCAGTCCATCCAAATAAGCCAAAAAAACTTTATCTCAGCGGAAAATTCAGGAACGGTGAAAATCTTGGGGTCATGACATCCGATGACGGAGGACTAACCTGGCGCAAGATATCGGATGGAGCGTCCGGTTCCGTTGCATTTCAGACGATTACCGTAAGCCCTGTAAATCCAAACATTTTATACGGCATCAATGATGACCTGCAGGTCAGTCGTGATGGTGGCGTTAGCTGGCACCGCATGGCCGAGGCACCGGAGAGGGTGTTTTCAATTTCCGCCTCGTCGAAGGACGACCAGACGCTATTCGCCGCGACTATTAAAGGGGTTAAGGTCAGTCGTGACGGCGGAATCAAATGGCAGGCAGGTTTCCCCGTTCAACGCCCCGCGACCATGGCATATTCGGCCCCGGATGGGGATCAAACAGCTTTTATCTATGGTATCGGACTGGTTAAAACACAGGCCGACAGACTACCTTGGGAAACGGTATCTTCAGATTTTCAGGACCGGGTAATCATTGGATTGGCGATCTCGCCTGACCGGCCAAACCGTAGTTACGCCCTGGCCGATACGGGGGGCGTCATGACTAGTGGAGACGGCGGAAAAACCTGGACCGGCTTCGAAGGGAGCGACCGGATATCAGCCAAGACAATTAATCGGGGCAGACAAATTTACATCAACAACTGCCAGGACTGTCACGGTCCCGGAGGAACCGGCGAGAGGCCCGACGACCCCTACGCCAAGGATAAGTACGGTTTCGTCGCCCCGGCCCTGAACGATGACGGTCACGCCTGGCACCACCCTGACCGGCAATTGGTGGATACCATACTCAACGGATCAGAGCGCAATAAACGGATGATCGCCTGGAAGGAAACTCTTTCGCGCAGGGAAGCTGAAGATGTGCTCACATATATAAAGAGCCTGTGGAATTTCCGCAGCCTGGCCTGTCAGGGCGCACGACACATGGCATGCATGCAGTAATCGCTGAACCTACTATATGTACTCCGATAATTCGATCAGATTACGATCCGGGTCGCGCAGATAGATTGAACGAATTGAACCGGTTGCTCCGGTGCGGGCAACTGGTCCTTCCTCTATCGGCACTGCGACGGACTTAAGGTGAGCGATAACATCATCAAGCGGAGTAGTGGTTATAAGGCAAAAATCGCCGCTTCCCGGCATTGGCCGCCCGGCATTTGGTAAAAATTCATCTCCCGACTGATGCAGGTTGATTTTCTGTGCGCCAAAGGCCAGTGCCTTACGGCCTTCCGCGAACGTGACCACCTCCATACCCAGCGCTTTCGAGTAGAAATCGCAGGTAGCGTCAATCGACGCCACGGTAAGGACAAAATGATCGATTCTGTCTGTTTTCATTAATATCTCCTCAGGCCGCCAGACTTGGCTATGTCAGGGTCTTAAGCTATACCTCGCCGATGCAGGATATCGACATTATAATCATCGGCGCAGGAGCGGCCGGGCTTATGTGCGCGGGGCAAGCGAACAAACGCCGACGACGGGTTATGGTAATCGACAGCGCCGCCAAGGTGGGGCAAAAGATACGTATTTCCGGCGGCGGGCGATCAAACTTCACCAACCTTCATGTCTCGGCCGCCGACTATTTATCCGACAACCCGCGCTTTTGCTTATCGGCACTTGGGCGCTACACCCCACACGATTTCATTGCCTTGGTGGAAAAGCACGGCATTTCATATCATGAACGTGATCATGGCCAGTTGTTCTGCAACGAATCGGCCCAGCAGATCATCGACATGCTGCTTGATGAGGCACGGGGCACCAGTGTTAAAACCAGGACAAATGTAGCCAAAATTTGCAAAGACGGAAATTTCTTCACCGTCGAAACCGATCGTGGATCATTCACCGCCAAAGCCCTTGTTATAGCCACCGGCGGACCGTCACTTCCAAAAATTGGATCAAGCGGATTTGGCTATGACATCGCCAGACAGTTCGGCCTTAATGTGATTGATCCACGTCCCGGCCTGGTGCCGCTGGTCCCCGACGCCGACACCCTGGCCCTGCTTGACGGGCTTGCGGGGATTTCCCTGAACGCGACAGTCAAGCTTGGCAAGGTGCAATTTACCGAGGCTCTGCTGTTTACCCATAGGAGCCTCAGCGGGCCGGTAATTTTGCAGATTTCGTCGTACTGGCGCAAAGGTGATATCATTACCGTAGATTTACTGCCCGGCACCGATATATTCCGGCATCTTAAAGAGGCCCGGAACATTCACCCCAAGAAGAAGGTGGGCACGGCGCTTGCCCAACTCCTGCCTAAACGCCTGGCCCAAAGAATGGTCGAATGGACGGACTGTGACGATCGTTTGGCAGAGATATCCGATAAAAAACTGCGTCATCTGGCCGGACATATAAACTCCTGGCGGATAACGCCGGATGGCTCGGAGGGCTACGGCCCCGCTGAAGTCACCGTCGGTGGCGTCGATACCGGGGAACTGTCGTCAAAAACAATGCAGGTAAAATCTGTCCCCGGTCTATATTTCATCGGCGAGACCGTTGATGTTACCGGCCATCTGGGCGGCTTCAACTTTCAATGGGCTTGGGCCTCCGGCCACGCCTGTGGACAGGTGGCCTAAGAACATATGATGAGCCCGCCGCTATAGACACTGGCGAAGATTGGCGCGAAGCTGCCAGATCATCTCATATTATGGTGTATATTCAATAATGACGGCTACCGCCGCTACTCATTCCCGGGTTGCCCTGGCACCGGCAATCATGATGATCGTCGTCACCGGCATCGTTCTGGCGGGGATGGACGTTATTGCCAAGTATCTCGCCCTAGACGCCCCGATTCTGCTGATTATTTGGGGCCGGTATTTTTTTCACACGATTATTACTTTCACCGTCTACTCGGCAAAGAGGCGGTCGTTCGATTTCTTGCGAGCCCGCAGTCCGGGCCTGCAATTCATCCGCGCCGCCACCCTGTTCGGTGCCACCTCGTCGATGTATGTGGCAATCACGCGGATGCAGTTAGGGGACGCGGCGGCGATACAGTTTCTTGCCCCGGTGCTGGTCACGGCCCTTTCCGGCCTGTTTCTGGGTGAATATGTGGGGCCAAGGAGATGGACCGCCGTGGTCTTCGCCTTTATCGGCGTTCTGCTGGTCGCCCGGCCCGGCTCGGGCGTGCTTGGATGGTCAGCCCTGCTGCCTTTGATAACCGCGGTTCTTCTCGCCCTGTATATGGTGATGACGAGGATTATTCGTACCAGGGACGATCCTGGCTCAACCACCTTTTATTCGACCGCGGTGGGGGCGCTGGTTCTGTCGGCCCTGGTCCCATTCCACTGGCAGGAACTGTCCACCTTCCAATGGGGACTTATGGTCGCCATGGGGGTGGCCGGGGCGATCGGACACTACCTGCTGATCAAGGCATTTCATTCCGTGGAAGCTTCGACGCTTGCTCCGTTCACCTATTTTCAGGTGGTCGCCGCCATCCTCTGGGGGATTCTGGTTTTTGGCGACATGCCAAGCGCCTGGACATTGTCCGGTGCCGCCGTAATTATCGGCAGCGGAATTTATGTATGGTACCGCGAAACAAGAATTGCGCGAAACCAGTCATAAACAATCCCATTTGAATACTTTTCCGTCAGCACATGCCCTTTACCAGCAACGTTACCCGGTCACTGGCAAAACTCGTAGTACCACATTCAACGGGAATGCCGGACATGTCGATATCAATTTTTTCGGTAACCAGGACGGGATGGTTCCTTGGCTGGCGCAGCAGCGCCGCAATCTGACGCGAGGGGAGTTGCGCGGTAATTCTGGTTTCGTCGCGCTGGTAGTCATCGACGCCAAAAAAAGCAAAGGATTCCGTCAGCGATCCGGTTTGCGAGAATATTTCCTCAATTCCCTCGAATCGTTTTGCCGGAAGAAAGCTCTCGCTGCAGGCAACCGGTATACCATCGGCCTCACTGACGGAAAACAGGCGGACAACACTGTCCTTCTTGCGAATCTGCAGCCGTCCGGCTATTTTTTTTCCGGCCCGCAGTATTTCCCATTCGACGAGGCGCTTGCGGGGCAATTTCTGCCGTCCGCTGACGATTTGCGAAAACCTCGTACGGCGGCCAAGAGGATAATCAAGCATATTATCCTGGACAAACATCCCACGCCCCTGTTCGACGCGTATAACATTCGCCTCGGCTAATGAGCCGATCGCCTGACGCACCGTATGACGGTTAACCCCGAACCGCCGGGCCAAATTCATTTCGGTCGGCAATCTCTCGCCAGCTCGGAAAATTTCTTTCGATATTTCCCCAAGTAACAACCGTTCAATTTGCCGCCACTTGGCCTCACCCGCCTGCCAGTCCATCCAGCATCTCCGGATTTACATGTTTCTGTCACACAAATTTCACAAAAGTGTCGGTGCAACCAACCCATGGAACCATTATAACTTTTAATAGATATAGACGTCTAGACAAATAAACAACGCCCCTGCCAGGAGATGGTTTTGCCCGATCAAGACCCCATAATGGACATCCAACAAAACGCCCGTGCTACAGACAGGACACCTCGGCAGCGATGGATGGGAACGCTGGCACGGGCCACGACGGCAGATCTTGAATTTCACTGGCGAACCCACGGACAGGGGGCTGGATACGGCTTCCTGCGCCGGCCGGAATTTGGTCTGGTCATGGTACGGGGACGCGCTGGCGGGAACGGACGACGATTCAATCTGGGTGAAATGACGGTAACCCGTTGTTCGCTGCGCATGGACAACGGAACTATCGGACAGGCCTATGTCGCGGGTCGCGACCGGCGGCGGGCCGAATTGGCGGCGGCTTTCGACGGGCTTCTGCAAACCCCTTCCCGGCATGATGATATTCAGTCTCGGGTTATTGCTCCTTTGGCGATGAAATATCTGGCGGCACGCGATGAACGTTCACGAAAGGCGGCCGCGACCAGGGTTGATTTTTTCACCATGGTCCGAGGGGAAGACGAATGAGCGTTGCCGCCGAAACAAGCTTGAGCGCCGGTTTCGAGAACAGTGTTTTTGATGCAACCGCCAGCTTCCGTACGGTGCTGAAAGCAATGTCCAGACCGGCAAGCGTTTTGCCGTTGCCGGTTATCCCCGAAGCTCCTGCCGGATTGCAAGGCGGCTCAGTAGCTGTTCTTCTTTGTCTAGCCGATGCCGACACGCCGGTCTGGCTGGCCCCGGAATGCGATACCCCGCAGGCCCGCGCCAATTTGCGTTTTCATCTCGGCTGTCCAATCCTTGAAACACCGTACAGGGCGGCGTTTGCGGTCATGTCCGCAACAGCCGATCCGAAGGCAAGCAACACCATGCCCGTCGGCACGGTGGAATACCCGGATCGCTCGGCAACCGTCATTTTGCAAAGTGACCGACTGGTTGCCGGCTCTGGCCCCGATTTCTCGGGACCGGGCATCAAAGACAGGTGCCGGTTTGATGTTGCCGGGGTGGCCAGAGAGCTGTGGCTTCGCGTCGCGGATAATTACACTTTATTTCCGCTCGGCCTGGACTGGATTTTCACCAGCCCGACCCATATAGCGGCATTGCCGAGAACCACGAAAGTGGAGATTTAGCCATGTACGTTGCGGTTAAAGGAGGCGAGCGGGCGATCGACAATGCGCACCGCCTGATGGCCGAGAAACGGCGCGGCAACCCGGATGTCCCCGAATTGTCAACCGAGCAGATCGTCGAACAATTAAGCCATTCGATCAGTCGTATAATGGCGGAAGGATCGCTCTATGACCGTGATCTTGCGGCCCTTGCCATAAAGCAGGCACAAGGTGACCTGATCGAGGCGATCTTTCTGATCCGCGCCTATCGGACAACCCTGCCCCGGTTCGGCTATTCGGAACCCATAGACACCGCGGCGATGGCGATAGACAGGCGCATTTCGGCGACATTCAAGGACTTGCCGGGCGGTCAGATACTGGGCCCGACCTTCGATTATACGCACCGACTTCTCGATTTCACACTGGCCGCCGAAGGGCTGGAACCTGAAATGGCAGAGCAGGCCGACAACCGGCTTGATGACGCCATGCCGCGAGTCATGGAACTGTTGAACGACGAGGGTCTGATCGAAAACGCCGCACCGGAGGGCGACGATGATAGCGCAGAGGTCGGCGACCTGAGCCGCGAGCCGCTGGAATTTCCTGCCAACCGGGATATCAGATTGCAAAGCCTGAGCCGCGGGGACGAAGGATTCATTCTTGCGCTGGCTTATTCGACCCAGCGTGGCTATGCCCGCAATCATGCTTTTGTCGGCGAGGCGCGGCTCGGCCGCGTGGCGGGGGAACTGGTGCCTGAAGAATTGGGGTTCGCCATCGAAATTGGCGATATCACGATCACCGAATGCGAGACGGTAAACCAGTTCAAGGGATCAAAAAAATCACCCCCCCAGTTTACCAGGGGCTACGGGCTAACCTTCGGACACAACGAGCGCAAGGCGATTGCCATGGCCCTGGTTGATCGCGCCCTGCGCTGTAAGGAATTGGATGAGGACCGGGTTGCCCCGGCCCAGGACGAGGAATTCGTGCTCTCTCACTGCGACAACATTCAGGCAACCGGTTTTGTCGAGCATATCAAATTACCCCACTACGTGGACTTTCAGTCCGAGCTGGAACTGGTCCGGCGTCTGCGACGCAATGTCGGCCAGCCCCAGCCCGAAGCGGCGGAGTAACAAAGATGACGATTTACGATAACCAGGCCTATAATTTCGCCTATCTTGACGAGCAATCGAAACGAATGATTCGTCGCGCCATTCTAAAGGCCGTGGCGATTCCCGGATATCAGGTTCCTTTCGCCAGCCGTGAAATGCCGATGCCCTATGGCTGGGGCACCGGCGGCATTCAGCTTACGGCTTCGGTTATCGGCCCCGACGACATCCTCAAGGTGATCGACCAGGGATCGGACGACACCACCAACGCGGTCAGTATCCGAAAATTCTTTGCCAAAACCACCGGCGTCAAGACCACCGGGGACACCGCACAGGCAAGCCTGATCCAGACCCGCCACCGAATACCAGAAGCAGAGCTGAGCGAGGATCAAATCCTGATCTATCAGGTTCCCATTCCGGACCCCCTGCGCTTTCTCGAACCACGAGAGAGCGAAACCCGGAAGATGCATGCCCTGGAAGAATACGGACTTATGCATGTGAAACTTTACGAAGATATTTCCCGCTTTGGTGCGATTGCCACAACCTATGCCTACCCGGTGAAAGTCGCCGGGCGCTATATCATGGACCCATCGCCGACGCCGAAGTTCGACAATCCGAAGATGAACCGGATGGCGGCCCTGCAATTGTTCGGGGCAGGAAGGGAAAAGCGCATTTACGCCATTCCCCCTTATACGAAAGTGGAAAGCCTGGATTTCGACGACCATCCTTTCGAGGTCCAGAAATGGGACCGCCCCTGTGCGCTGTGCGGCGCCGGTGAAAGTTTTCTTGACGAGGTCATTCTCGATGACCGGGGCGGCCGCATGTTTGTCTGCTCGGACAGTCATTTCTGCCAAACCAGATGTGAGCAGGGATACCGGGGCACCATGTCCCCGGATGCCGGTACGGTTTTCAGCGAGGCTGGCGGACAATGAGCGAGTTGCCGCTTCTAGACGTCAAAAACCTGACCGTAATGTATGGCGAGCGGATCGGATGCCGC
>CAZEFJ010000080.1:0-9539 GCA_964511465.1 uncultured Hyphomicrobiales bacterium
TGGCAGAAAAATGTAGATCATGTGTTTAAGGAATATGCATACTAACGTATGTAGAGGTTTAATCGGTATTTGTCTTATCGGCCTTGGGTTTCAGGTTTATTTCCCGTATGATGCCGCCGCATCGGCAAAATGCGGACCTTATCAAGATAAAACGGCATGGCAAAAGTTGACCTCACCCAGGACGAAATAGAAGAGGCCCTTAATAACGGCGAGCTTTGTTTCTATTACCAGCCCAAGATATCATTCCTGACCGGCGAGATCGTTGGCGGTGAGGCTCTGTTGAGGTGGATAAAGTCCGACGGCAGCGTGGTTCCTCCCGGTGATTTTATACCGATGTGCGAGGTCTCGGGATTTATCACCGACATTACCGCAGTCATGGTTTGCGAACTGGTCGAAGACATAGTTGCCATACGCACCGCCAAAACTGATATCCAGATAGCCTTCAACGTTTCCGCGCTTGATCTGATTTCGCCATATCTGGTCAAAATGCTGCGTAGCTTCATTGGCAGTCGGCGCATAGACCCCGGCAACATCCAGATTGAAATAACCGAAACCGCCGTTGTCGATAGCTCGGAACAGATAAATAAATCACTTCTCGACATGGTGGCGCTGGGGATCGAGTTGGTGATGGACGACTTCGGTACCGGATATTCTTCGCTTGATGTTCTAAGCCGTCTGCCGTTCTCGGCACTGAAGCTGGATCAGGGAGTGGTCCGCCGGATGTCCTGCGATGCTCGCAATACCCATATCGTTAGTTCCAGCCTGTTCATGGCCCGCGAGTTGTCGATCAAGACCGTCGCCGAAGGGGTGGAAACCGAGGCCGCCTACAATTACCTTATGGCGGCCGGCTGCACGGAGGTTCAGGGCTACTGGGTCAGCCGCCCGATGCCACGTGACAAGTTTATCGAATTATGCAATGCCAAACCAAAATGGCCATCGTCTTTGCTTGGCATGCTCTACAATAATGCTTGGGTCAACCATCTATCCTATCGCCGCAAGGTGCTGGATGCAGTCTATACCCTGTCTCTGACCAAACCCGAAGAATGGGACCAACTGCCGAGGATGGACCTTAGCCATAGCCCGGCCCGATGCCGATTGGGACAGTGGTATCCCAGCGAAGGACGCAAGGGCCGCCGTGCCTCTGACATCATGCGCCTGGAAGAACCCCACAGGCTGATGCATAAAGCGGGTGCTGAGCTGATAAAAATCACAAAGGAATCCGGCGGCGAGCCAAAAGCCGTAATGGAAGCGATCAAAGTCTTCATGGAACTGTCCAACTCCGTCGACCGCGAGGTTGCACGTATTGTTGAACGCTCGTTCGGCAAGGTGCTGCGTAAGGATAAGGGATAAGACCTACTCTAAATCATACAGCTGTGCCGCCGACGGTTAGGTTGTCGATCAGGATAGTCGGCTGGCCAACTCCGACGGGCACCCCTTGGCCATCCTTTCCACAGGTGCCGACCCCCGGGTCCAGTTCCATATCGTTGCCGATCATCGAGACCTGTTTCAGGATATCCGGTCCATTGCCGATCAGGGTCGCGCCCTTTAGCGAAGCACCGACCTTGCCGTTTTCGATTTTGTAGGCTTCGGTGCAGGAAAAGACGAATTTGCCCGAAGTTATATCAACCTGGCCACCACCGAATGTAACCGCATAAAGACCGTCCTTTACCGAACTGATAATTTCATCGGGATCGGCGTTACCGGATGGCATATAGGTGTTGGTCATGCGTGGTATCGGCGCGTGGGCAAAGCTTTGCCGTCGTCCGTTACCGGTCGATTTAGTCCCCATCAGCCGGGCGTTCATGCGGTCAAACATATAGCTCGTCAGTATGCCGTCTTCTATCAGTACGGTCTTTTCACCGGGTGTGCCTTCGTCGTCTATACTAAGTGAGCCACGGCGCCCGTCGATGGTCGCGTCGTCAATCACGGTGACCCCCTTTGATGCAATCGGCTGGCCGATCAAGCCGGAAAAGGCCGAGGTCTTTTTGCGGTTGAAATCACCCTCAAGTCCGTGGCCGACCGCCTCGTGCAGCAGGATGCCGGGCCATCCTGGTCCCAGTACGACCGCCATTTCACCGGCCGGGGCGGGGATTGAGGCAAGATTTACAAGGGCCTGGCGCAACGCCTCATCAACCGCGCCGCGCCAGCTTTCCGGCTTTAGGTAATGATCGTAGAGATCACGTCCTCCGGTACCGAAAGATCCGTTTTCCATACGCCCGTCGGCCTCGACCGTCACCGAAACATTGAGACGCACCAGCGGGCGAATATCACCAGAACGTCCGCCGCCGGCACGCAATACCTGTATCGCCTGCCAGTTACCGCTAAGAGAGGCCGAGACCTGACAGACCCGATCATCTTTTCCCCTGGCATAGGCATCAATATCGGCCAGCAGCTTGACCTTGGTTTCGAAATCCACCAGATGCAACGGATTGTCATCGACATACAGCACCCGATTGGTTGCGGCGGGTGGTCCGGCCAGCGTACCGGAATGGCCAGAACGCACTGCCTTGACGGTGGCAGCGGCCCGGCGAATTGCCTCCTCGTTAAGTTCCGAGGCATGGGCATAGCCGGTTGCCTCTCCCGACACCGCCCGCAGACCGAAGCCCTGAGTGGTATCGAAGCTGGCGTTTTTAAGCCTGCCGTCGTCGAACACAAGTGTTTCCGACTGACGGTATTCAAGGAACAGCTCGCCGTCGTCGGCTCCGTCAAGAGCGTCTTCTACCAGCCCCTCAATCCGTGGCCGGTCCAACCCGGCGCGGGTGAAAAACAATTCGTCGGTAGCGGTAAGATCGCTCAAAATATATCCTCCCAGGGTGTATCAAAGACAACCCTGTAAACAAGGCATGTCGAAGGGCCAATTTCAAGACTTCCACTGTCCTGTCTCAGCAAAATAGAGATCGTAAGGCATTTATCCTTTTCCGACAGCGATTAAAGTAATAATGATTGGCGACCATGAATGATCAAACCAGAACCCTGTTAGGGATTGCCGAACACCCATTGCGCCGGATGCTGGCCGAAGAGATCCGGGCCCGGCCCTATGAACACCTTGGCGCTCCGGTTGCCATTTCCCATATTGCCGTACTATCGGGGGAGGGCAAGGCAAAACAGGACCGGGCTCATGCTTCCAAGTTGTTTGTCGATTGCGGTGCCGAGCCACCGCCGGACGGCAGCACCCATTTTTCCGCCAAACTTGGCGATTTCCGTTTTACCTGGGAGCGTCATACGGAATTCTCATCCTATACCTTCTATTGTCCGCCAAGGTCTGAAATACCGTTTGACATGCCCGCCGTCGGGCTGGTTCCGCAGGACTGGCTGGCGGCCACCCCGGGCAAGGTGCTGGCGGCGGTCCATTTGGCCATAGAATCCCGGTCCGGGCCGGAACGCCCCTTTGATGATCTGGCGGCGCTGTTCAACAACAACACCATTGCCGGCAGCAAGGTACTGGGTGGGCAGGCAAGGTTGTGGACCGACCTTCGCATCTATGAAGACGGCTTTACCAGGGTACTTATACGTGACGATGGGCTTAACGAACGCCAGATGGGTCGGCTGGCCCAGCGGATGCTGGAAATCAGCACTTACCGGATAATGGCGATGCT
Source organism: uncultured Hyphomicrobiales bacterium (assembly GCA_964511465.1). Classification (GTDB taxonomy): domain Bacteria; phylum Pseudomonadota; class Alphaproteobacteria; order Rhodospirillales; family 2-02-FULL-58-16; genus JAZFTA01. Next base: position 3,597 of record CAZEFJ010000080.1, read on the forward strand.
GGCGTTCCCTCTGGCCCGCCAGGCCGGACCAAAGATTGCCGCCGACGAACGGACTCTCGGCGATATTACAACCCAGCTTGCCAAAACCGATGATATGGAGGGGGAAAGAAACCTGTTGCAACGGCTTTCCTTGTTAGCCGCCGAAACCGAAGCCATTTCGGCTGCGGCTAACTACCGTTTCAGCGCAACCAGGGCATACTACGACCTTTTGCAGCGGCGGATAGACGAATTGCGCGAGGACCGCATAGAAGGACTTCAGCCTCCCGGCCAGTTTCTTTATCGTCGCCTGACCCCGGCGATGAAAACATGCGAATCTGTTGCGGCCCGCCAGGAAGTCCTGTCCAAACGCATCGCCCGGGCAGGCGATCTGTTGCGAACCCGCGTCGATGTCGCACTGGAAGAAAACAACCGCGATCTGCTGCAATCGATGAACCGGCGGGCCAAGGTTCAGTTGCGGCTTCAGGAAACGGTAGAGGGGCTGTCCCTGGTCGCCATAAGCTACTATCTTCTCGGCCTTATTTCGCACTTTGCCAAGGGAGCGGAAGAGCTTGGTATAGATATAAATCCAGAGATTGCCTCGGCTACCGCCTTGCCATTTGTGGTTGCCGCCGTGTGGCTTGGGGTGCGGCGGATGCGCCGTGCAGTCGCCGGTGATGATGAAAATCAGGAGTAAATTACAGTGAACGAAGAAAAAGACGGGGAAAATTCCTGGCGTCCGGCGACCAACCTGGTTCGCGGCGGCACCATACGGTCCCAATTCGATGAGACCTCGGAAGGTCTGTTTCTGACATCAGGTTATGTCTATCCCAGCCCGGAAGATGCCGAGCGGGCATTTACCGGCGAGATCGAACGCTACCAGTATTCGCGTTACGCCAACCCGACGGTCAATATGTTCGAGAAAAGAATGGCCCTGCTTGAGGGGGCGGAATTCTGTTTTGCCACATCCAGCGGCATGGCCGCCGTCTTTGCCTCGTTGGCCAGCTTCCTTAAGGCCGGTGACCGGGTAGTCGCGTCCCGCGCCCTGTTCGGATCGTGCAAAACCATCATCACCCAGGTTCTGCCAAAATTCGGCATCGAGTTTGAACTGGTAAACGGCCAGGATATGGACCAGTGGAAGGCGGCGCTGGCAAAAAAGACCAATGCCGTGTTACTTGAAACCCCATCCAATCCGACCCTGGAAATAATCGACATTAATGCGGTGAGCGAGCTGGCACACAATGCCGGAGCGCTGCTGATCGCCGATAATGTGTTTGCCACTCCGATTTTGCAAAAACCGCTGCAAATGGGTGCCGACATCACGGTTTATTCGGCGACCAAACATATTGACGGCCAGGGCCGCTGCATGGGCGGGGTGATATTGAGCAACAACGAGGAATATTTTAAAGACCAACTGACGCCGTTCGTCCGCCATACCGGGCCATGTATCAGCCCGTTCAACGCCTGGGTTATGCTTAAAAGCTTGGAAACCCTGGATATTCGTGTCCAGCGCCATTGCCAGAACGCCAACAGAGTTGCAAGATTTCTGGAAAGCCGCGACGATATCAAGAACGTTATCTATCCCGGACTGGAAAGCCATACCCGCTATGAGCTGGCAATGAAACAGATGAGTGGCAAGGGAAGCAGCATAGTCTCGTTCGAGGTTTCCGACGGACACGATGGGGCGTTCCGTCTTCTGAATGCTCTGAAAATGATCAACATTGCCAATAACCTGGGTGATACCAAGACCCTGATCACTCATCCCGCAACAACCACCCATATGCGTCTCAGCCAGGAGGAGCGCGATCAGGTGGGAATTTCCGACGGGCTGGTCAGAATATCGGTCGGACTGGAAGACGCCGCCGACATAATCGAGGATATAGAACAGGCGTTGGAGATGGTTTAAGTCTGGGTCCAGGGAAGTCCGTCGGCCTTCCAGCCATTGACCTTGCCGCGATGGCTGTCAAGGTCCAGATCGCCTTCAAAACCGCCAAGGATGTTATAGCATTTGCCGAATCCCAATTCGGTCATGGCTATTGCCGCCGCCTTGGATCGGGCCCCGGAACGGCAGATAAACAGCAAGGCATCGTCTTCCTTGGCACCGCTAGCCGATACCGTTTGCGCAAATTCCCGGTTTAGCCTCATTTCAGGAAAAGTCAGCCATTGGACAAAAAGGGCGGGTTTGGAAAGAGTTTGTGTGTCAACGACCCCGATATACCCCCATTCCGCCTGGGTGCGCACGTCAATCAGCGCCACGTTCGGATCGTCTGAAAGCATCTTCCATGCCTGCTTGGGTTCCAGATCACCGGCATATTCAAGGTTATGTGGCACTGTTTGTATCCTTTTTTTGATTCTCATATTGCATGTCCGGCCAGTTCATTTGTATATATGGCCGGTAATTTTGTGCGCTGCAAAAAAGCATCGGGATAAACAGAATGGCGGGAATGATGACGAACCTCAAGCTTTCATACGGACTTATTTTTGAAGACCTGTATAACGAAGACAAACTGCCCGATATAGATCGGCTGTTTGTTGATCGCCTGTCCACCGTTGATAGTGAGCTTAAGGCACGCCTTGACGCTGTCCGCACCGACCCCGGCAGTCTCGACGAGAAAGCCAGTTCGGCTCTGATCCTTGAACTCTCGCCGCACCTGGAGGATTTTTTAGGTACGATGTTTGGTCTCGAGCGCGAACTGGAAACGCTTAACCAGGACATCAAGGGGCTGGACGGGCTTTATTCGTGCAAGCGTCTGTTCGTTCAGCGGCGCGCCGCCAAGACCCATAAGGCGGACGAAGCCCAGGGTTTTAACGGCCCGGCCCTGGAAGCAGACCTTAGCCAAAGGTTTGGCGGCAGTTTTGATCAGAAGATTTTTGCCAAACATGTCAATGACTGGCTGGAAGACGCCGAAGCCAACGCCGAGTCTCTTGAAATAGCCACCCGCTACGCCGCCTGGGCGCTGCATACCCACGATGGCAGGGAACGTCACCGTGGCGACATCCTGTTCCGTCAGCCCGAAAAAATAGATATCGAAGCAATGGTTCCCTTCGAGACATTCGAGGACCACGGCATCGAGATGATGCGGATGGATTCCGAAAAATGCCATCACTATGACCGTGATGCATTCAGCCTTACCGACGAAGGGACCGACATTGTCGGTGGACTTGACGAGGCCAATTACTGCGTTATCTGCCACGAACGGGGCCGCGATTTCTGCTCACGCGGGATGCGCGACAAGCAGACCGGCAAGTTTTCCGGCAACACCATGGGCGTTGCCATGAACGGCTGTCCTCTCGAGGAAAAAATTTCCGAGATGCACAAGGCCAAGATGGAGGGCAATTCGATTGCCTCGCTGGCGATTATTGCCATCGACAATCCAACGGTGGCCGCCACCGGACATCGTATCTGCAACGATTGCATGAAGGCCTGCATCTATCAGAAGCAGACCCCGGTCAACATTCCCCAGGTCGAAACCAGGGTTCTTAAGGATGTTCTGGCCCTGCCCTGGGGGTTTGAAATATATTCTCTTTTGACCCGCTGGAACCCGCTTAATTTCAACACCCCGTGGGCCAAGCCTGACAGCAACCGCAAGGTTCTGATCGTCGGTGCAGGCCCGGCCGGATTCTCACTGGCCCATTTCCTGATGAACGAAGGACATACCGCGGTAATTGTCGATGGTCTCAAGATAGAGCCTTTGGACCCTGAAATTTCAGGTGTTGGGCAGGACGGCAAACATCGTCCATTTAGCCCGATACACGACGTGAAAGACATCTGGGAGCCACTGGACGAGCGTATCCAGGCCGGATTCGGCGGTGTTGCCGAGTATGGTATTACCGTTCGTTGGGATAAAAACTTTCTCAAGCTGGTTCGCCTTCTGATCGAACGGCGCAAGCGTTGCGCGATTTACGGCGGGGTCCGCTTTGGCAGTGCGATCACCGAAAAAACGGCGTTCGAGATGGGATTCGATCATGTCGCTCTGGCTATGGGTGCCGGCAAGCCTACATTCCTTTCGGTTCCCAACGGGCTGGCCCGTGGGGTGCGTCAGGCATCGGACCTGCTGATGGCCCTGCAACTGACCGGCGCGGCAATGAAAGATTCGGTCGCCAATCTGCAAATTCGCCTGCCGGCGGTAATTATCGGTGGTGGTCTGACCGCCATCGACACCGCTACCGAGGTGCTTGCCTATTATGTCCGCCAGGTGGAAAAATTTACCTCCCGCTACGACCAGCTGGTAGCCGAAAACGGTGCCGAACAGGTGCGCTCGGTGTGGACCGATGAAGAGCTGATAGTCGCCGACGAATTTATCACCCATGGCCGCGCCGTTATCGCCGAACGCGAACAGGCGGCAATTGACGGTCGCGATCCTCACTTTATCACCATGCTCGATTCATGGGGCGGCGCAACTCTTGCGTATCGACGTAAGATGACCGGCTCCCCGGCCTATAGGCTGAATCACGAGGAAATTGAAAAGGCTTTCGAGCAGGGTATCCGCTTTGCCGAATTGCTTTCGCCGACAGAAATCGAGGTTGACGAGTACAACCATGTCAAGGCAATCCGCCTCGAACACCAGGAAATCGGTGACGACGGGCGGCCCAAGCCAACCGGAAAAATCACCGTGTTGCCGGCCCGGGCCGTGCTGATTGCCGCCGGAACCCAGCCCAACACCGTGCTTGAGCGCGAATATCCTGGGTTTACCGGATTGGACGGCAAGTATTTTCAGGCTTTGGATGAAGAAGGCAACAAGGTCAGTCCGGAATGGTCAACCAAGCCCGATGAGCCGCAGGTGCTGACCAAAATCTTTGATAATGGCCGTTCGATGAGCTTCTTCGGGGATCTCCATCCCTCGTTCGCCGGTAACGTGGTCAAGGCGATCAGCAGTGCCAAGCAGGGCTATCCGGTGATTAACCGGATGCTTGCCAAAACTGAGCCGACAGAGGTTAGTTCCGAACAATTGATCGCGTCTCTGAACGAAGGTCTAAGGGCGGTGGTCAAAAAAGTAACACGTCTGACCCACAATGTAGTCGAGGTCAGGGTTAGTGCGCCGCTGGCAGCCAAGGCGTACAAATCCGGGCAGTTCTTCCGCATCCAGAACTACATCGCCAATTCAGAGACCATCAACGGCACGACCATGGCGATGGAAGGTGTGGCGCTGACCGGTGCCATGGTCGACCCCGATGCGGGCGAGGTTTCTGTGATCGCCATGGATATGGGCGGTTCGACCAATATTCTCCACCATTTGCGCCAGGGTGAACATATCGCTTTTATGGGGCCGACCGGCGAGCCGACCCATACCCCCGGTGGCGAGACCGTGCTTTTGTGCGGTGGCGGCCTTGGCAACGCGGTGCTGCTGGACATAAACAAGGCCTTTCACAAGGCCGGATCAAAAGTGCTTTATTTTGCCGCCTACAAGCAGATGGATGATCGCTTTTACATTGAAAATATCAAGTCCCATTCGGATGTCGTGGTGTGGTGCTGTGACAGCGCCCCCGGTTTCGAGCCGGACCGGCCCCAGGACAAGACCTTTGTCGGTAACATTGTTCAGGCAATGACCGCTTACGCCAAAGGCGAGTTGGGAGAGGTGGAAATCCCCCTGAGTGATGTCGACCATATTATCGCCATCGGATCTCATTTCATGATGAAGGCGGTTGGCGAGTCCCGGCATACGGTTCTCAAGGACTTCCTCAAACCCGGCCACAAGGGCGTTGCGTCGATCAATTCACCGATGCAGTGCATGATGAAGGAAATCTGCGGCCAGTGTCTCCAGCCACATAGAGACCCTGAAACCGGCGAGGAAACCGTGGTTTTTTCGTGCTTCTCCCAGGATCAGGATATTGATCTGGTTGACTTTGACGCCCTGCATCAGCGTTTGTTGCAGAACGGAGTCCAGGAAAAGCTGACCCGTCAGTGGATCGCCCACTGCAAGGATGGATTGAATAAAATTCGTCCCGGGGTTTAGAGCATTTCCGTAT
>CAZEFJ010000081.1:0-9529 GCA_964511465.1 uncultured Hyphomicrobiales bacterium
AACTGGGCGGCGGACTTGAAGGCCATATCCGAACTATCGACTGCATGGTGCTGACCATCGGTTAGGGTAACCGAAATGTCGACTACCGAAAATCCAAGCTGTCCGCATTTCATGTATTCCCTCACTCCGCTTTCGATGGCCGAGAAATACTGCCGTGGCACAACCCCACCGGATATCGTTTCGTTGAAAACAAAGCCCGAGCCGCGCGGCAGCGGTTTTATATCGATATGGACATCGCCGAACTGGCCATGTCCCCCACTCTGTTTTTTATGACGGGAATGCTGGGATGTCGGCTTGCGAATAGTCTCCTTGTAGGGTATCTGCGGCCGCCGTGAATGGATATCAAGGTTGTAGCGGTTCTTCAAACGGTCAACCGCTATCAACAGATGCATCTCGCCCTGGCCCCACAGCAGTAATTCTCCGGTATCTTCATTATGCCCGAAGCTTAGCGACGCATCCTCGTCGACCATTCTGGCCAGCGCGCCGGACAACTTGACTTCATCGGATCGCTTCTCGGAATGGATTGCCAGTGAAAACAGGGGGGGCAGGGGGGGCGGCCAATTGCCGATAGTTGCCTTGGAGTTGTCGGAAAGCAGCGTGCCGGTTGCGATTTCATCCATACGCCCCAGAGCCACCACTTCACCAATTCCGGCGGTCGTCTGCTTATCCTGTTTTTGTCCCATAACACGATACATGCCGCTAACTTTGGAGCCGTTCAGCGTCATTCCGTCATTGACCTTGCCGGCCCATACACGGGCAAATGACATCTTGCCTGCATGGGGCGCATGCACGGTCTTGAAAACCTGAGCCACGGTCGTCGCCCCGCTCCGGTTCAGGTCGAGCCTTTCCAGGGTCTTTGACGGTTCCGGCGTTTCGTGACGAAGCGCCTTTAACAACCGTCTGACGCCGTTGTTATGTTCACCGGCACCAAAGAACACCGGCACTATGGAGTCGTTTTGCAGATCGTTCATCAGGTTGGTGTAGATTTCGTCGGTCGACGGTATGCTATCCTCAAGCAGGGTTTCCAGCAGTTCGTCGTTAAAATCTGCCAGGGATTCAAGCAAATCGGTTCGCTCGCTCGCTTCGCGCTCACTTACCGCGTCGGGAATTTGGATCAGGTCCGATGGCTTGTCGGGGTTCCATTTGTATGCCCGTTCGCTGACCAGATCGACGAAGCCGGTTACTTTATCTCCCTCGCGAATAGGAATCTCACGCATCACCAGGGGGTGATCGGAAAATTCCTGCAAGGCGTTCATGGTGTCTTTGACGCTGCCGATATGGCTGTCCAGCTTGTTAATGAAAATCATGTGAGGAATTGCGTGACTGTCGAGAAACTTCATAAATGGGGCAACGGTAAGTGCCTTTTTTACATCCGCCTCGCAGACGATTACCGCCGCATCCACAACCATCAGCGCATTATAGGTGTCCTGAATCAGTTCTATCGACCCCGGGCAGTCGATAAAGGTCCATTTGTCCCCCAAATATTCGGTGGTGGATATATTAATTTCGGTACTCATATGGCGGGCCCGAGCTTCAGGCGAGGTGTCGCCGACGGTATTGCCTTCCTTGATGCTGCCTTTTCGGTTAATTGCGCCGACGGTGTCGAGGATGGCTTCCTGCAGGCTGGTCTTGCCGCTCAGATAAGGCCCTATCAGGGCGGCGCAACGGGGCGCGGAGGGTGATTTTGTGGGCACTGATAACTCCCCCGATAAATGATACCGGATCATCCTATCGCAGGTCTGCCCACACAAGCAAATATTAGCCTTATACCAGTGCCGCGCATGCCTTCTGAATGCGGCGACATGCTTCTTTCAGCAATTCCGTAGAAGTTGCGTACGAGACCCTGAAATGAGGGCTCAGTCCGAAGGCTTCGCCGGGAACCGCGGCGACGCCCTCGGCTTCCAGCAGATATGTTACAAAATCACTGTCGGTTTCAATTGTCTTGCCATCGGCGGTCTTTTTACCGATCGCTCCGGCGCATGAAGGATAGACATAGAATGCCCCTTGTGGGGTCGCACAACTCAGTCCATCGGCCTGGTTCAGCATATCGACCACAAGATCGCGGCGCTCCCTGAATATCGCGTTGTGTTCGGCAATAAAGTCGTGCGGACCGTTGAGGGCGGCAACCGCCGCGGCCTGGCTGATCGAGGATGTATGGGTGGTGCTTTGCGACTGGACCTTGTTCATCGCCTTGATGATATCCGCCGGACCGGCGGCGTAGCCGACCCGCCAGCCGGTCATGCAATAGGCCTTGGATACACCGTTCAGGGTTAATGTGCGGTCATAGAGGCCAGGTTCGACCTGGGCCGGGGTAACAAAGCTGAAATCATCGTAGGTCACATGCTCGTACATGTCATCGCTCATTACCCGGACATGGGGATGGCGCATCAAGACATCGGTCAAGGCCTTCATTTCATCAAAATTATAAGCCGCACCGGACGGATTGGAAGGTGAGTTTAGGATAAGCCACTTGGTCTTTTCGCCGATTGCACTTTCCAGGTCCTGGGCGGTCAGCTTGAAGTCGTTGGTTGCCGGGCAGTCGATGAAAACAGGGGTTCCTTCCGCCAGCAGGGTGATGTCGGGGTACGATACCCAGTATGGGGCCGGGATTATGACCTCGTCCCCAGGATTAAGTGTTGCCATCATCGCGTTGTAGATAGTCTGCTTGCCGCCGCAGCCGACGCTTATCTGCTCGACACTATAGTCGAGGTCGTTGTCGCGTTTCAGCTTGTCGCAAATGGCTTGGCGCAGTTCCGGCGTACCGGCGACGGCGGTGTATCTGGTTTCGCCCCGGTCCATCGCCGCTTTTGCCGCTTCTCTTATATGGGGAGGGGTATCGAAATCCGGCTCACCCGCACCAAGACCTATAACATCACGGCCCGCCGCTTTCAGCTCACGGGCCTTGGTTGAAACGGCGAGAGTTGCGGAGGGCTTTATGCGGTCTAGTCTGGAGGCGATAAATGCCATGACAATATCCATATTTACCAAGCTGGTTGAAGGGCGCGAAACCATACGCCCGCTAAAAGTCAGGCGCAAGATATACAAGCTGGCAGCGAAGGAAACTAAAATTTTGTTCCGCTTGGCTTAACCTGAGCTTAACCATGGTGCTTTATTATTAAACTGCAAGGTCATATGTTTTATTTTTATGGGCATTTTGAAATGCGTTTTGTAATAGTTTCGGTCGGAATGCTTCTTCTTAGCGCCTGCGGCCTGGCGGTGGGTGGTGGAAGCCTTAGTGCGATACCGGGTGTTGCCCAGGTCGAGGGGGCAACGATTGTCGGAACCGGGAAAACCCTGGAAGACCACGTTATCTCAATTGCCAGCGGCAAGAACTGCTCTACGGTACGCTCTCAGCGGGGACTGACCTATTGCGAGGAGGATGAAGTCCATTACAAGTCGGCCGTTTACTGTTACCGCAATCTTGGCGAAGTTACCTGCTATGACAAGCCTGACCCCAAACGGGACGGAAAGCGCGAAGTAGGTAACAACGATTACAACTTCAAGAAATAGCTAACCGCCGCTTCTTAATATAATATGGCCCTATGAAGCGAATTATTATAGCGACCATCGTCGCAATTGCTCTTTCCACCCTGGCCTTGCGAATGCTTGGGAATAATCCCAGCCAGGATGTTACGGAAAAAGTACAGGCCGAGCAGATCGCCCATTTTGAAACTCTGAAGCAGCTTGCGTTACAGGGCAAGGTCGAAGCCCAATATGAGCTTGCTCGGCTTTATCGTGATGGCAAGGGAACCGCGAGGAAGCCGAAAAAGGCTTTCGCATTGCTCAGCGAATTAGCAAAAAAGGGATATGCCAAGGCCCAGTACGATCTTGGACAGTTGTACGAAAAAGGCGAGGGGACCGCACAGGATTATTCCAAGGCCTCAGAGTGGTATTTACTGGCTGCCCGCCTGGGTAATAACTCGGATTCCCAATTTGCCCTTGGCGATCTGTATTTCAATGGCCGGGGGGTGGCCAATGACTACGCCGAGGCGTTGAGGCTGTACCTTAAGGCGGCGGCTCAGGGGCATGCCGTCGCCCAGTATCTTGTCGGTGCCATGTACCAGGATGGCTGGGGTGTTAAAAGCGATTACGCGGAAGCATACAAATGGTACTCGCTGGCCCTTGCCGACGCCGCCCGGGTGATTGCCTTCAATCCGTTGTATGATCCCGCCAAGGCACTGAAAAGACTGGAGCCAAAAATGAAAAAGTTCCAGATAGAGCAAGGCAAGCGGCGGCTTGAACAATGGAACCGATCACACTAAACGGTTAAGGTGAGCCCGAACTATTGCTGCTGATGGCCTCCGGCAGTTGAAAAATTACCGGCGATTATTTTATCCGGTATTCCCTTGATAATTTCCGCCGCCCCTTCTTCTCCATATATCTGGACTACCCGGTTGAGTATGGCAGAGAGGCATACTATGGCCATTTTTTCCTCTGATATTCCCCGTTTTACCGCCTCATCCCACATCGCATAGAACCATTCAATTGCAACATTGGTCTGTTCTTTGTCGGTAAGAGGAGTTGTTTCATCGGGGGGGGGGGCGCTCATCATTTTACCTTAACGGCATGCATACTTCAGCGTTGGCTGAAGAACCTGATCCTGGTTGAGTTGGAGGCGTTGCTCAAAGAAGGCCTTCTTTCCGTATTGGGCGCAGTATGCCGAGGCCATTTTGTCGGCATCACCTGATCCGACAACAGGCTCCTTGACCCAAACCCAGGTTGGCCCACCACCAAGAACGACGGCGTCAGAGCAACCGGAAAGAGCAAGTATGACAAAGGAAAATATCAGGGTTCGCATGGGCAACTCTTCAAAACAGAAGACAACATTACCCCGATAATGAGGAATTGCAAAGCAACTATGCTAATGAATCAGCATCTCGTCAGATAGATCCGATATGGCAAGTTCGCCAATAACCAGAATAATCCGTTTCCACATCCTGTAGCCGTCCATGTCGCCCTGACCGAGCAGTTCGTTTGCCCGTAAATCGGCAACAAAGACCGCCTCCTGACCGTGGCGCTTGATCATATTACCGGCGGAACGGAAAATATCAGCATCGGTTACCGTATGATGTTCCATATGCCGATTGTATTGGCGGACGGTAAACGTACCGTTAAGATAAAACCGCATGGTGTATATATTTTGAATATAGTATTTTTCAAAATGGTTGACTTTCCCTAATATTAGGAACGACCATTACGATGTGTATTCTGACACTTAGCGGGAGTTTTCCTGGAAATGAGCTTGATTCCTAAGTTCGAGGTAGTTGTCTACAATAAGGAAGTACGCCGATTGGTCGAGCGAGGGGATAGTCATAGAACTCTTAACGACAATTGGGCCGATCTTCACTACATCGAGGTAACCGCCGGTAGTGAAGCCGAAGCCAGGGCCAAGATGGAAAAAAAACACCCTCCGGAACAGGGCTATGTAATCGAAAGCGTCAGTCCGGTGGGAAATTCAAAATACTGACACCAGGCTATTATGAGCCTCCCCCGTCACCTTCGAAAAAGCGGTATGCATCAAGTCCCTTGAGTATGACGCCGTCGAAGCCCTGATCGATTGCCCCGTAGATGTATGATTTGTTATCTCCGCTGATAATTTTCTTCCATTCCGGGTTCCAGTACTTGATATGGTATTTGTCCGGATCGTCGCCGAATGGTGCGCCTATCCATGATGGAGAACCTTCCTGCCAGCTTGGCTTCCAATAGTAATGGTAACTTGCCGCCGAACCGATATCGATGATTGCGAAAACAAGTCGCTTGGCCCCTATTTTCTTGTATTTAAGGGTTTCTACGGCCTGTTTGGTCAGGGGAAGGCGACGGTGGAAAATGTTTACGGCGATAATGTCGTAGTTGGTTTGATGAATTTTTAGCGCAAATTCATCCTGACGACCTAAACCCGAAGAATCGCTAAGATAGAGATAATTTTTAACATCACTCATCGACAGGATGCTTTTGGGGTTCTCCCTGAAAGGGATGGATGTCAGGGGAGGAATAACGTTCATTTCAAGGCTCTTGGAGATAAAGGGAATATAGCCCTTTTTCCCATATCGCCGGTAAAGTGCGTTTATCGACTTTGTCTCTGTCGCATAGTCTGTTTTCATGACTTTCAGACCGTACGACATGGCCGTGTCGATTAAGCGGAAGAGTTCGTTTTTCTGGGTATCTGTCGGTGGTTTTCCGAATTGCTTGTCGCCGAAAACCACGCCATCGTGCAATACCCCGTCGATTGATTGCATATAGGTGCGTGCCGGTGATAATTTTTCCGTGTCGTTAATGTCCCTTTTAACGACAAGGTCGAGACCGTTCTCGGCAATGATAACAAAATCAGACCGCTTTTTTCTTGCGAATATACTTATTGACTGGACGAACTTGCGCATTTCCTCCCGATAGTCGAGCAGAACCTCTGTATTTGTATTGGTGGGTGCGGCGACGTCCTTGGGTGCATCCCGGTATTGAACTCTTGACTGCCCCTTATTCTGGGCCAGGGCAGGAGACAGGGCCAGCAGCAGGACCGCCGGAAAAACTATTATCAGTTGCAGGGCTTTGTTCATCATCCCTTTTATACGACCATTTCTGAAACATCCTCGGCAATAGCGAGCGAAGAGGTCAAGCCGGGTGATTCAATGCCAAAAAGGTTAATTAACCCCTTAATACCGTGAATATTGTAATCCTGTATAAGAAAATCGCACGCTTCTTCTCCCGGGGCCTGAAGTTTGGGACGGATGCCCGAGTATCCGGGACTTATCGAGCCATCCGCAATATTGGGCCAGTAGCGGCGGATGGCTTTGATAAAGCTGGTGGCGCGTTCGGGATTAACCGAATATTCGATTTCGTCGACCCATTCGAGATCGGGGCCAAAGCGGGCCTGGCCGCCCATGTCGAGGGTGTAATGCATACCCAGGCTGGCGGATGTGGGCATTGGGTAGACCAGATGCGAAAATGGCGGTGGTGTCGACAAATAAAAATAACTTCCTTTTGCCAGATAGCGGGCCGGGACCAAACTATCCGGCATTCCCTGTATGGATGTTGCGACATTCTGGGCTTCCAGGCCAGAGCAGTTAAAAACATTGCGGCAAAACAGCTCCATCGGATCAGCCCCGCCGACATTCAGGGTGATACCGCCGTCGGATACCCGGCCTCCGGTGACCGGGCTGTTGAGCGCGATCATTGCTCCGTTGTCTTCGGCATTGCCTAGAAGGCTTAACATTAATGAATGTGAATCGATTATCCCGGTGGAAGGTGACCACAGGGCGGCAACGCAATGCAGTTCCGGTTCCATGGCGATGGCCCTGTCGGCACTCAGGCGTTCAAGGTCGTCGACGCCGTTGGCCAGGCCCTTTTCGATCAGAGCCTCAAGATCGCCAACCTGGCTTTCATCCGTGGCGACGATGATTTTCCCGCAACGCCGGTGATCGATTCCATGCTTGGCGCAATAGGCGTAGAGCATATCGCGTCCCCTGATGCAGAGCCGCCTTTTCAGGCTGTCCCTTGGATAATATATTCCGCCGTGGATGACCTCACTGTTGCGAGAGCTTATTCCGGTGCCAATTGCCTCTGCACTTTCCAGAATAATTACCTCGCGACCGATGCTAGTCAGCTTCCGGGCAATCGCCAGACCGATTACCCCGGCTCCGATGATCGCGCAGTCAATATCTTCCGTCATCCGCATTTCCCGTTTTTAAGCATGTTGCGGAAGCTCACGATTTTTTGAACCGTTGTGAATTGTCCGCTTGCCTGTTGTCTGCGACAATAAGCCCAGTAAAACATTTTTTCGACCCTATAAGGCGTGCGGTCCTCCCCTATTATCGCATGTGGTCGATGTTAGCTAGCAGGTGCGGCCCCCCCCTTGCCGCCCTGTTAGCCTTTTTTCCCTTCTGCATTTAACGTCTTTTATCCAATCGATATCACCCTCGGCAAATAGATTTGCTCTGACGTATTGCTCATCGGCTATTCGGGGGATACATTTCCGTTTTGCCGGTTTTGCGAAGGTTAGAGAAATGTCCAAGGAATTTGTCCCGTCGGTTTGCCCCCATGACTGTCCCAGCACTTGTGCGCTTGAAGTGGAACGTCTTGACGACAAAACCATTGGGCGGATTCGTGGCTCTTCCTCAAATTCCTACACCGATGGTGTAATCTGCGCCAAGGTGGCTCGTTACGCCGAGCGGGTCCATAACCCAAACCGCCTGAGCCATCCCCTGCGCCGCACCGGAGCTAAGGGAAGCGGTCGTTTCGAGGCCATTTCATGGGATCAGGCGCTGGATACCGTAGCCGAGGAATTTACCGCCAGAGCCGGGCGCTTCGGTCCCGAGACCGTATGGCCGTACCTGTATTGCGGAACCATGGGCCATGTTCAGCGCGACGGGATAGAACGTCTGCGCCGGGCAATGGGATATTCCGGCATGACCAGAACCATTTGTTCGATCATCGCAAGGACAGGTTGGGTTGCCGGTGTCGGCGCCGATCACGGTGTCAGCGCGATGGAGATGGCGGACAGCGAGTTGATAATAATGTGGGGGCTCAACGCCGCCTCGACCCAGGTGAACGCCATGCGCCACGCCATTAAGTCGAGAAAATCAGGTAATGCGCGGATAATCGTCGTCGATCCCTATCGTAACAAAACCGCCCAGGCCGCCGACCTGCATCTGGCGATAAGGCCCGGCACCGACGGTGCCCTGGCTTGTGCGGTAATGCATGTTCTGTTCGCCGAGGGTTACGCTGATCGTGACTATATGGCCAAATTCACCGATCGGCCGGACGATCTGGAGACCCATCTTGAAAGCCGAACCACGGCCTGGGCCGCCGCCATTACCGGCCTTGAGGAAGATCAGATAATCGAATTTGCAAGGGCATACGGATCAACACGAAAGAGCTTTATACGCCTGGGATACGGCTTTACCCGCTCACGCAACGGGGCGGCAAATATGCATGCGGTGAGCTGCCTGCCTGCGGTCACCGGGGCGTGGAAGGAGCGGGGCGGCGGCGCCCTGTTTTCCAATTACGGAATTTACAATCTGGATAAGACCATAATTTCCGGCCTTGATCTGAAAGATCCGAGCCGAACCCTGGATATGAACATGATCGGCGCCGTATTATGTGGTGATAAAGACGTCATTGGCGATGGCCCGCCGGTAACCGCGATGCTGATTCAGAACACCAACCCGCTGGCGGTGGCGCCGGAAACGTCGAGGGTTCGCGCCGGATTTTCCCGTGACGACCTTTTTGTCTGTGTGCACGAGCAGATAATGAGCGAAACCGCGTCATATGCCGATATAATCCTGCCGGCGACAACATTTCTTGAACATGACGATCTGTATTCGGGTGGTGGCCACACCTTTTTACAGGTTGCGAAAAAAGTGATCGAACCCTTTGCCGAGGCCCGTTCCAACCATCAGGTAATATCGGAGCTGGCGAAAAGGCTGGGGGCGAAACATCCGGGTTTTTTGATGAGCGCGTGGGAATTGATCGATGCCACGCTCAAGGCTTCGGGCCATCCGAGTGGTGATGAAATTTATCAATCAGGTGGTCTGGA
>CAZEFJ010000082.1:0-9351 GCA_964511465.1 uncultured Hyphomicrobiales bacterium
GTCCGGATAATCGCCGTTCGCTGGTGGAAATAATTCGCGGCGAATTCGACCCTGAAATTCTCTCTGAACTTGACGACACGGTTCGCGATGAAGTTATCGATATCCTGGGTGTCGATGAGGTGGCGGCAGCGGTCGCAGACCTTGAAACGGACGACGCCGTCGAGGTCATAGAAGAGCTTGAAGAAGCCGAACGCCGGCATGTCCTGAATGCCATACCGGCCGATGACCGGACCCTTATAGAGGAAAGCCTGTCCCACCCGGAGGACTCTGCCGGGCGCCTAATGATGCGCGAGGTGGTTACCGTGCCGTCGTTCTGGACGGTCGGAGAAACCATCGATTTCATGCGTCACAACGCCGAGCAGGAAGACAGTTCGGTTCCCGATATCTTCTACAATATATTTGTCGTAGATCCTTCTCATCGCCCTTTGGGGGCGGTCCCTCTCAGCCGGTTGCTGCAAACCCGGCGGCCGGTGCGGGTCAGCGAAATAATGGCCCCGGATATCAAGCTTATCCCGGCCAGCACCGATCAGGAAGATATCGCCTTCCTGTTCCGCCAGCGAGACCTGGTGTCGGCGGCGGTTGTTGATGATGGCGGGCGTTTGGTCGGTGCGATCACCATCGACGACGTGGTCGACGTTATCGATGAAGAGCATGAAGAAGACATCATGCGGATGGGTGGTGTCCGCGAGGACGATCTGTACGAAGCCGCCATAGACACCACCCGGTCACGTTTTTTGTGGTTGCTGGTGAATCTCGGAACTGCGGTGCTGGCTTCCGCCGTTATCGGCCTGTTCGAGGGGACGATTGATCAGATGGTTGCCCTGGCTGTGCTTATGCCGGTTGTCGCCTCGATGGGCGGCAATGCCGGAACCCAGACCATGACGGTGGCGGTGCGGGCCTTGGCGATGAAAGAACTTACCCCTACGAACGCCATCCGGGTGATCGGCAAGGAAGTATTGGTCGGCGGCTTTAACGGTATCCTGTTCGCAATTCTTACCGGCCTGATCGCCTGGCTGTGGTTTGGAAATATTGCTCTTGGGGCGGTTATTGCGATGGCGATGATCGTCAATATGCTGGTTGCGGGGCTGGCCGGTACTACCATACCGCTGATGCTGGAACGTAGCGGGATAGATCCGGCGATTGCTTCCAGTGTTATTCTGACCACTATCACGGATGTTGTCGGGTTCGCCGCCTTTCTAGGTCTGGCGGCAATTTTTCTGATATAGCCGAGACATACTTTAATGAACGGTGAAAGCCCGATACTTCAGGACAATTCCAGGGATGTTCCCACTACCGACGGGCACCCCAGCCCGGAACAGCGGGCCGAGTTCGTGTTGAAGAGACTGGAACAGTTTATCCGCGATGGCCGGACCATTGCCGAGGGAATGCCGTTCAGGCAATGGCAGGACATGGCCCGGGCCGAGATAGCCAACGCCATCATCGAGGCCGAAAATGAACACCAGGATGACTTTATAGTCAGCAGAAGACTGTTGTTCACGGTTGCTTCCGCATTGGTAACCATCGGCTTTTGGGGTACAATGCTGGCCTTCAACAAGGCTCACTACATGGTGGTTGCGATTATTTTCGTAATTGCCGGCATTTGGTTGTTTGCGGTGATTGGAGAATGGCGCATTCGCAAGTATATCAAGTCCCGCAAGGCGTCAAACCGGGCCAAGGGACTGGGCCGGGTGGAAAATCTGACCAGGCGCATAAGAAATATGGAAATAGAACTCAAGGGAGAAGCCGAAAAGATGGAAAAACTACTCAAAGCCAAGGCCTTGTTCGAGGCCGGAAAGAGTCCATCACAAAAGGCCCGCGAGGACGCAATCAAGGATGCAGAGGCACTAGCCAAGGTGGTAAGGGACAAATTCAATATTTAGGTGGATGTTTTAATATGAGCAATATCAAGAAGCTGAAATTGTGTGCGTCCGCGTTGGCGGTTTTCGCATTTTTATCCACGTTTCCCGCCGTGGCCGAGGAAATTACCGGCAGGCCCGTCGCCGTCGACGGTGATACCATTGAAATCGACGGCAAGCGTATTGATCTTTTCGGGATAGATGCGCCTGAAATGAATCAGACCTGCATTGCCGGTAGTGGCAAGACCTACGAATGCGGCCGCCTGGCGACAATAGCGCTTCGCGATATTACCTACTCGATCGATTTCAAGGAAGTTACCTGCAAGGGAGACAGTCGTAGCGAGCGAGGTAACCTGATCGCCGTTTGCCGCATCGGTTTGCTTGTTTTTAACGAGCAGATGGTGATGGAGGGCTGGGCCGTGGCCGATCCCAAGTTCGGGAAAAAGTACCTCCGCGCGGAAGAATTTGCCAAATCCCTGGGCAAGGGAATTTGGCGGGGAAAGTTCGATCCGCCATGGCAATGGAGAAGCTCCAATCCAGGCCGGTGGTAAACATGGTCTATATCCGATAGCTTTAATTTATCCTTGGCGATAGACAAAAAAACGAGGTTTGATTGATGGTAGAATATCGTTCCCGCACCTCCACTCATGGCCGCAACATGGCCGGTGCACGCGGTTTGTGGCGCGCCACCGGGATGACCGATGATGATTTTGGCAAGCCGATTATCGCCGTAGTCAATTCGTTTACCCAGTTTGTTCCGGGCCATGTTCACCTCAAGGATATGGGTCAGCTGGTAGCGGCTGAAATTGAAAAAGCCGGCGGCGTAGCCAAGGAATTCAATACCATCGCGATTGATGACGGCATCGCCATGGGCCACGGAGGGATGCTTTATTCCCTGCCGTCGCGTGAGATAATCGCCGATTCGGTGGAATATATGGCTAACGCCCATTGTGCCGACGCACTGGTCTGCATCACCAATTGTGACAAGATCACTCCCGGCATGATGATGGCGGCAATGCGTCTGAACATCCCCACGGTTATGGTTTCGGGCGGTCCCATGGAAGCCGGAAAGGTGATCATCAACGGCGAGGAAAAGGCGGTCGATCTGGTCGATGCGATGGTCGAAGCTGCCAACCCAGATACCAGCGACGATGATGTGCTGGCTTATGAACGCTCGGCATGTCCAACTTGTGGTTCCTGTTCGGGTATGTTCACCGCCAACTCCATGAACTGTCTAACCGAGGCGATCGGAATTTCGCTTCCCGGCAACGGTACCCTGGTCGCTACTCATGCCTCTCGCAAGGAGCTTTTTCTTGAAGCCGGGCGCCGTATTGTAGAACTTGCCAGACGTCGCTACGAAGGTGACGAGGTTAGCGTATTGCCGCGCTCTATCGCCAATTTCGATGCATTTGAAAATGCCATGTCGGTTGATATCGCGATGGGTGGTTCGACCAACACGGTCCTGCATTTGTTGGCCATCGCCGCCGAGGGCGAGGTCGACTTCACGATGAGCGACATCGAACGCCTTTCCAAAAAGGTGCCCAACCTGTGCAAGGTATCGCCCAGTTCCAACTATCACCTGGAAGATGTCCACCGGGCGGGTGGGGTGATGGCGATAATCGCGGAACTTGACAGGGCCGGACTTATCCATCGCGATGTGCCCACGGTATATGCGCCAAGCCTTGGCGATGCGATTGATAAATGGGATGTCTGCCGCAGCGAAAACGCCTCGGTCGAGAAGTTCTATATGGCGGCCCCCGGCGGCAAGCCGTCGGTGAAGGCATTCAGCCAGGAAAACAGCTATTCCGAAGCTGACAGGGACCGGGCAAACGGCTGCATCAGGGATGTTGCCCATGCCTACAGCGCCGACGGCGGATTGGCGGTACTTTACGGCAATATCGCCGGGGACGGATGTATAGTTAAGACTGCCGGGGTGGACGCGGATAACCTCGAATTTACCGGTCCGGTGGTTATCTGCGAAAGCCAGGAACAGGCGATAGACAAAATTCTCGGGGGCGAGGTAAAAAAAGGTGATGTGGTGATAATCCGCTACGAGGGACCGCGTGGCGGTCCGGGAATGCAGGAGATGCTCTATCCCACCAGCTATCTTAAATCCCTCGGCCTGGGAAAGTCATGCGCACTGATTACCGATGGACGCTTTTCCGGCGGTACATCCGGCCTTTCGATCGGCCATGTCTCCCCGGAAGCGGCGGCGGGAGGTGCTATCGGCCTGATCGAGGAAGGCGATACAGTAGAAATCAACATTCCAGAGCGAAGCATAAAAATAAACGTCAGCGATGAGCAGCTAGCTGAACGCCGTCAGGCGATGGAGGCGAAAGGAGACAACGCCTGGAAACCGATTGGCCGGGAGCGCAAGGTCTCGCCCGCGCTGAGGGCCTATGCCGCAATGACCACCAGTGCGGCGAGGGGCGCGGTTCGGGATGTTTCTCAGGTCGAATAGGCAAAAATGAACTTTACGACGTAACTTTATTATACATTATATGTATAATTATTTTTATTAAAACAACTTCCATATCAGGTACCGGCTGAATATATGTTTATTGAATTTCCTTTAATACGCGAGGGTGTAAAAATGTCTTTTATGGAGTGGTCGGATTCAATGAGTGTCGGTGTTGCCGAAGTCGATACCGACCACAAGTTGTTGCTGAGCCTTATAAACCAGCTTTATGACAGTGTCGGTGATGCTGAGGAAAAAGCTACCTTGGGCAGCGTTATCAATACCCTGGTGGATTACACCATCTATCACTTCTCCCGCGAGGAAAAGATAATGGAGGCCTGCAACTATCCCGGCCTGGAAAAGCACATAAAGATACATAGGGCGTTGACCGATCAGGTTGTCGATATCCGCGATCGTTTCATCACCAGCCCCGATGACGTTATCGGTGATGACGTGCTCGATTTTCTGAAAGAGTGGCTAAAAACTCACATACTCAGGCAGGACATGGAATACCGCCCTTATGTCGAGGGTAATGACGCGGTCGCAGAGGCGGCGAAAAGCGTCAGGCCGATGCAAATGATAGAATATGACGGCGGAGGCAGGAAACGGGAGAAAAGCTTCGACTGGACAAGAATCAAGGTGATGATCGTCGATGATAATGAAAACTTCCGCAATATTTCCCGGACCATTCTTCGGGCTGCCAGGGTTTCGCAAATAGAGGAACATTCAAACGCTTCTGATGCCCTGGCAAGGCTTGAGGACTATTGCCCCGATGTTATTTTATGTGACTGGCACATGGATGAAATGGATGGCATGGGATTCATGCAAAAGCTGCGAGCCGGTAGCATGGGGGTTGTCTGCGATATACCGGTAGTGATGATGACCGGATACGGCGCCGACGGGTTTGAACAAAAGGCCCGGGCGGCCGGCGTAAACGAATTTATAGAGAAGCCTATCATGCCGAGAACATTGCTGAAGGTGGTTGCCAGGGCGGTGATCGGCTAGGGTTGGTATCAGTCCGTCAGTTCGCACCATATAGGGGTGTGATCAGACGGCCTTTCCCAGCCCCGGGGGGGGCGGTGTATATCGCACGATTGCAGTCTGTCGGCGGCTTGCGGACTAAGCAGCAGGTGGTCGATCCTTAGCCCGTTGTTTTTGTTCCAGGCCCCGGCCCGGTATGACCACCAGGTATATTGGCCTCCCTCCGGCGTTATAGCGCGATAGGCGTCGGTAAATCCCAGATGAATTATTTTCCTCAACGCGGCGCGTGACTGCGGCTGGAACAGGGCGTCGTTAATGAACGAGGCCGGATTATAGACATCTTCTTCCTCGGGTATGACGTTGTAGTCGCCGCCCAGAACCAGAGCTTCCCCCATATCCAGAAGATTCTTAGCGTGCCGGTAAAGGCGTTCCATCCAATCGAGCTTGTAGTCGAATTTGTCGCCGGGGACAGGATTGCCGTTGGGAAGATAGATCGAGGCGATCCGGACAGATCCGGTAAACGCTTCTATATATCTGGCCTGAATATCGCTGTCGTCACCGGGAAGTGTTGTTCGCTCGATCTCGATCGGAGTTTTCGAGAGTATGGCGACGCCGTTATAGGCCTTTTGCCCGGCGACGGCGACGTTATAGCCGGCATCCTCTATTTCAAGCCGGGGAAATTTTTCTTCCACGCACTTTAGTTCCTGCAGCAGAACCACATCGGGGGAGGAATCTTTCAGCCATCTCAACAGGTGTTCCAGCCGGGCATTTACCGAATTGACGTTCCAGCTGGCAATTACGGTCATACCGAGAACGATGAGCCGCAGCCGCAGGTGGAGGTAGCATTGGGATTTTTCATCGAGAAGAACGAGCCGATCAGATCTTCGACATAATCCAGCTCTGAACCGTCGAGAAGTTCCAGTGACGTTTCGTCTATCACCGCGCCGACACTGCCCGCTTCAAATACCACATCGTCATTATTAACCGTGTCATCAAGGCGAAAGCCGTACTGGAATCCTGAACATCCGCCTCCCGACACGGTGACCCGCAGCATCATTGCCTTGTTGCCGTCTTCGGCAATCAGGTGGGCGATGCGTTTGGCGGCGCTGTCGGAAATAGTTATCTTGTTATTTGCTATGGTTTTGTTCGCGTTGGTCATTTAGACATATCCACTAATACAGCCTCTCCACTAATACAGCCTCGCTAGTTTATGTAGTCAGGTAAATACCGATGTCAACTCCATGAGTTTAACACACCCTGCCCCGTATGCATGCAATCCTTCGACAAGCCGGGGGCGCTTGTATCCTGAACCGGAAAGTATGACCCGCGACTGTTTTCAGCGCGACCATGACCGGATTATCCATTCTACGGCTTTTAGGCGGCTGCAATACAAGACCCAGGTATTCGTCAATCATCAGGGCGATCTGTTCCGCACCCGCCTTACCCATACTCTGGAAGTTTCACAGATTGCCCGTTCGGTATGCCGCAGTCTCAATTTGAACGAGGATCTGGCCGAGGCACTGGCCCTTGCCCACGACCTTGGTCATCCCCCTTTCGGGCATGCCGGAGAGGGGGCGCTTGGCGATAAAATGGTACCGTTCGGCGGCTTCGATCATAATGCCCAGTCGCTTAAGATAATTACCCGGCTGGAGCAAAGTTACGCCGACTTCGACGGCCTCAACCTGAGCTGGGAAGTGCTTGAGGGAGTGACAAAGCATAATGGTCCGCTTGTTGCGTCCGCCGATGAATACTCATCATTGCCCAAGGTTATTCGCGAATATGTAAAGGTCCATGACCTGGAAATCGACACCTATGCCGGAGCCGAAGCGCAGGTGGCGTCGCTGGCCGACGATATCGCCTACAACAATCACGATATAGACGATGGACTGCGGGCCGGTCTTTTTACCATTAAAGACCTTGAAGATGTGCCCCTGGTTGGCCCGATGATTGTCACGGTTCGGCGCAAGCACCCGGATATCGGGGATTCCCGTCTGGTTCATGAAGTGGTGCGAAGCCTGATCGGCGATATGGTGGAAGACCTGTTCGATGAAACCCGGCGAAGGCTGGCCGAAGCCGGGCCAAAGTCCGCCGATGATATTCGCGGGATGGACCTGCCGGTCGCCGGGTTTTCGGAACAGATGCAGGTAAGGGAAAGGGCGCTTAAGGATTTCTTGAGCAACAACATGTACCGTCATAAAAAGCTGAATGAGATGACCGCAATGGCCCGAGACGTTATCAGGGAACTATTTGATTTGTTTATGGAACAACCGGAAAAAATGCCAGCAGACTGGTTTTGCATGGTGGATGGTCTTGATACCGGAACCATCGCCGATATTGTCGCCGACTATATTGCCGGAATGACCGACAGATTCGCCATTGGCGAACATAAACGTCTTTGTGGCGGGCAGGAAGTATGCGGCGGGCAGGAAATATGGCGATGAATTTATTTCATCAGTTTCGCTGTGATGTGCTCAAGATAGTCAACGATCTTGTCGCCGATGAGCTTATTGGGCCGGTTCCGGACAGCTCACGCATATCGGTGGAACCCCCGCGTGATGAAGCACACGGCGATATAACCACCAATGCGGCGATGGTGCTTGCCAAGGCGGTGTCGATGAAACCCAGGGACTTGGCCGAACTTCTGGTTCAACGACTTAAAGACTTGCCCAATGTATCGGAAGCCCAAATAGCCGGCCCCGGTTTTATAAATATGCGTCTTGATGATAATTTCTGGTGGGCCAGACTGGTCGAGATTCTAAAAACCGGTGTTTCCTATGGGGATTCGGAGATCGGCGGTGGCGGGATGGTGAATGTTGAATATGTTTCCGCCAATCCTACCGGGCCGATGCATGTCGGCCATGGCCGGGGCGCGGTGTTCGGTGACGCCTTGGCCTCGCTGCTGGAAAAGGCGGGATATCGCGTCACCCGCGAATATTATGTCAACGATGCCGGGGCCCAGGTCGATGCCCTGGCCCGCTCGCTTCATCTTCGTTATCGACAAGCCCTTGGCGAGGATATCGGGGAAATCCCCGAGGGCCTGTATCCGGGTGAATACCTGATTGAGGCTGGCCGTGCATTGGCCGGGCGCGACGCCGACAAGTGGCTTGACGGGCCGGAAGAAAGCTGGCTTGAGCCGGTTCGCCGGTTCGCCGTCGAAGCGATGATCGAACTTATCCGTAACGACCTTGAGCAGGCTGGAATAAAGCATGACGTCTTTACCTCCGAGCGCTCTCTGGTCGAGCGTGGCGGTGTCGATAAAGCACTGAAATTCATGGCCGATCACGACCTGACTTACACCGGTGTTCTGGAACCGCCCAAGGGCGGCAAAAATGACGACTGGGAGCCGCGTGAACAACTATTGTTCAAGGCGACCATGTTCGGTGATGATGTCGACCGTCCGTTGATGAAGTCGGATGGCTCATGGACCTACTTTGCCACCGATATCGCCTATCACATGGATAAGTTCGATCGTGGTTTCGCTACCATGATTGATATCTGGGGGGCCGACCACGGCGGATACGTCAAGCGGATGCGGGCCGCCGTCAAGGCGATTACCGAGGGCGGCGGCGAACTTGATGTCAAGCTGTGCCAGATGGTCAACCTTATGGATGGCGGCAAGCCGGTGACGATGTCGAAGAGATCCGGCTCCTTTATTAGCCTTCGCGAGGTTATAGACAGGGTTGGCCGGGATGTGGTGCGTTTTATCATGCTGACCCGCAGCAATGATGCCCATCTTGATTTTGACCTGGCCAAGGTGTGCGAACAATCCCGCGACAACCCGGTATTTTATGTCCAGTACGCACATGCCCGCATTTATTCGGTTCTGCGTCATGCCGGCGAAATGTTCGATCCCGCCGAGCTTGAACCGGACGCTCTTGCCAGGGCGCCCCTGGACTGTCTGAAAGACCCCTCGGAACTGGCCCTGATAAAGGTAATGGCGGCTTGGCCGCGGCTGGTCGAAAATGCCGCCGTTGAACATGAACCGCATCGCGTCGCCTATTATCTGGCAGAGCTTGCGGCCCGTTTCCACGGACTTTGGAATAAAGGCAAGGACAA
>CAZEFJ010000083.1:0-9282 GCA_964511465.1 uncultured Hyphomicrobiales bacterium
TATGTTTTTTTATTAACAGTTCAACCAGATTTATATGGGTTGCCGGCTGGCTTGGGTTGCTGCACGCGACGTTGTTTGCCCGCCCTTTGCTGCCCGTCGACGAAACCCGTTACGTCTCGGTGGCCTGGGAGATGTGGCTTCGCAGCGATTTTCTGGTTCCTTATCTGAACGGCCAGCCATACGCCCACAAGCCGCCGCTGCTATTCTGGCTAATTCATCTCGGCTGGGTCGTGTTCGGGGTTAGTGAATGGTCGGCAAGGATAGTCTCGCCGCTGTTCGGACTGGGTAATCTGGTCCTGATCGGGGTTCTTGCCCGCAAACTGTGGCCGGATCATGAGAAAACACGCGAACTGGCCCCGCTGATGTTGCTGGGCGGACTTTTATGGGCCGCATATTCGACCATGACGATGTTCGATATGATGGTTGGGTTTTTTACCATGACTGCCCTTTTGGGGGTGCTTGAAGCGTATCGCGACGGCGGCCTGAGGGGGTGGGTGTTCGTTGGTCTTTCCCTGGGTCTCGGAATACTCACCAAGGGTCCGGTAATTTTGCTTCACGTTCTGCCGGTGGCGTTGTTGGCGCCACTGTGGGCCGGGCGGAAAGTCCGGTGGGGCCAATGGTATATGGGGATAATCGGATCTGTTCTGCTTGGTGCCGCCATCGGCCTGGCCTGGGCGTTGCCGGCGGCGAACGCCGGAGGCGAGGCATACGCCAACGCCATACTGTGGTCGCAGACCGCCGGACGGGTCAGCAATTCCTTTGCCCATGCCCGTCCATGGTGGTTCTACATCGCCTTGATGCCGGTCATACTGTTTCCGTGGATCACATGGCCAACCGTATGGCGAGGTATGCTGGCGCAGCGACATGCGGGGCTGTCGACGGGTGGGAAATTCTGCTGGATATGGTTGCTTAGCGTTTTGTTGGTGCTTTCTCTGGTCAGTGCCAAGCAGCCCCACTATCTGTTGCCCAGCCTGCCTGCGATATTTCTTCTGTTAGCCGATGCGGTGGCGGCGAATGGGCAAACCGGAAAGCGTCTTGGTACAATTTTGCCAGCCGTTTTTCTGACCCTTGGTGCGTTGGCACTGGCCGTTCTGTTGGCGGCACCGTCATTGCTGGGGATACCCGGCCTTCCCCAGTGGGTCGAGCGGCTTTCGTCGGCGGGGCTGATTTTTGCCGTCGCGGCGGTGGTTCTTTGTGCATGGCCATTCAATGGCATTGCCCGGCGAGCCGGAGCGATAGCCGGGGGAGCAATTTTGTTCCTGATCGCGGTGCAGGTTTCGGCCAGGCCCTATCTGATGGAGAACTTCGACCTTACCCCCGCGGCTAAATACATTGCCGGTCTGCAAGCTCAGGGCTACCGTTTTGCCAATGTTTCCAAGTATCACGGCCAGTACCATTTTCTCGGTCGGCTTAAGCAACCGATAGATCAAATCCGCGCCGTCGAGGCAGGGGCCTGGGTCAAGTCCCATCCCAAAGGCAAGGTGATCGCTTATTACTATCGCCTACCTGCCGGGCTGGAGCCTGATTTCGTCCAGGCTTTTCGAGGTCGGAAAATAGCCGTGCTGGATGCTTCGGTCGTTGCTGCCAACCCTGGTATTGTCAAACGGCGCTGACCGCTTTTTTGAGAATTTCCGCCGTTTTTTCCCCGGTTATGCGCCACGAAAAATCCCGTGAACGCTCAAGGCTTCTGTTCGACAAATCGTTGCGCAAATCATCGTTCTTAAGTACCTCGACTATCCGTTCGGCAATTTGATCCGGCTTGCGAGGGTCGAAAAGAAGAGCTGCACCGGCCAGCACCTCGGGCATTGCGGCATTGTTGGAGCTGACTATCGGGGCGGCGCAGGCCATTGCCTCGACCAGTGGGTTGCCGAAGGTCTCGACCGTCGAGGGAAAGACAAAAAGGGCGCATCGGCGGTAAAGTTCGGCCAGTTCAGGAGATTCTACATGGCCAAGAATTTCAATATTTTTCTCCAGATCAAAACGCTTGGTCAGATCGGCAACCAGTCCGGCATAATCTTTATCGACGGGCCGGCCCGCCACCTTCAGGCGGATATCGGGAAATTCATCGCGGACATGGGCCATCGCCTCAACTAGCCGGTGAAGGTTCTTCTGGATGTAGATATCGCCGACGCTAAGCAGGAAATCTTCTCTCTTGTCTTTTTTTCCGGGGGGCGACAATTGGTCGCTCGCACCATGGTGAACTACGGTTATTTTTTCCCTTGCCCGGCTTAACCGGCCCCGGCTCAATGCCTCGGCGGCATATCCTGAAACCGCTATCGCTTGTTTGCATGTCCACAGGGAGGTTGCGGTCATGATCGAAAGCACCCGCCAGTAAATGCGCTTGGACAGGCGGGCCTCTTCTCCCGATACCTCAAGGGCGTTTCTCAGCAGTATAACCGGCCCCGGTGCCAGAATTGGGCCGAAATTGGCGGGCGAGAAAGTGACGGCGGCCTTTATCCGGTGCGCCATCAGGGGAAGCTGTATCTGCTCCCATATCAGACGTTTATAGAAGTTATCGTCGAAATCCGCCTGATGCAGCCTTATTCTTTGGTCCAGCGGCTCGAAGGTCGAGCACTGTGAGCCGTGCAGGCAAAGATGTATTTCCAGCTCTTTGTCGGCGGCGAGAACCGGCAGGATATTTTTCAGATATGTTACTCCACCACCGGTCTTGGCGTGAAGGCCGTTGACCAGAACCCGGACCACGTTATTGGAAAATGCGGAGACCATATGTCAGGGCCGGAACTCTCTCAGGAAAAGTTCGGAATCCCGGGCCACCGTCGATCTTGCGCCGATTGCCGGTGGCAGCACCGCCGACGGTTTCTCGTCGGTGCATCTAAGGGTGTATATGTGATCGTGGATGGGAATTATCCCGACCTTGCCGCCGACCAGCTTGCCGTCGCGAATAAGGGAAGGTTTTGCCACACATCCCAGCCCATAGAGGGAACGATACATCTGGGGGGTGTCGGCACCCGGCCTGAGGCTTTCCGAGACCCGCTTAAGCTTGCCTTCCGGGGTATTGATCCAGTGATCGTTGTAGTCGACAAATCCGGGAAATACCGAATCCAGCCCTTTGTATTGCAGCTCGACCACCAGCTCATCAAACAGGTTGGGCGGACGAAAGGGATAGAGGTAGTTGGCGTAAAGGACCGTCTGGGGAAAGTCGCCCAGCTTTTCGATCTCTTTCAGGGCGTATTTGAGGACGTCGCTAAGGGTCGTTCCCCTGCCGACAAGGTTTTGCGGTCGCTTGATGAATGATGCGCCAAAGCTTTTTGCGGCTTCTTCCACCTCGTCATTTTCCGAAATGGCATAAATATTTTTTACATAGCGGGTCTGCCTGAGGTGTCCAAGCATCTCATCGAACAGGTTGCTTCCCCGCAATGTTCTGAAATCTCCGAGGATCGGAACCATGGCCGCAACATTGCAGTTTTCCGGGCGCAGGCTTTCCGGCAACGAGCTTGTCAGTTCCTGTTCCACGCTGTCGAGTATCGCCGACACTCCGCGGGCTCTATCCAGATCATTGTCCTGGTTTATCCCGTGGTGGTGATAGACCGCCGCCTCGGGATCATAAGCCAGCCGATAGCCTGCCTCGATAACCTGTTTCCCCCATATCCGGTCTTCCAGATTGGCAACGGTTTCATCAAAGGGGAATTTATCCAGGACATCGCGCCGGATCATGCTGTTGGCGTTATGGAAAAAGTAATCTTTGGTTTGTATTCGCCGGTCCAGCCCGAACACGGTCAGCAGATCGCGCTTGTCCGAATTGGTGCTGTAGGCCAGAGGCAACTGGCGGCCATAGACCCCGGCGATGGAAGAATCCTCGAAGTTGGATAGAAGCTCCGACAGCCAGCTTTTTTTCTGCGGGATGCAATGTGACGACAGGCAGACGATATACTCTCCCGTCGCCTTCTCTATGCCAAGGTTCAGCGCATGGCCAGGCCGGTAGTCGGAAATCGTAACCACTTCCCTGACCGGAAAACGCTTTACCATATGCAGGGTGTGATCGCGGCTTTGGTTATCGACTATTATTACTTCAAAATCAGTAAAATCCTGCTTGAATACCATTTCAAGACAATGCCCTACCCAGGATTCTTCATCCTTGGTGCGAACTATGATGGAAACTTTTGCTTTTGCTCCGGTCATTGGCTTAGCGTATATCGGCGATCTGCTCGGCGGCGCTCTGGTATGAGCGGCGCAGCATCCCACCATCGACACATATGGTAATGAAGCTAATGCCCCGCTGGACCAGTTCGCGGGCCGCCTCGGCCGTCGGTGCGTAACATCCAACTGCGACACCGTGGGCCTGAATTTTTTTCACCGTCTGGTCGAACACATCCTTGAATTCGGGCTCGTCAAGATTGCCTTCAAGGCCCAGGCTTTGCGATAAATCGTATATTCCGACAAATACCACGTCGAGATTGGGAAGCGCGCATATCCGGTCCAGATCGTCCAGTGCCCCCTTGTCCTCGACCATCAGAATTGAGACGATTTTATCGTTCTGGCTGGCGATATGGGCCTTTTCGTTTTGGTAGTCGAACATTGACGAGCGGGTCAGCGTGGCGATCCCGCGGCTGTGCGGAGACGGGCCGTAATACATCGCCTGAAGGCTTTGTTCGGCCTTGTCAATGCTGTCCACATGGGGAACCAGGATACCCTTTGCCCCGGAATCCAGGCATCTTAGAACGCTGCTCGATTCCAGTGACGGAACCCGGGTAAAGGGAACAAGGCCGGATGCCTCGGCGGCGCAGTACAGGCCGGGCATCTGGCTGTAGGAATGTGGACCATGTTCGAGATCGAAAATGATGAAGTCGAATCCAGACGCGCCGATGATCTCGACCACCTGGATACTGGGAATATGTGACCAGGTGCCGATTACCGGTTTGTTGTCCCTGAGGCGGGCTTTGATCTGTTGGCTGTCCATCTTCAAAGAACCGCTCCGCCGCTGACGCTGATGACCTGGCCGGTGATGTAGTTCTGCTCGTCGGATGCGAGAAAAACACAGGTTGCGGCAACATCGGAAAGTTGCCCGGCCCGCTTCAGCAAGGTCATTGCGACGATCTTTTCCCCGGCCGGGCTGTTCAACTCGTCCGCCGTCTGGTCGGTCAGCATTATTCCCGGCGAGACCGCGTTTACCAGAATATTATGTTCCGCCCCATAGCGTGCGACAACCTTGGTCAGGCTGTTCAGCCCGGCCTTTGAAACCGCGTAATGGACGGTTTTGGGGCCGTGATATTCACCGGCTACGGACGATATGTTTATAATCCGCCCACCACCGCGCTCAATCATATGGGGCAGCACTTCCTGGCTGCATATGAATGGCCCTTTGAGATTGACCTCCATAATATCGTCCCAGTCCTGATCCGTGGTTTCGGCAAATGTTGCGCGGCGATTGATCCCGGCGTTGTTGACCAGGATATCTATGCCGCCGGCCCGCTCGGTTACGGTTGCCATGGCCTGGCGGCAAAGTTCGCGATCACGCACGTCGAGATGGACGGCAAAGGCCTTTCCCCCGGCCGACGTTATGGCGCTGGCAACCTCTTGTGCCTTGTCGGCTTGTTCGGCATAGGCGACGGCGACGGTCGCGCCTTCGGCGGCAAAAGTTTCGGCGATGGTTTTTCCGATACCCCGGCTGGCACCGGTAATCAGGGCTGTTTTATTTTTCAGGCGAATTGTACTTACTCCTTGTCAGCGTAAAGCTGGCGCAATTTTCCGGCTACTTCGATTGTGTCATTAACCGGCCTGTAGGTCCATTGGTCAAGAACCCCGGTGAACGGGCGGGTTACGCCGTCGTTTTCAAGGCCTTCGTGGAATCTGTTAAACTTTGCGTTGCCGCCTTCAAGTTTGACCACATAGACCGGTTTTCCGGTGGCGGCCGCTTCCGAGACCATGGACGCGGAATCGCCGGTGACGACAATATGATCGGCCAGGGCAAGCATGCCAAAGTACGGATTGTCGCCTTTTCCATCCCATATATAGGCGTTGGTATTTTTCAATTTATTCCTCAGAATTTCGGTGTTTGCCTCTCCGGTGCGTCTTGAGGGGGTAATCATCAGGCCAGCTCCGGTGTTTTTTGACATATCGACCAGCCTGTCGGCAAGGGTTGCGGTTAGCTCCGGGCTCAGTCTGTAGCATCGGTTGTCGCCGCCGATCAGAACCGCGACCAGGGGACGGGCCAGGGCGGCAAAGGCCGGTGCGAAGCGTTGGCCATGTTCGGACAGCATATCCGGCGTTACCCGGTGCAGCGCGCCGCGGGTGGAAATTACGTTGGTTCCGGCAAGGCCGTCATGCCGGGGGGCGATAACCAGATCAAAGTAGCGTACCGGAATCTGCGGGTTTTGGATATGAACGGTGAAAGTCCGTCCGCCGCTTGCCTTGCGAATGGCTATCGACAGGCATGCGCTGCGTCGTCCGCAGCTTATCAATAGGTCCGGCCATGGCGGCTCCAACGGGTCGCTGGCGGCGTCTGGGCTGATCAATGCGCCGGGGCACAGATGGCCGGGCAGCCAGCGCCACGGCGGTCGCGGGCGGGCAGTTTTTTGAATCGTGGGAATGCCGAGCGCCTCGGCCAGACCAAGAACCTGACTGTTCATTCCCGCCTCGCCGGTAGTTATCGTCCAGCAGGTTTTCAAGGCTCTATGACCTTGCCCGGATTCATGATGTTTTGGGGATCAAGGGTCTTTTTCAGGTTGCGCATGAGTTCAAGTTCGACAGCCGACTTGTAGCGCTTCATTTCGTTGGTTTTAAGTTTTCCTATTCCGTGTTCGGCGCTGAAACTTCCGCCCATTTCGGCAATCAGCTCATGTACCAGCCGGTTGAATGATGTCCACATTTCAAGAAATTTATGACCGTCCATGCCTTTGGGCTGGCTTAGATTGAAATGGATATTGCCGTCGCCCATGTGGCCGAACGCGATAGGGCGCACCCCGGGCAATTTGTTTTTAACTATTTGGGTGGCGCGATCGATAAATTCGGGAATTTGCGACGGCATTACAGCGATATCATGCTTGATCGACGCGCCTTCTTTTTTCTGTGCCTCGGGAATGGTTTCGCGCAGCCGCCAGAGGTTCTCTCGCTGGCTGTCGCTGGCGGCTATTACCGCATCGGTAATGATATTGTCGTCGATCGCCCCGGCGAGAATATTTTCCAGATTTTCGCGCGTTCCGGCATCGCTTCCGCCAAGTTCTATCAGCCCGTGGCAGGGATGCTTTTCGGCAAAGGGGTTATTCGTGTCGGGGATATGTTCGACCACCAGTTCAAGGCATTCCCCGGTAATCATCTCGAAGGCAGCCAGATCATTGCCGGTGGTGTCGCGGACCAGCTTGAAAAGCTCGAACAGTTTGGCTGGTGAAGCTGTGGCGCAAAGCGCGGTTTCCCTGAACCGGGGTATGGGAAACAGCTTCAGTGCGGCGGCGGTGATAATCCCCAGTGTACCCTCGGCACCGATGAACAGATGTTTCAGGTCATATCCGGTATTGTCCTTGGTCAGGGTCCGCATTCCGTCGAACACCTGGCCGTCCGGCAATACCGCCTCTATACCGAGAACCAGGTCGCGGGCATTTCCGTAGCGCAGCACATTGACCCCGCCGGCGTTGGTCGAAAGGTTGCCCCCGATTTGGCAGCTTCCCTCGGCCCCGAGGCTTAGCGGAAACATTAATCCTGCTTCTTCGGCGGCATTGTGGATATCGGCCAGCACCGTTCCGGCCTCCACCTTTATGGTCTGGTTAAGAACGTCGATGTCAAGGATACGGTTAAGCTTTTTCAGGGCGATGACAATTCCCCCGTCCGGCACCCCGCCGCCGACCAGACCGGTGTTTCCGCCCTGGGGGGTGATCGGGATTGAGGCATCGGCGCAGATCCTTACTACCGCCGCCACCTCGTCGGTCGAGGCCGGCAACGCGACCCCGGCGCAACTGCCCCTGTACAGGCCCCGTTCCTCGCTAAGATAAGGTGCTATATCGCAATCCTGTGTTGCCGCCAGCCAGCCTTTGGGGCCGAGAAGGTCGCGGATGGCTTCAATTGCTGAATCAAATTTAGTCATGGTTCTTGACCGATACCATATTTTATCGGCTGACGGGGCCGATAACTGCTTCGATTTCCTCTTCGGTGACAGCCCCGCAACGCAGCAGAATGGGCGTCTGCTGTGAAACATCGACTATTGTCGACTCGATGCCCCGTACACATGGCCCGCCGTCCAGTATTGCCTTGATACCCATGGACGCCTGAATATCTTCGGCCCGGATCGGGCTGGTCCCTCCGTGAGGGTTGGCGCTGGGGGCGGTGACCGGGCAGGCCGCCTCTTTCAGCATTGCCAGAGCCACCGGGTGGTCGGGCACCCGCACCGCGATGGTTTCGCGTCCGGCACTGAGCAGATGGGAAAGACCGCATTTATCCAGTCTCGGCAATACCAGACTTAGGCTACCCGGCCAGAAGGCGGCAGCCAGTTTTTGTCCAGTTTCACTAAAATAAGCGATCTTTTTGGCGGCCTGCAGGTCGCCGACATGGACTATCAGGGGGGTGGATGCGGGACGTGCCTTGGCCGCGAACACTTTCCTTACCGCTTCGTCGCTGGTCGCATCCGCCCCCAGCCCATAAAGGGTTTCCGTGGGGTATGCGACCAGATATCCATCCCGGATTAATGTGGCGGCTAAGGAAATATTTTTTGCGGTGGCGGCAAGAATATTTGAACTTCCAGGTTCCAGGATCAGGCCCCCAATAACAGAGCCGCCGGCAATGCCGACGGCTCCAATTCTTGTCTTCTGCTTTTGGTCTGGACCATCCGCGGTAATGATCCGACACTGCAGTCACCGCAAAGGTTTGCGGCGGCTATTTCGTGGCCGGAAACCCAACCACGCTAAGGATTTTGCGCCTATATATCGGCAACGTCAAGCATACTTTTTGCTTGACATGATTTTGCTCTAAAATGCCCCTTTGGCGACGAAGTGGGGGTTCTCGAATCCGCGCTTGCCGTAGCCCATTTCGTTGCCTTCAAGGTCGGTTACCCGGCCTCCGGCAAACCGTACAACTGCGTGCCCGGCGGCGATATCCCATTCCATGGTGCGGCCCAGACGGGGGTATATATCCGCCACCCCCTCGGCAACCCGGCAGAATTTAAGCGAGCTTCCGGCGCTGACTTCGTCCTTGATCGAGAATTGTTCCAGGTATTCATCGGTGTCGGTGGAGCGGTGCGACCGGCTAACCAGCGCCACCATGCCATCGGCCGGGGCGGGGCGACATTCTATCCGGCGCGCCTTTCCGCCGTTGGCCCAGGTTTTGGTGAACGAGCCT
>CAZEFJ010000084.1:0-9248 GCA_964511465.1 uncultured Hyphomicrobiales bacterium
GCCGAACCGGCGTTTGAGGAAAGCGGTTTCACTCCGTTGAATTTACCCCCGCCGCGGACCATAGTTCCACCCCCGCCCCCACCACCGACAATAACCAAAAATACGCCTAAAGTGGCCGACAGGTTCTATGTAATCGGGCAATTCCGGCGGGCTTCAAGCGCCAGACGCATGGCCGGACGCTATGCCCGGCTGGGACCGGGAGTAATGGAAACCAAAGATCGCGACGGACGGGTTTTCAAGGTAATGGTCGGCCCCTTCTCTCTGGACCGCCAGGATCGGGTAAAGGGTCATATTTTGCGTACGGGCATAAATAATCTCCACATTGCCCATATGGATGGCTCAGAGCGATTTATCGCCCGTTATTATTCCATTGCCTCCGGCGCTGACAGAACCGCTAATCTAAAAACCGCCAGCAACCTTCATGTCGATGTGGCAAATCCTGCATCATTTACCAAGTACAAAATAGCGTTACTGCACTTCTTCGGGGTGTAATTCTATATGCTATATCTGGCGCAGCACACGTACTATGCGCTTCGCATGTTCAATCCTTGGCTTATCGTCGGGATTGTATTTTTGCTCAAATTTTAAACGATTATCCCAAATTTCTATGAAGTCCCGCCGGCGATCCGGTCTGGCCTTTTCGCCAACCAGCGCCCCTATGGTCCGGTTGTAATCAGGATGAAGCTCTGGCTGGAACGCCAGCATCGAATATTCATCCCAGGTAAGAAGACCGGCTATGTACAGGTCCATGCCAAGGTTGGCGGCTTGGCGTGGCGACATGTCGGCCGGGTTTATGCCCTCGATAAATCCGGCAAACGGTACTGAAGAAGATGGCGCGGGCAGTGCGGGTATAATATGGGGAACAACCAGAGGAAGCGCCTGAAAAGGTACTATGTCGCGACCTGTGGCAACGGGAAACGGTACAATTTCCCGGTAAACTACATCAATATGGGGTTTCATAGGCGTCCTGCATAAGTCAAATTGAAGGACTTCAGTTCAACCATACTAGGCTGTCGCTTGTTGGCGGATCATGTCGGCACGCAGGCGTTTGGTCTTGTACATGGCGTTGTCGGCCCTGAGGAGAAGATCCTGCCCGGTATCCTTGGGACCGTACGGCAAAAATCCCAGAGAAGCCCTGAGCGCTATTCGATTTCCGCGCCAGGTTGTAAATGAGCTGTTTACCCTTTGATCTATTTCTTCTGCCAATGTTAAACCGTCCTGCCATTTAATCCGGGTTAGAAGGACGGCAAACTCATCCCCTCCCAAACGGCCGGCGTAGTCTGTTTCCCTTATATTTTCGAGTAGTATGCAGGCCACCTTTTTAAGCACCTCGTCACCCGCCAAATGGCCATAGGTATCGTTTACCGGCTTGAAACCGTCCATATCCACATAGATCAGAACTCCATTTTCATTGTAGCGGCTGGCGGTCGACAAAATGCGTGTCAGTTCGCCCTGGAAACCTCGCCGGTTTAACAGCCCGGTTAGCTCGTCGGTAATCGCCAGGCGTTCCAGATACGCAATGCGGTCTTTTTGTTTTAACATCCTGCGTTCGGCACGGATCGCCGACTTGAGAGCTTTTATGCGGGCATTGCGGATATCCGGGGAAGCCGGGCTTCCCATCTTTTCGTTCGCCTCGTCAATATAGCCGTACAAAAGCGAAAGATAGGACAGAACATCACAGTGAGAGGACGAGTTATCGTCATTCTGAAAGCTGGTCTCAAGTATGTTGTTCATTCTTCCGACCTCTTGATTGCCGTTAAAATAATATCCGGGCGGCTGGCCAAGACGCATTTTGAAGACGTTTCTTCATACTTTATTAAGGCAATCGCCGTGCCATTTATGGTTATTCTTCTAAATCAAGGCGTTATACACTTTAGGAAATGGGTGGAATGTGCCGGGTAGGCTAAAATTGCCGGGTATAAGGGGCTAAATTGTCTCTTTTCGGGTATTCTGGAAATGCTCAATGCCGCAAGGCGCTCCGCGCAGGCGTTGAGCTTTAGGTTGACCCGGTTAGTCGGATGGGCGGCGTGAGACCAGCCGCGGCGTTATATTCATTGTTCGTGTCCGGCGTTTATTTTTGCCAGCCACTTTCACCCTATCCGACAGGGGGCGGTTTGAGGGGATTTTAGAGTGATCCTTTTTGGCCTCGACGAAATCCCCGTCAAGGAACAGGTCGGCCCGCTGAGCCCTGGTGTCGGCGCGGGTCTCGATCATCGTCATGGTGTTTTTTACAGTCGGGTGATCATCGTTGAAGGACGAACAGTTCAGCAAATGACCACGGGCAATGGCTTTTGTAATGGTGACTATATCGGGGTTGCGATAGTTTGTTTCACACCATCTTAAATAGGCGGCGACGGTCCACGGATGAGCCGGCAGGTATTTTACCCGGCGCCGCTGGCACCAGGTGATAAAATCCCTCCACCCTTTGTCCAGTACACGTTTTCTCAAATCAATTTTGCTCCCTTGTTACAAGAGGCTACCATTTAAGCATCCAAGACGTTAAAAACTATTTTATGTCAACGACTTCAAAGTTGGAATTATCCTTATGAGGGAACCGAAGATTGCCGTTCTGCTGCCTTGCCGAAATGAGGAAATAACTATCCGCCGGGTAGTCCAGGAATTCCGTGAGGTGCTTGGTGAATCCGATATCTATGTTTACGACAACCTGTCGGATGACCGCACCGCCGAAGAGGCGGCGGCGGGCGGTGCGATTGTCCGCCGGGAACTTCGCCCGGGCAAGGGCAATGTAGTGCGCCGGATGTTCGCCGACATTGAGGCCGACATATATGTAATAGCCGACGGCGACGGGACCTACGACGCAAAAAGCGCCCCCAAAATGATCGAAAAGATGCTGCGGGACAACCTCGATATGGTGGTTGGAACCCGCATCGAGGAAAGGCCCGGCAGGGACGCGGTATCGTCCGAGGCGGCGTATCGTCCGGGACATCGCTTCGGCAACTGGCTGTTTACCCGCAATGTGGCGATTTTGTTCGGTCAGCGGTTTACCGATATTCTTTCCGGGTACCGGGTATTTTCCCGACGGTTCGTCAAGTCTTTCCCGGCCCTTTCGGAAGGTTTCGAGATCGAGACCGAACTTACCGTACACTGCCTTGATCTGGGTCTGCCGGTGGGCGAGGTGGAGACCCCGTACAAATCGCGTCCTGTCGGATCAAGCTCCAAACTGGATAGTTTCAGCGACGGCTTTAAAATTCTCTCCGCCATAATGATGCTGTTCAAGGAAAACCGGCCTCTGCTGTTCTTCTCTCTGGTGTTTATGTTATTGGCGCTGATTTCAGTCGGTTTGGCGGTACCCCTGTTGGTAACTTACATTGAGAGTGGGCTGGTGCCACGGTTCCCGACCGCAATATTGAGCACCGGCATTATGGTGTTGGCTTTTCTGTCCCTGACCTGCGGCCTGATTCTGGATAGCGTCAGCCGCGGAAGACGTGAAAGCAAGCTGCTCTGCTATCTCTCCCAGCCGTCTCTTATAGAGACACTAAATTCATGAGTTGGTTGGTTAATTAATGACATTTATCGGCTATTTCACCCCCACCGGCGAACAGATTGTGGGGCTTCTTGCGGTTCTCGCAACCTTTGTCATGTTTGCATCTATTGGCGGTTTTGTTGCCGGGAGTAAGCGTTTCGTCGCCGCCGACGCCTTCGTCGGCTGGGGTGTGGTAAATGTCGTGGTCACGATTTTTGGGGTTTTCGGGCATATCCCGTTCACCTGGCTTTTCAGCGTCATATGGCTTGCCGCCATACCTGCCGCCTATTTGTCATGGCGCCGCGACAGGCGCGAGGAAGTGAATGGCTGCGCGACAGGCATTATTTGGCGGATAATGGTTTTATCGCTGCCGTTGATTATCGCAGCAACGGCGATGCGGGCATCGCAATGGGACGAGTTCTCGCAATGGCTTCCCAACGCCCAGTACATTTTCCGTTATGACGCATTTCCACGCCTGGATTTACCCAAGAGTCCCTCCTCTTTCGCCGCTTATCCCTACGCCCTGCCGCTGATTAACTATTTTTCGTCAAAGTTGGCGGGGGGCTTTATCGAAAATGCGGGTTCTCTTGGAAACCTGATGTTGCTTCTGCTCTTTGCGCCAATTTTTATAGATATGACGCGACGCGGACTAAAGACCGAACCGGCCTGGGGGAAGACCTGGGGAGCGGCGGCCCTGGGAATACTGGGGGTTACCGTTCTCAGCACTACATTTGTCCAGAAAATAGCGCTAACCGCATACGCCGACAGCACCACTGCGGTCAGCTTGGCGGTCCTTGCCGTGCTTGGCTGGAAGATGCTTGAGGGGCTGGCCGAAAACAATCCGAACACGCGGCTCAAGGTTAAAACCCTGGCCTGGCAGTTCGCCTGGGTGGCAGCTGTTTTCCTGAATATCAAACAGCCCAATCTTGTCCTGCTGGTAATACTGGTATCGGCGATGGCGCTGGTGGCGTTGCGCGATGACAAAATAGGGGTTTTAAGGTTTATCCGTTTCCTGCCGCTTTTACTGGGACCGGCGGCGGTGATCTATCTTAGCTGGCGCTATCATGTTCAGATAAACATGCCGAGAGGCGAATTCTCTGTTCCGCCATATGACAGGTGGCTGGTATCGGATGCCTTCACAATCCTTCAAAGAATGCTTTTGATCGCCAGTAAAAAGGGCGCCTATTTCCTGATGATGCTGGTTATATCCGGGCTGGCGTTGCGTGCTCTGTGGCGACCAAGGGGCGGGTTCGACCGTCTGGCGATTCTCGCCGGGGGGGTATTCCTTGGCTACAATCTGTTCTTGTGGATAATGTATATCGCAGTTTTCGGGCCTGGCGAAGGGATGCGCGCCGCATCCTACTGGCGTTACAATGTCCAGTTGGGCCTGTTGGGGGCGACAACGGCAGCCTATGGGCTGGCGGTCCTGTGGCGGGTTCATGTCGTGCCGAGGCTAAAGACCGGTTCCGCCCTGCCCGGCGTTCTCGCCGCCTTGGCGGTGGTGGCGGTGGTAGTGGGGCCATTGGCGGCAAGAAAAAAACTGCGTTTTGACATTCGCCCGCAAAAAGATCATATGCGCATGGTCGGTCGGGAACTGGCGAAAATATTGCCGGCTAATTCCCGGCTGGCGATCATTGATCCCGGCGGGGTCGGCTTTACCGATCTGGTTATACGTTACGAGTTGACCAGTGCCGGGGGCGCCGGGAAGAGACTTTCAACTACGTACCAGTTCAATGTCATTGGAATGAGCCCAGGGTCACTGGGCCGAAAGGTCGAAAAGGACGGGATAACCTATGCCTGGATAAATAAAACTACCGATAAGGTGGAAGCCGCAATGGGGATGAAGTTGGCCCGGCGCAGTTCACACTACCTGCGCTATGCCGGAGGCGGACGGTGGGAACTTCTTCGTTCATGGCCATATGACGGCTACGACGACCCACACAGCCTGCCGGATTAGGATCAGGAGCTATTTAATTTGGTGCGGGCGGTCGGACTCGAACCGACACTCTGTTGCCAGAACTGGATTTTGAGTCCAGCGCGTCTACCAATTCCGCCACGCCCGCCTGTTTCAACCGGGATCATCATAGTCATCGGAATTGAACGGTCAATATGCCCCGGCAAAGGTTGATTGCGGGATCGCCCGGGGGCTGATAAACCACTGTCCGTAATTGATAATTTTACAGAGGATAATTTCTTGCTGCGACGACTTTATGACTGGACCATGTCTCTTTCCGGCAACCGTCACGCAATTTGGGCGCTGGCAGCCGTTTCTTTCGTCGAAAGTTCGATCTTTCCGATTCCTCCCGACATCCTGTTAATTCCCATGGTTCTGGCCGCGAGAAGTAATTTTCTGCGGATTGCAATGGTCTGTACCGTTGCCTCGGTGCTGGGCGGGCTTGCGGGATACGGCATCGGGTTTTATTTATTCGATGCGGTTGGACGCCCGTTACTGGAATTATATGGCTATGCGGATAAATTCGCCCGTTTCAAGGGATACTATGACGAATGGGGCGCATGGATCGTTGCCGGGGCCGGGTTGACCCCATTTCCTTACAAGGTAATAACCATCGCCAGCGGCGTCGCGGGGCTGGACCCGGTTGTGTTCACCACCGCCTCGGTTATTTCCAGAGGGCTTAGGTTCTTCTTAGAGGCGGCTCTGCTGTGGCATTTTGGAGATCCGATCAGGGTCTTTGTTGAAAATCACCTGAACAAGCTGGCTATACTTTTCTTTGTTCTTCTTTTCGGCGGTTTTGTGCTGATAAAGTTGGTATTGTAGGGTGATGTTCCCACAAACGAAAAAAATCAACTGGCCACAGTTGGTCCCGCTGGCCATTCTGGCCGTCAGTGTCGGCGCCCTCGTCACCGCCTACACCGCTCAATACGCCTTTGGAATGCAGCCCTGCATCCTCTGTCTTTACCAGCGTGTGCCCTATGCGATCACTGGCCTGCTGGCTGTTTTAGCGCTTGGCATGCCGACCAAGAGTGGTGCCCGCGCGGCAATAGTCGGGCTTTGCGCGGTAATATTTCTTGGCGGATCGGGCATTGCTTTTTACCATTTCGGCGTCGAACAACACTGGTGGGCATCGGTTGCCTCGTGCGGCGGCACCCCGGCGGTAAAAATAACCCTGGAACAACTGCGCCAGCAATTGCAGATGAAGCCGCCAAAAGCCTGCGATCAGGTGGATTGGACGATGTTCGGGATTTCCATGGCGGGCTACAACGTGGTCGCATCTCTGGCATTGTCCGCATCGTCGTTCGCCGGGGTGATTGCAATCAGGCGTAAATCACGCTCTAGCGACGGCTGACCCTGTTGCGTCCGGCGGCCTTGGCTTTATAGAGCGCCTTGTCGGCGGATTTAAGAACCTCGGCAGCAATGGCGTTGGGGCCATCCGGTCCGGCGACCCCGATAGATATCGTTACTCCCACTTTTCTCTCGTTGCCTTTGCCCCGGGACTTGCTTCGTCGTTCGGTTGCGGGGCGGTTTTCGCCGCGCAGACTAAAGCCGGAGGAACTGATCGCCTGACGCAGTTTATCAAGATGCGGATACGCCTCGCTGGCGGTTGACGAGGGAAACAGGATGGAAAATTCCTCGCCGCCGAAACGGAACGCGGTTCCTCCGCCGCGAACCCCTCGCATAATGGATGCGACCATTTTCAACACCTGATCGCCGGTATCATGGCCATAGGTGTCGTTGAACTTTTTGAAATGATCGACATCCAGCATTGCTATGGCATAATTTCCGGACAGGCTTTTCATTGCGGTGCTCAGGGCCCGGCGACCGGCCAGGCCGGTCAATTCGTCCATATATGCCATGCGGTAGACATCCTGAACCGTGCCAAGAACCAGAATCAGTATGCCAATAGCGAAAAACAGGGACGGGATTGCCCCGCGACCCACCATATGAAGAGCCAATGCGGTAGCTATCAGCGTTCCCGGCATGGCGTAATCGAGGGCGCTGCGGGAAACGGTCAGGCGAACCAGAAGGACCAGCAAGGCGAAAGCGAAAAACAAAATCCCCGGCTGGGGAAGATAGCTCCAGGCATCGAAGGAAGTCGGAAAAATCCTGGCGTGAAAAAAACCCGCCGCCATATTTTGGGCGTTTGTTCCCGAATCAACGATAACCACTACCGCCACCAGTTGAACCGCAATCCATGAAATCCCGGATATAAAACGCGATACGGGTGGGCCGGTCTCTGAGACAAAAGCAAAGGCCAGTAAATTAAGCGGCAGCAACACCGCCAGCCCCGCATAGACAACCTGTCCCATAATATCGCCGCCCGGCGGCCCCGGCGGCAGGCCGAGCATGACACCATGTGCCAAGGCGATCAGGATCAAGGGGAATGCCACCTTGTATCGCTTGAACCATATCCCGAAAAGGACGCCCGTTCCGGCCAGAACGAAGGGCAGATATGCGGTAAACGGGGCCTCTGGCAGCACCGGAACGAAGTTCCCCGTCGATATCACGGCGCCGACTGCCAACAGGGAAAGTGGCACGATCAACACCAGGGCATTTTTCACAAAACGTCCATTCACCTTATTAACCGCTCTGTAATGGTTGTTGCCATGAACAACCAATACCTTGGAACCCCTCAATATTCGGTTAAAAGTTATTGCGGCAATACCACAGGGAAGGGCATTCATC
This sequence comes from uncultured Hyphomicrobiales bacterium, assembly GCA_964511465.1. Classification (GTDB taxonomy): domain Bacteria; phylum Pseudomonadota; class Alphaproteobacteria; order Rhodospirillales; family 2-02-FULL-58-16; genus JAZFTA01. The sequence goes on from CAZEFJ010000084.1 coordinate 8,127, forward strand.
GAGGCGGCTGTCCGGTGAATGGAGTGCCTCGTTTAGGGTGTTTGATGTATTGGTAGAACTTACTCTAGAGGACGGATTCGACCCACTCAAAAAGTTTGCCTTTGGCCAGGGCCCCGATCTTGGTTGCCGCAACTTCACCGTCTTTGAACAGCATCAGGGTAGGTATTCCCCGCACACCGTACTTTGATGGAGTCGACGGATTCTCGTCAATATTGATCTTGGCGACGGTAACCCGGTCTCTCATTTCCTTGGCAAGGTCGTCCAGGGCCGGTGCTATCTGTTTGCATGGCCCGCACCATTCGGCCCAGAAATCAACGATTACCGGGGTTGTTGATTTAAGTACGTCGGCCTCGAAAGAGGCATCACTCACATGCTTCGTCATTCGATGTTCCTTATCAAGCAGATTTGCTGAATCTAAGCGTCGCCCGGCCATTCGTCAAGGCGCGTGCGGCTCGAGAATATTGTCGGGCAGGTGCATCATTACCGGGCCATCGGTCCACAGAAGAAAGCACCGTATAGCGCGATCAGGATATATCATCGCCAATGCATCCCTGTATGCGGCCATCTGGCTCAGATATATGCCGGGAACCTGCTCTTTGCTTTTGGCCACCGACCGGTTGGTCTTGTAATCGATCACCGTTACCGTGTCTTTTTCAATCAGCAGCCGATCCACCTGGGCCGATATAACATGGTTCGAGACAATTCCGCTTAGCGGCACCTCGGCGATGCTGTTGGGACCGAAAAGGGCGGCAAACTCGGGATTTTCGAGAACCGCCATGGTTTCGTCCGCCATATCGACACGCTCTTTTTTTGAAAGACCATGGGCCGGGTTGGCCAGATAGCTCATGGCCGCCGCCCGGCGCTTGCCTGGCGCCATATCCGGAAGCGATTGCAGCAGCCGGTGGATCAGCCGCCCGCGCTTGAACCGCGCCCCGTCGCCGGGACCAAGCGGTGAGCATGACGGCGGTTCCGGCTGTGTTGGCCGTGAAGGATTAAGCGGCCGGGATGGTATTGGCTCAGACGGGGCATCCCTCGTCGCCCATACCGGGGGGGACAAGGATGCAGGCGGGGGAGTGCCTCCACCATCCGGTTTTTCAATCCCGGACTGTTGTCGCGAGGCTA
>CAZEFJ010000085.1:0-2941 GCA_964511465.1 uncultured Hyphomicrobiales bacterium
TCCGAATGCTGCTCCGTGGTTGCGGTTAATCGTCCTTCCCGGCGGGCCGAAGGGACTGTCGGCAAGGCCATCGAAGGGATCGATATATCAATTGAAAACGGTGAAATAATAGTCGGCGGGCCAACCGTCATGGATGGTTATCTGCATCAACCGGATATTGATGGCAGGTGGCACACCGGGGATATGGGGCAATGGGATGAAACCGGCAATCTGGTGGTTCTGGGGCGCAAGGACAACATCATAGTCACCCCGAACGGGCGCAATATAAGCCCGGAATGGATCGAAGGGATGATCGAAAGATCACCGATGGTAGAGCGTTGCAAGTTGAGCATGGGCGAGGGATCTTGTTTGTCCGTCGCGGTCGTTCCTTCCGGGGCCGGAGAGCGGTGGTTCAGGCGGGCCGATAACGGAGAGGTTGCTGATTTGCTGCTGGGGCTGTGCCGTCAAGCACCGGAATATGCCCGACCCGTGGATTGCTCTGTGATCTGGCCGGAGGCAAGCCATGCGACTTGATCAAGCCGGAGTCGTTGTCACCGGGGCCGGATCGGGAATTGGCAGGGCGCTGGCCATAGCCTTGTCGGCAAAGGGGGCGAGGTTGATTCTTGCCGGGCGCAGGCCAGCCATGCTGGAAGAAACCATAACCCTGCTGGACCATCCCGGTGAGGCACGGGCAATTGTCGCCGATATAGCAAGCCCGGACGGCAGGGCCGAATTGCGGGATGCGGTCGAACGGCATTTGGGACGTCTGGAAGTACTGGTAAACAACGCCGGAACCGTTGAGGTCGGGTTGCTTGATGACACTTCCGACGAGGTCATACGGCGCCTTTGCGACACCAATCTGGTCGCACCGATGGCGTTGACCCGCGAATTGACCACCATGCTCGAAGTGGCGGCCCCTTCGCGGGTGGTTAACATAGGCTCTATGTTCGGTGATATTGCGTTTCCCATGTTTGCCGCATATTCGGCAACCAAATTTGGCTTGAGAGGTTTTTCCGATGCTCTCAGAAGAGAGTTCAGGGGAAGGAACATAGCCGTCACATATGTTGCCCCAAGGGCTACACGGACCCCGGCCGCGGACAGCTTCAATCACCTCGCCAAGCCGTTCGGTATGGCTTTCGATACTCCCGAATCGGTCGCCTCGGCGATAGTCGGTGGCATCGAAAGGGAAAAGCGTACGGTTTATCCCAAGGGGGCCGAACGTATTTTCATTATCGCCCAGCATCTGTTTCCGGAAATTATCGACGGCTCTCTTATTTCCCGGTTTGCAAAGGTTGGTAAGGGTAAAAAATGATACTTAATCGCACAAGATTTTCGATAATTCCCGTGGCAGTTTTATTGGCCGCTCTTGTTGCTGCTCCGAGGGCCCAGGCAGGCGGTTTTGCGGACCAGGCGAGGAACTTTATAGACATTGAGGGAAATCTGGCTATTCAGGCATTCGGTACCAAGGACCGTGACCAGCGTTATGCCAAATTTCGCTCGCTTCTTACCAAGTCATTTGCCATCAGGAGTATTGCCAAATACGTTATCGGACGGTTCTGGAATACCGCGACCAAGCCCCAGCGGAAACGCTATCTGGCCACCTTTGAGGATTATATGGTCGCCAACTACGCGGCCAAGGCATGGAACATCAAGAATGTTAATCTAAGCGTTGAAAAAGTGGTTGAGAATTCACCAAACGATGTTTTCGTCGCAACCATGATCCATATTCCCCATAAGAAAAAAGACGTCCCGTTGGGCTTTCGCGTCCGCAATGCTAAGGCTGGCCCCAAGATTGTTGACTTGCAGGTAGATGGAATCAGCCTGATTGTTTCGCACCGTTCGGAATTTACTTCCGTAATGGGCAAATATGGCGGTGATCTGGGCAAATTTAATGATTTTCTTGTCAAGCGTATAGCCAAGCTGGAAAAGACGGCGCAGACGCTAAGTGCCATGGAACTTCGCAAAAAGGTAAGGCGGGCCGCGATTAAATGAGCGATTTATTTCATAATGGCGAACTGGCAGCCCAGAATCTTTGGGGTGATCCGTCGATCTGGGACAGGGCCCGCGTCGAAAAGCTTTTATGGAACGCAATTCCACAAGAATTTCACGCCCGGCTTGACGCTGCGCCGTTCTTCTTTCTTGCCACCAGTGGCAGGGATGGGCGTTGCGACGCTTCGTTCAAAGGAGGTGGCCCGGGGCTTGTCAAGGTGCTGGCGGCGAACCGTATCGCATTCGCAGATTTTGACGGCAACGGGGCCTTCATGAGCCTTGGCAATATTCTCGACAATCCCTATGTGGGAATGCTGTTTATTGACTTTGGCGACGGTGCCCGTTTGCGGGTTAATGGTCGGGCGTCAATCCATGATGAAGGTGAGTTCAGGGAACTTTTTGCCGATGCCCCCCGTGCCGTGGTGGTTGATATAGAACAGGTGGTTCCCAACTGTCCGAAACATATTCCACGCATGGAAATTGTTTGAATGTACCGTACTGCGGTTAATCTTGAATGGACCAGCAAGTGCAACGCCGCCTGCGTGATGTGCCCGCGGGAATTTATTCCATCCCCCCTGACTATGTCCGAGCATACCTTTCGCAAGGTTCTGGAGAGGCTCTCTGAAAAGGATGTGTTCAGATGTGTAATCGCCGGTTACGGTGAGCCGACGGTGCATCCAGGGTTCGATGGTTATGTAAGGCTTATCGCCGAACACCCGGTTTCTTTCGACATGGTTTCCAACGGCCAGCTTCTTGATCGTCGTCGGCTGGAGTTGCTGGACGGCGCAATCGGGACGCTGATCGTATCTTTTTCCAGCATTGATCCGGAAGTTTATAAAAACGTCCATGTAAACCTTGACCATAGCCGGGTCATGAACAATATCGCACTTGCCCACAGGACACTTAAACGGACCAGACTGGCGATAAGTTTGACGCCCTTGCCAAATTGCCTTGAGACCCTGCCTCAAACCGT
>CAZEFJ010000085.1:3041-9231 GCA_964511465.1 uncultured Hyphomicrobiales bacterium
CCGCAGGAATGGATTATTTCAGGACAAAATTTTTCTCCAGACCTTGACCGGATAGCCATCCAAACATACATCATGGGTGGACGCGGACGCCTTGCCATAGGGTCCGCAGGTCCATAAGTCAGTAGTGGGATTCGGCCATGGTGGCGGGTCCCGAAAAACCATGTTGCTCTGTTTAAGGAGGATATGATCATGCGTGCTTTCGATTTCTCTCCCCTGTTTCGTTCAACCGTCGGCTTTGACCGTATGCAGCGTCTGATGGATGCCGCCGCCCGCGCCAGCGAGGCGTCATATTCCTATCCGCCGTACAATATCGAGGTTGTAGGTGATGACGCATACCGGATAACCATGGCTATCGCCGGGTTTTCACCGGATGACATTGATATTACGGTCAAGGAGGATAACCTGACCATTACCGGCAATGCACCGTCCGGTGATGATGATGTCCAGTACCTTCATCGCGGTCTTGCCGGGCGTTCGTTCGAGCGTCGTTTCGATCTTGCCAGTCATATCAAGGTCAAGGACGCGACGATGGACAACGGGCTGCTGCATGTCGATCTGGTGCGCGAGGTGCCTGAGGAAATGAAGCCCCGCTCGATCAAGATCAATACCGGCTTGCCCTCAAGCCTTGCCAAAAAAGCCAAGAAACTTATTGGCGGCTCCGGAAAGGCTGCTTAGGTAGTCAAAAAACTCTTGAATCCGGGGCGCGTCGGCTAAATCCGGCGCGCCCCGTCTTTTTATATCGTGCTGGATATTCTTCAGGGATAATTTATCTAAATACCACGGTCCTGTTGCCGTTTATAAGCACCCGGTCTTCAATATGGAAACGCACCGCCCGGGAAAGCACTATATTTTCTATATCGCGACCGACGATGACCAGATCTTCCGCTGAAAAGGTGTGATCTACCCGTTCCACCGCCTGTTCGATTATCGGTCCGTCATCAAGGCTTTCGGTTACATAGTGGGCGCTTGCCCCGATCAGCTTAACTCCACGTTTATGTGCCTGATGATAGGGCTTGGCTCCCTTGAAACCGGGGAGAAATGAATGGTGGATATTGATACACCTGCCGTAAAGTTCCCGGCATGCCTTTGGCGAAAGAATTTGCATGTATCGGGCCAGTACCACCAGATCTATTTCCAGCTCTCTGACCAGGGCCAATACCCTGGATTCTTGTTCAGCCGTGGTTTTTCGGGTTGTCGGTATATGGTGGAAAGGTATGCCGTGCCAATCGGCGAGATGTGCCAGATCGGGATGGTTCGATACGATGGCGGGGATATCGACTTTCAGTTCACCTGTCCGAAAACGGTATAGAAGATCGTTCAGACAATGGTCGAATTTCGAAACCATTATCAGTATCCGTTTTTTGTTGGCCCGGTTGCGCATCTCCCAAATCATCTGGAAGCGTTCCGAAATTCCCAGAAAAAGATTTATAAATTCTGCCCTGGGAGGGGTGAATGCCCCTGCCGAGAAGACAACCCGCATAAAAAAACGCCTGGTTTCAGGTGCCCCGAAATGGGACGCCTCAATGATGAATGCGTCCTGTTCGGAGAGAAACCCCGATACCGCGGCAACGATGCCGACGGTGTCGGGGCATGAAATGGTCATGACATATTGTTTTTCGGATATTTTGCCCATTAACCGGGTTTCCTGAATTGAGTTTTCCTGGTGATGGCGATCAGGACGCGGCGGGTTTCCAGGCGATAACTTCCTGCCGCTGTTCGCCTAATCCTTCGATGCCGAGGCGGATCACGTCGCCGGGCTTGAGAAATTGCGGCGGGACGCAGCCCAGGCCGACGCCTGACGGGGTGCCGGTGGTGATTATGTCCCCCGGCATCAGGGTCATGAACCGGCTTAAATAGCTAACCAGCCAGGCTACCCCGTGCAGCATCTTCGAGGTGTTGCTCTGCTGACGCACTTCGCTGTTTATCTCAAGCCATAGGTTAAGCTTCTGTGGGTCGGCGATTTCGTTTCGGGTGACCAGCCATGGCCCAATCGGTGCAAAGGTGTCGCAGCTTTTCCCCTTTACCCATTGTCCGCCCCGGTTTTTCTGGTACTCACGTTCTGAAACGTCGTTCATGATGGTATAGCCCAGGACATGATCCAAGGCGTTTTTTTCATCTACATATTGGGCCTTGATACCTATAACCACCGCCAGTTCCACTTCCCAGTCAGTATGGGTGGAACCCTTGGGAAGCATCACCGGATCGTTTGGCCCGTTGATCGCGGTTGTCGCCTTGGTGAAGATTCTCGGCTCATCGGGTACTCCGGCACCGGTCTCCTTGATATGTTCGGCATAATTGAGACCTATGGCAACAATCTTGCCTACCCCTTTTAACGGAGGTCCAAGGCGCGGTGATGAATCTATAAGGGGAAGGGAGTCGTAATTCATTTCGATAAGGCTTTTAAGGCGTCCGGATGCGATAAAGTCAGCATCAATATCCTCAATATGCCCGGAAAGGTCGCGAATGCGCCCGGCGTCGTCGATCAACCCTGGCTTTTCCTCGCCGGCAGGTCCATAGCGCAAAAGTTTCAAGGCTGGTCCCCCCGGAAAAACACAAGATCAAGCAGGATCATGGCAGATATAAGCAGATCATGATAGGTCAGATTTTGTCCCTGAAATACGATATATACAAAAATACCAGCAGAATCAGGCTCACCAGAATTCCGCCGAGGACGACGATAAGTCTGATAATCTCGCCCATAAATGTATTTTTTCTCTTCTCCTTATTCTTTTTCTTGACCTTTTTCAGGTATCCCTTGGGATCATCCCGCCATTCTCTTCCCTTGCGTCTTTCGGGGCCGGTGTACTGGCTTTTTTTTCTGCCCAGGGTCTTCTTTTTGTTAAATACTATGAAATGTTTGGATTCGCCGGTTTTGTCGTCGAAGCGTTCCTCAATAACCTTGACTGCCGAGAAAAACTTCTTGCCAAGAGTTTCCTGGGCACGCCCTATGGCCTCTTCCTTGTTGTATACAACGTTGTCGGTTTGCCATTTCCCGTCCTTCAGGGAAATTATTTCGTATGAATTTTCAGTGGCCATTTTGCCAATCCAGAAATATCAGTTATTGACGATTACTAAAATTCTTACTCGGTAGTCGGTCATGTATCTACGTGGATATTCTTGACATTTTATGCAAGACTATCGAAAAGCCTACCTTGAATCGCAATATTGCGAGGATATCGTATAATTTACCCGCGATAACCACATAATACGGCGATAAGCCACCCGTTGGACCAGAAATATTTGCATTGTGAAGGTCACGCAATGGGCCACCACATACCCAAGGGAGAACATTCTTATGTCAGTCAGTCAAAGTGAAATGGCCAACGCAATTCGTTTTTTGTCGGCGGATGCGGTTCAAAAAGCAAAATCCGGACATCCCGGGATGCCGATGGGCATGGCTGATGTCGCGACGGTGTTGTTCAGCCGGTTTATGAAGTTTGACGCTGGCGCTCCCAAGTGGGCCGACCGTGACCGTTTCGTGCTTTCTGCCGGGCATGGATCAATGTTGCTTTATTCGCTGCTTTACCTCACCGGTTTTGAGGACATTACGATTGAGGAATTGAAGAATTTCCGCCAAATGGGGGCGAGGACCGCCGGACATCCGGAATACGGCCATGCCTCGGGTATCGAGGCAACTGCGGGGCCGTTGGGCCAAGGGATCACCATGGCGGTCGGCATGGCCCTGGCCGAGAGAATGTCCAACGCCAGGTTCGGCGATGATATTGTTGACCATTACACCTATTCCATAGCCGGTGACGGCTGCCTGATGGAGGGAATCAGCCAGGAGGCCATTTCACTGGCTGGAAATTTTGGACTTTCCAGGCTTATCGTACTGTGGGACGACAATGAAATCTGTATTGACGGCCCTACCGATATGACTACCCGTGACGATCAGTTGGCCCGTTTCGAGGCCTGCGGATGGGATACCCAGTCCGTGGACGGACATGACCCTGAGGCCGTCGCCGCCGCTATTGAAAAGGCAAAAGCCACAAACAAGCCGTCCCTTATCGGCTGCAAGACCAGGATCGGCCGCGGCGCCCCGAACAAGGAGGGAACCGCGGCGACCCATGGCGCACCGCTGGGTGACGACGAGATCGCCCTGGCGCGGGAAAATATGGGTTGGCCACATGCCCCGTTCGTTGTCCCCGAAGAGGTTCTTTCAGCCTGGCGCGAGGCAGGCTCACGCGGTGGTGAGCCACGCAAGGCATGGGACGGTCGCCTTGCCGCGCTAGACGACGACAAGAAAAAAGAGTTTGAACGGCTAACCTCGGGGAAACTTCCCGATGGCTGGCAGGAAGAGATTAACCAGTTCAAGCGCGCTATCTCCTCCGAAAAGCCTAAACTTGCGACCCGTCAGTCATCGGGTAAGGCTTTGGAGGTTCTGACCGCCTCAATTGCGGAAATGATCGGCGGTTCCGCCGATCTTACCGGTTCGGTCAATACCAGAACGTCATCCACCGAAAAAGCGGTGAGCCGGGATGATTTCTCGGGCCGCTATATCCATTACGGGGTGCGCGAACACGGCATGGCGGCGGTGATGAACGGAATGGCTTTGCATGGCGGGTTCATTCCCTATTCCGGGACATTTTTGGTATTCGCCGATTACATGCGCGGGGCGATGCGGATGTCGGCCCTTATGGGACAGCGGGTAATATATGTTTTGACCCACGATTCGATCGGTCTCGGCGAGGACGGCCCGACCCACCAGCCGGTGGAAACCCTTGCCTCGTTGCGGGCCATCCCCAACTTCAACGTTTTTCGGCCGTGCGATCCGGTCGAGGTCGCCGAGTGTTGGTCAATCGCGGTATCCAGTAATTCGACACCCTCGGGGATGGTTCTGACCCGTCAGGGATTACCTACCTTAAGGACGGAACATACCGATGAAAATCTAAGTGCCCGTGGTGGCTACGTCATCGCCGAGGCCGAAGGCGGCGAGCGCAAGGTGACGATCATGGCGACCGGCTCGGAAGTCAGTCTGGCGATGCAGGCCCGTGACAGCCTTCAGGGCGAAGGTATTCCTACCGCCGTCGTCTCAATGCCCTGCTGGGAACTGTTCGATGCCCAGGATGATCAATATCGCAACCAGGTTCTTGGCGTCGGCACCGTAAGGGTGGCGGTCGAGGCCGCCATTCGTCAGGGCTGGGACCGCTATATCGGTGAAAATGGCAGCTTTGTTGGAATGGACAGCTTTGGTGCTTCGGCCCCGGCGGACCAGCTTTTCGAGCATTTCGGAATTACCGCCGCCAACGTCGTCGCCGCCGCCAAGGCAGGCCTGTAAACCAGTATAAAAGGGAGTAGGAAAAATGCCTCTGGTATCAATGCGTCAACTTCTCGATCATGCGGCGGAGAACGGCTATGGCGTTCCCGCCTTCAACGTCAACAACATGGAACAGGTAAAGGCGATCATGGTTGCCGCCGAGGCCACCGACAGCCCGGTCATCCTGCAAGGCTCGGCGGGGGCGCGAAAGTATGCCGGCGAGGCCTTTCTGCGTCACTTGATTCTTGCGGCGCTCGAAACCTGGCCCGATATTCCGGTATGTATGCATCAGGACCACGGCACTTCTCCCGCGGTGTGCCAGCGTTCGATCCAGTCCGGCTTTTCCTCGGTAATGATGGACGGCTCGCTGGAACAGGACGGCAAAACTCCGTCGTCCTACGACTATAACGTCGAAACCACCCGCAAGGTGGTGGACATGGCGCATGCCTGCGGAGTTTCGGTGGAAGGCGAACTGGGCTGCCTGGGATCACTTGAAACCGGCGAGGCCGGCGAGGAGGACGGAGTAGGGGCCGAGGGCAAGCTTGACCACTCCCAATTGCTTACCGATCCCGACGAGGCCGCCGATTTCGTCAAATCCACCAACGTCGACGCACTGGCTATAGCTATCGGCACTTCACACGGGGCCTACAAGTTCACCCGCCCGCCGACCGGCGACATTCTCGCGATAGAGCGGGTAAAGGATATTCATAACCGCATCCCGAGCACCCATCTGGTAATGCATGGCTCATCCTCGGTGCCACAGGACTGGCTCAAGACGATCAACGATTACGGCGGCGACATGGGACAGACCTATGGGGTGCCGGTCGAGGAAATAGTCGAAGGCATCAAACACGGGGTGCGCAAGGTCAACATCGACACCGATCTGCGGATGTCATCGACCGGCGCGATCCGCCGCCACCTGTCCGAAAACAG
>CAZEFJ010000086.1:0-9204 GCA_964511465.1 uncultured Hyphomicrobiales bacterium
CCTTGTCGTCGATGGTTATTATGGCGTCCAGAGAGGCCTCTACGATGCTTCTGTTTCGTTCCTCGCTGTCGGCCATTACCCTGGCGTCAGCTTCCCTTTTTCTCTCGTAGCGCGCCGCGGCGAAGAACGCCAGTATTCCGGACAACAGCACTAAAAATGCCATCGTCCGGCTCAGGGTGCGGAATCGTCCCAACTGGTAGGTAATGTTTTTCTTAAGCGCACGTCCTATTTTCTTTATGTCACTTGAAACATTGTCGATGGATTGGTTGAATTTTTTACGGTTGGCAGCGTTATTATCAGCGTTCCAGGTTGCCAGGTGGGTTCTCGACGGCTCTTCAAGGCTGTTCAGGTTCTTGATGATATCTTTCGTTATGGTGCGGAGATTTTTGTCTTCAATGGGGCGGACCATGTAGCCTTCGGGGGTCTGCCCACCATCCAATATTGCGGCGGCGTACATTTTAGCGGTTTCAAGATGCTTCCAGACGCTTTTTTCGCCCGTTTCCGTGGTCGTTGTCGTTAGCTCCCGGATTCCGCTGTGGAACATCGAGGTATGATATCTGATCGACATCGAGGCATTCATCAACGGGGTGATGCGGTCCGCCAACCTTTCCCCGGCATTCGAAATAAATATCAGTATGGAGAGGAAAAAGACCGTAATTACGGCAATAATAATGGATATTTTTGTTGACGTAATGCTTCTCATTGGCGCCTAGAAAAATTCACGCATTCGCGCAGCAATTGTCTTTGGGGTGGTTCCGTTGCCAAAAATGGCACGGGATTTACCGTTTGGCCCGACGAAGTATATAAACGATGAATGATCCATGGTGTAGTCGTTCTTGGCGCTTCCCTCGACCTGCATCTTGGCGGCGTATACCTTGTATTCCTTTGCCACCACTTTCACCTGTTCGGGCGTTCCGGTCAGTCCGATCATTCGCGGATCAAATTGGGAAACAAACTTCCCCACTTTATCGGGATTGTCGCGTCCGGGGTCGATGGAAATGAATATCGGCACCACCTTTTCCTGATCCTTGCCCAGTTTTTTCATTGCGTCGGAGACTATTCTAAGTGCCGTAGGGCAAACTTCGGTGTCTGATGAAGAGCCAAAATAGACGAGCATGAAACGATCACTGAAATCGGCCTCGGTTACCGTTTTGCCGAATTGATTGACCAGGGTGAACGGTCCACCGATACTTTCAATCAGGGCCTTGTTGTTAATCGGAGCCTTCTTTGCTTTAGAGGTCGAAAGCAGGCTATCTATCAAAAAGACACCTACCGCGGCTATAGCGAAGGTGACGGCGATAAGGCCGAGAAGGGCGGTAAGGCGGCTGGGTTTTTTCATTTGGGAAATTTAGATTCCTGGTACCTATTGTTCAAGCACTTATACGAAAATGCTTCTAATTCACAGATTTACGCTCTGAATACGGTATCAACTGAAAAATAAAAGAATTCGGCCCCAATTATTTTTTAAGAAAATCACGCATCTGCCCGGTCATGTATATGGGGATGCTTCCATCGCCGAAAATGACACGGTACTTGCTGTCCGGCCCGATGAAAAATATGAACGATGAATGATCTATAGAGTATTCGTTATCGGGTCTTCCCTTAATCGGCACCTTGGATGCATATGCCCTGTATTCCTTGAGCACCGCTTTCACCTGTTCCGGCGTGCCGGTAAGTCCGACCATATTCGGATCAAATTTGGCAAGATATTCTTTCAGCTTGTCAGGAGTATCACGTTCGGGGTCGACGGAAATGAATACCGGCACCACCTTGTCCTTGTCCTTGCCCAGGCTTTCTATGGCGGACAACATCTGGTTAATCGCCTTGGGGCAAACATCGGGGCATGATGTGTAGCCGAAATAGACAAGCATGAAACGGTCGCTGAAGTCGGCCTCGGTAACCGTTTTGCCGAACTGATTGACCAGGGTGAACGGTCCGCCGAGACTCTCAAGCGGGTTTTTGCTGTTGTACTGGGCTCTTTTTTCGCTGGGGATCAAGCCCCTACCGTCCATAAAAATAATGCCCATCGCCGCCACGGTGGTGGCAGCGAAGGCCAAGGCGAGAAATGCGGTAATGCGGCTGGGAGCTTTCATTCTGGGAACTTAAATTTTTAGCACCAATTGTTCAAGTGCTTATAGCCCAGGCTCCTTAATTTTATGTATTTAGAGTGTTTACGCTTCATACGGAAACACCCTGGCGCAACGAACAACACCCCCGGCGGGATTATATCCGCCGGGGGTGCTTGGTGCTATTGTGCCCAAGAGGAGGGGGGAGGGTTGACAAAAGGCTTGTCGTCCCCCAATCGGGCTATAGCGAGCGCTTTTGTCTATTTAACGTGCAGAAGCGTCTTCATGTTCAGGGCAAAGTGTCCCGGCTTGTTGCAGAACAGCAAATAAGTCCCCGGGGAAAGGTCGAGAGTGAGTTCCCCTGTCCTGCCTGGTTCAATCTCGGGAATTTCGCCAAGAGATTCGATTCCATCTTCGGGAACCCGCCCCGTACTCTCGTCATAGGGCAGATTGGGAAGGTCCGTATCGACCTTCAAGACCAGCATTTCATGCACGGTCTCGTCAGTTGATATATTGACGCCCCTGAAGGTCACCTTGCCGGCTGGTATTGTGTCCTTGTCGGTGATAATGGCCATTGCGGTTCCGGCATTCCACATATCCACGTTAATCGCAGTATCCTTGGGTCCGGTAGCGGCACACCCAGCGACAGTTAATGCCGCAACCGCCATAACAACGTATTTTATCATTCTAAATCCCCCGTAATGTCTTATTAAGTAATCATCAGACCGCTTAAAAACGTGAAGATAAACCCCAACTCCCCCACAGCCGAACATGGCACGGTAATCTTTACGTTCTCCCTACAGTAATGTTTATCTGGTAAAAAGCCAAGATATTAAACCAAAATTTTCAGCCTCCTTTATTTGATAATCAGGCACCGCCGTAAAAACGTTACCGGGCGGCGCTATCTAAAACCGGGCTTGAAGTTGGGCGCGGCGGCGTATAAATCTGTGGGCGAAGATAGTCATTTCAAGGTAATTTACCGCCTTTATCCAGAGTGAGGACCCCCCCAGTGAACGCTGTTGATACAACCATCCTGAGGCATAACAAGACGATAGGTATATGGCTGCTGTCGTTGTGCACCATGGTCTTCGTTATGGTGGTTCTTGGCGGGGTTACCCGGCTTACCCATTCGGGGCTGTCGATGGTCAACTGGAAACCGGTTACCGGCTGGCTGCCGCCGCTGGGCGAGGCCGAATGGCAGGCGGTATTCCAGAGTTACCGGCAGTTTCCGGAATACAAGGAATTGAACGAGGCAATGACCCTGTCCGGGTTCAAGGGGATTTTCTGGCTGGAATTTTTCCATCGCCTGTGGGGTCGCTTGATCGGGGTCGTCTTTTTGGTTCCCCTGCTGGTCTTTCTGTTCAAGGGTTGGGTAAGCCGGAAACTGGTCCCCAGGCTGGTCGTTATGTTCATTCTTGGCGGTCTTCAGGGGGTGCTTGGCTGGTATATGGTGAAAAGCGGGTTGATTGGTCGGCCGGACGTAAGCCAATATCGGCTTGCCGCGCATCTTGGTGCCGCCCTTATTATATACGGCTACATGTTTTGGGTCGCATTGGCGCTTTTGTCACCAAAACCTGCCGCCACTTCCGCTCCGGCTGGTATGGGTGCGGGCGCTTTTGCTGTGCTGCTGGTGGTGTGGGTTTTTGTTACCATCATTTCCGGCGGTTTTGTTGCCGGTCTTGATGCCGGGTTCGCCTACAACACTTTCCCGCTGATGGACGGAGAACTTATCCCCGTCGGCATTTTCGATATGAAACCCTTTCATATAAATTTTTTCGAGAACGTCGCTACGGTTCAGTTCGATCATAGACTATTGGCGGAAACCCTGTTTCTGGGAATTTTTGTATTCTGGTTGCGGGTCCGTCGAATGGATTTGACCGCAAAGGCAAGAATATCCTGCAATTTGTTGTTTGCCGCGGTCTGTATTCAGGTTGCTTTGGGTATATCGACGCTTGTTCTGGTGGTTCCGGTCCCGCTTGCTGCGGCCCATCAGGCGAATGCGGTGATTTTGCTGACGATGGCCCTGTGGACGGCCCATGAAGTCAGGAATTAACGCTTTTCAATTAGCAAACATGATGGCGTAAATGTCCTGCATAATCTTTTTTGGCTATAAAAATGCTCTCGGAATTGATGTTCATGCTTGAAATGGGATAAGTTGCGGGTCAATCTCGGGGTGTGCTGATGTAGCCTTGTGATGTGGTCTTGGAAATTTATCAGAATGGCAGTTCCATTGCCTTAGGATAAAAGGTGGCGATATTGACCTTGGTTAGTGTTCTATCTGTGCGTGAGGCAGTGCAAGCGATTGGGGGTTGTCTATGAGCGACGATAAATACCGTTTGGTCACCCGAAGCGACTTTGACGGGTTAGTATGTGCGGTGCTATTCAAGGAAATGGGGATGATAGACGATATCAAGTTCGTCCACCCCAAGGATATGCAGGACGGCACGATCCTTATTTCCGATAACGATATCACCACCAATCTGCCTTATGTGAAAGGCGTACATTTGGCCTTTGACCATCATTTGAGCGAGACGCTCCGCCTTGATGAAATACCGTCGAACTATATAATTTCTCCCGAGGCTCCATCCGCCGCGCGGGTGGTTTACGACTATTACGGTGGTGCGGAAAAATTCCCCAACGTCTCCGATGATATGATGGTGGCGGTCGACAAGAGCGATTCGGCTCAGTTCAGCGAGGATGACATCCTTAATCCGAAAGGGTGGGTGTTACTTAATTTCATTATGGATTCGCGTACCGGTCTTGGCCGGTTCAGGGAGTTCAGGGTTTCCAACTACCAGTTGATGATGGGACTTATCGACTACTGCCGTGACCATACGATAGATGACATACTGGCCCTCGCCGATGTTAAGGAGCGGGTCGATATGTATATGGAACATCAGGAAAATTTCAAGGATCAGGTAAAACGCAATACGGTTATCCGCAAGAACCTTGCGATTCTCGATCTGCGTAACGAGGAAATGATTTACGCAGGCAATCGCTTTATGATCTATGCCCTGCATCCCGAGATAAATATTTCAGTTCATATAATCTGGGGGCTAAGCAAACTGAACACGGTTTTCGCCGTTGGCAAGTCGATCATTAACCGCACTTCCAAAACCAACATCGGCTCGCTTATGCTGGAATATGGCGGAGGTGGCCATGAAAACGCAGGAACCTGTCAGGTTGATAACGATGACTGCGACCGGGTCCGGGATGAACTTGTCGAGCGTATAACGGCAGACGGCTGATCATCGCGGTTCTCCATATATTCTGGATCCACTTTCAGTGCGAGGCAGTGGCAGTACGAGGCAGCGCTCTAGTTATGAGGGTGGGTAGCATTGGGTAGTTGGCGTCGCTCGCCGCGTTTTTTGTCGATGGTTTTCGGCGCCGCTATGGGGTTTGCCTTGCTGTCGTCGCTCAGCGGGTGTGACGGCAATGTCCCGACTTTGAGGCGGATCGCCAATATCCTTGATATTGGCAACAACTCGTTGTCCGACAGCTCGCTCAGGGAACTTGAGCGCTTTAATTCGGTATATGATGAATATGTATTGCCCGGTGCGGACGATACCGGATCACTGGATATATTTCGTGACGTCCTTGGCCGTTTACGGGCTTCTTATGTCCGTGACGTTACCGCCGCCAGGCTTGTCGATACGGCGATAAAAGGGGTCAGGGACTTGAAGGCCAAGCCCCATTCATTGCCGCCGCAGAAACTTGTTGAAGCGGCGCTGGATTCGATGCTCACCTCTCTGGATCCCCATTCATCCTATCTCAACCCGGACGAGTTCAATGAATTAAAGGTTTCCACCCGGGGCGAGTTCGGTGGGCTTGGCATGGAAGTTTCGATGAAAGACGGGTTGATCGTTGTGGTCTCGCCGATTGAAGACACGCCGGCCTATCGCGCCGGGATAAAGCCGGGCGACATTATAACTCATCTTGACGGCGTTCCGATAAAGGGGATGACCCTTATGGGGGCGGTCAGGCGGATGCGTGGTCCGCCGGGAACCAGCCTGTCTCTGAGCATTGTTCGTTCCGGTGGTGCGCCTTTTACTATTTCCATCATGCGGGAGTTGATTAACGTCCGTGCCGTAAAGTGGCGGATCGAGGGTGATATCGGCTATGTGCGAGTCTCCAGATTTAACGAAAAGGTGGGAAAAGGTGTCGAGGATGCCTTCCGCTCGATAAACCGGCAATTGGGGCGACGGATGAAGGGCGTGGTTCTGGATTTACGCAACAATCCAGGAGGACTGCTGGATCAGTCGTTGATACTTGCCGACGATTTTCTCAATGATGGGGTAATTGTTTCAATAAGGGGGCGGGACCCTGGAAAGAACCGAACGAGTTATGCCGAGGTCGGAGACATAACCGGGGGGGTGCCGCTTGTTGTGCTTGTCAATGGCGGGTCGGCTTCGGCTTCGGAAATCGTTGCCGGGGCACTTCAGGATCGAAAACGGGCAACGATTATGGGGCTCGAATCTTTTGGCAAAGGATCGGTTCAGACTATTACGCCTTTGAGGGGCGGCGGCGCTATAAAATTTACCACCGAACTTTATTATACGCCATCCGGGAGAGCCATTCAGGCGCGGGGTGTCGAGCCGGATATAATCATCAATTCGACCACGCCACCGGTCTCCAAAATGCATGAAGCGGACCTGCCAGGTGCCCTGCCTGCGGTTGCCGCCGCCAAAAAGCATTCCGGCTTGACCATTAACGAGGCTCTGTGCCCCCTGGCTGGCGACAGGAAAGACAGGCAGCTTGGATGTGCCCTGGTTTTTCTGCACTCTGGTTCTAAGGAAAAATTTCTGGCGGTGATTAAATCACGCCAGCAGATTTAGGGGCGCTTATCTGGAAAGACACAAGGCCGCGATGCGGCCCGCCCTGCGGCGGATTGCGGCTATCGCCACAATCAGAGTGGATCATGACCCGCTCTAATGTATAGGTATGCATCTGGCCTCGACTTTAGCCCCGGGGTCGATTGACAGGGTTTCGTATTGCAACTCTCCGACAATCAGGGCGGTCGACAGAACCTTGATTGAAGAAGCCTTCACTACCCCGTGGACTTCACCGTGAATTACGATTGATCTGGCTCCGACATCACCTTGTACCGATGCCCCCCTGAGGACGGTTATTTCCCGACCCTCTATGTTCCTGTAGATCGATCCTTCAAGCCTGAAGTCTTCCCCGTCTACGATTCCGCCAATCGCTTCGGGTTTGTCGACGATTTTCAGAATTCCGGTGCGCATGAACTTTCTCCATCAGGGTGTGTTCCTTGAGGGAACATTAGCTGGCCATGGTAAATTAATAGTAAACGTCCATGGTGCACAAATATAATGGTATTGAGTTATCGGAAAAACCTGTCCGTACGGCAATAATATTTTGTGATGATTTGATAAATATAGCCGGAAATACAGCGACAATCAGGGCAGGGGATTCTATTCCCATTGATGCGGCTGCCCGCCAAATCTGTTTACATAAGCAGATATTGTAAATAACGCAGTAAAAACAAGCTGTTACAATTTATATACAATTTTATTTAAATTTAAAAAAAATCTTATGTTTGTGATGCCCATCACATCATTTGGTTGCCTATTTGGTGCATTATGGATGTCTTGGAGAAACCTTTTTTTATAATACCGTGGTCGTCGGGAGAATTTAGCTATGGCTTCGAACATTGATAGCGAATCGAATGTTGGACTGGCAGGTGCCTCTGCCTCAGGTGGTGATGCCCAGGCGGCGGATATGTTAGCACAGGCAAGCCCCGCTGCGGATCAACAGCCGATCGGCTCCGTCGAGAGTATGAGCGGCAATGTGGTTGCCATTCGTGCCGATGGTACCAGGGTAGAGTTGGAGCCGGGCTCTCCGGTTTTCCAGGGTGATACTCTTGAAACTTCGGCGGACGGTTCGGTCGGTGTCATTCTTGCCGATGAAACGACGTTTTCGATGGCTGAAAACGGCTCCATGGTGCTGGACGAGATGATCTACGACCCAGGCACTCAGACCGGTTCGGTCTCGGTATCTGTAATGGAGGGGGTCTTTACCTTTGTCAGTGGTCAGGTAGCCAAGACGGATCCTGACGCCATGACCTTGAACACCCCGACTGCGACCATCGGTATTCGCGGCACCCAGGTCGGTATCGACCTTGGCGGTGGCGATGGAATGAATGTCGTTTTGATGGAAGAGGGTGACGGTTTCGTTGGCGAGGTTGTGGTCTCCAACGCCGCTGGCGTGCAGATATTGAACACCGCCTATCAGGCGACTACCGTTACCAGTTCCAGCGCCCCGCCGGTTGACACATTTACCATTGAAAAAAGTCAGTTGCTGAATACCTACGGGAATTCTCTCAAAAGCCTTCCGAGTAACGGCACCGCCAACAATTACAACACCCACGACAGGCCGGTCGATCAGCTGATCAATGAAGCCAAGGCCGAAGAGCACGCCGCCGCCGCCGCCGGTGACGGAACCGACGCGGCCGGTGATGGAACCGATGCTGCCGCCGGTGACGGGACCGACGCTGCCGGTGATGGAACGGATGCCGTGCCGAGCGAGGAGGAACTGGCCGCCGCTGCGGATCAGACCGACCTTGGAGATTCAGTCGCCAGCGAGGAAATGGCGGCACAGGCAAAGGCCGATGACGAGGGCCTCGTCGTTGCTGCCGGTGATGGAACGGATGCCGTGCCGACTGAAGAAGTCCTGGCGTCGGAGGCGCAACTCAGCGCGGAAGAACTTGCCGCAATGGATACCGCTGCCGGGCAGGAGACCCTTGTCGCCCAGGTTCAGAATACGGCACAGGACAAGGCTCAGTTGGCAGATGAGGTCATGGCCAATGAAGTTACGACCGGGGAAGCCCTGGCCGGAGAAGCCCTGGCGATGGAACTTGCCGGCTTTGAAACCGCCGCCGGTGGCAATGAGCCTATGGCAACGCGGGATGCCAGTGTGACGGACCTTGCCAATTTTGATACTGCCGCAGGCGGTGTGCCATTGAGTAGCGAAGCGATGGCAACGCAAGAGGTCAGTGCGACCGATCTTGCCGGTTTTGAGACCGCCGCCGGTGGATCGTCCGCAGACCGGACGGTTGGTTTTATCGATGTTACGTCTAATCAGGCCGCCGCCGACGCGGCTGCCGCCCAGGCCGCCGCCG
>CAZEFJ010000087.1:0-9067 GCA_964511465.1 uncultured Hyphomicrobiales bacterium
CGCGGCCCAGGAAAGGATATTGTCCTTTCACGACATCGGGCCGGCCGCCGTCGCCATCGATGACGCCCTTAGGGGTTTGCCGTCATGACCCGGCTGGCAATAATCCGCCATGGCCTTACCGAATGGAACGAGCTTGGCCGCCTCCAGGGTTGCACGGATATACCGTTGAATGCGACCGGTCGTGAGATGGTCTCAAGGTGGAAGCTTCCGCCCGAACTGGAAGATTACCGTCTGGTTTCCAGCCCGCTTAAAAGAGCGGTTGAGACGGCGCGAATATTGGTCGGCGAGCCGGAAATAGTCGCTTGCCTGAGGGAAATGAGCTATGGCGATTGGGAAGGCCGAAGGCTGGCTGATTTGCGTGCCGAACTGGGCCGGGAAATGGTTGAAAACGAACGCCGCGGTCTCGATTTTCTGCCCCCCGGCGGAGAAAGCCCGCGTCATCTTCAAAACCGCCTGTCGGCATGGCTTAAAGAGGTTGGTGAAATCATGGTGCCGACCCTGGCGATTGCCCATAATGGCGTACTGCGTGCCATATACGCACTGGCCAGTGGCTGGGACATGACCGCCAAGCCGCCGACCAGATTGTTGGCCGCATCGGCCCATCTGTTTGCTGTCGATGGTGACGGACAACTGCGAATTGAGCGCCTTAACATCCCTTTAGAGGACGGGCGATGACGACAAAGGTAATGTACTACGTCCAGCATCTGTTGGGCATCGGGCATGTGGTTCGATCGTTGGCGATTGTCAGGGAACTGGAAAATATCGGGGTTGAGGTAACTCTGGTCCTTGGTGGTGGCAAGCCGCCGATGCTGGATTACGGCAGGGCCGAGCTGGTGCTTTTACCCTCGGCGCGGGCTGCCGACGACAGCTTCAAGGTGCTGCTTGATGCCGAAGACCGGCCAATCGACGACGAATGGCGCGAAAAACGGCGCAACGCCCTGATTGAAACATTCAATCGGATTCGCCCCGATGCCCTGGTCGTTGAACTTTTCCCCTTTGGTCGACGCCAATTCCGCTTTGAGCTTGTGCCCCTGCTTGAGGCCGCACGCCAAGCCAGACCACGCCCCCATGTGATCAGTTCGGTGCGCGACATTCTGGTTGACAAGGGGCGCCGCGATCGCATCCTTGAAACCGTCAAATGGGTGGAAATGTATTTTGACACGGTGTTGGTCCACGGTGATCCTGAATTAATCCCTTTTGCCAAAACGTTTCCCATGGCCGAACGACTAAACGGAAAGCTTCGTTACAGCGGATATGTCATAGACAGGGCCCGCCTTGAAGGTGCCCTGAGCGGGCTGGGGGGTAATGGTGAAGTACTGGTTTCCGGCGGTGGCGGCAGCGTCGGCGAGAACCTGTTGAGAACCGCGATAGCGGCGCGGCCGCTAAGCTCTCTTCGCACTTTGCCGTGGCGGCTTGTCACCGGCCCCAACCTTTCCGAAGATGCCTTCGGGAAAATCCGCGACGAGGCCGGGGAAGGGTTTGTTGTTGAACGCTCGCGCTCTGATTTCGTCGCCCTGATGGCGGGATCTGAATTATCCATATCCCAGGGCGGCTATAACACGGTGATGGAAATACTGGTGACCCAATCACGTGCCGTAGTCGTTCCCTTCGCAGGGGGGGGTGAATCCGAACAGACGCTACGGGCCAGGTTGCTTGAAAAACGGGGCCTCATTAAGGTTGTGGACGAGGGCGTATTGAGCCCTCAAACTTTGTCCGATGCCATTGGCAGGGCAATGGAAAAACCTGAATGTGATGCTGCTGAAATCGACCTGTGTGGGGCAAAAAAATCGGCTCTAATTATATCTAGAGGCCTGCGCGGAAGGGGGGCTTAAATGGAAGAAGGCATATTCGGATACATCTTAAAGTATTCTAAAAAACAGCAGATAACCCTGTTGCTGTTCTCGCTGCTGTCGTTTCCTTTTCTCTATTTTTCCCTGGATATTCCAAAAACGATCATAAACGAGGCCATCGGGGGAACCAATTTCCCCCAGGAGATACTGGGAACGGAATACGACCAGACATCATATCTTCTGATTATGTGCGCGGTGTTTCTCGGCCTGGTAATAATCAACGGCGGTTTCAAGTACTGCATTAATGTTTATCGCGGCGTCCTTTCAGAACGGATGCTGCGGCGCCTGCGGTTTATGCTGATTGAACGTATTACGCGGTTCCCGCTGCCTCATTTCCGTAACATATCCCAGGGTGAAATCGTATCCATGGTGGCGCTGGAGACCGAGCCTTTGGGTGGGTTCATCGGTGATTCGGTATCGCTGCTGGCTTTCCAGGGAGGAACACTTATTACCATAGTCGTATTTATGTTTGCTCAGGATATGGTAATGGGGCTGGCGGCGGTTTCGCTTTATCCGATCCAGGCTTGGTTGATTCCCAAGCTGCAACGCCAGGTCAACCTGCTGGGTAAGGAACGGGTCAAAAATGTCCGTAAGCTTTCCGAGCGCGTCGGTGAAATGGTTTCCGGGATAGCCGATATTCGGGCCCATGATACCGCGCATTTCGAGTTGGCTGATTTTAGCGAGCGTCTGGGAACCATCTTTAATATTCGTTTTCAGATTTACCGCAAAAAATACTTAATCAAATTCCTCAATAATTTTCTCGCTCAGTTAACCCCTTTTTTCTTTTTCTCAATTGGCGGATATCTGGTTATCAACGGCGAACTTACGCTTGGCTCGCTGGTTGCCGTGCTGGCCGCGTACAAGGATTTGTCGTCGCCATGGAAGGCATTGTTAAACTACTACCAACGCATGGAAGACGCCCGGATCAAGTACCGTCAACTGGTCGAGCAGTTTCAGCCGCCGGGAATTCTTGCCGAGAGTCTCATGGCCCCGCACCCCGAGCCACCGGAAAAGATCGAGGGTGAACTGGTAGCTTCCAACCTTTCCTTCGAAGTGGATGAGGGAAACAGGATCATCGATGGGGCGACATTCTCGATCGGCACCTCGGAACATGTCGCAATAACCGGCGACGGCAGCAATGACCGCGCCGCAGTGGCGCAGCTCCTGGCCCGCATGATTATTCCGACGGGCGGCAAGATTCAGATTGGGAAAATGAGCCTTGCGACGATGTCAAACGCAACTATCGGGCGCAGTCTGGCTTATGTCGATGACGAATCATACATCCGCTCCGGGACCATCCTGGAGGCCCTGCTTTACGGCCTCAAACATTACCCCGCCAAGGCCGCCGCAGGTGCCGGTGAGGAACCTGAAATACGCATGAAGAAAATCGAAGAATCAATCATATCCGGCAACAGTCCATTTTCCATCGACGACGAATGGGTTGATTTTAAATCTATCGGCGTTGCCGGACACGAGGAAGTGATGAAGCGAACGATAGACGTTCTTGGTACTGTCGGACTTGACGATGACATTTTCAGGCTTGGCCTGAGGCAGGTCGTCAATGCCGACGACCATCCCGAACTGGTCGCCGGGATACTCAAGGCCAGGACTATGATAGGCGAGAAGATGGGTGCATCAAATATCGATAATCTGGTCGAGGTGTTCGATAAAAACAAGTTCATCGCCAACGCATCAGTAGCCGAAAATATTCTCTTCGGAGCCCCGGTCGGTGACCAGTTCAGGATCGAAACCCTGGGCTGCAATCCGTATGTATTGGGCATTTTGGAAAAAGTAGGCCTGAGAGATGATTTTCTCAGGATCGGCCACGCAATTGCGGAATTGATGGTCGAACTGTTCCAGGGACTATCTCCCGGACATGAATTCTTTGAGAGATTCAGTTTCATCGATTCCGACGACTTGCCCGAATTCCAGAGAATAAACAATCATATCGCGGCTCACGGGATGGAAGGGCTGAACGACGCCGACCGTGGACTGCTTGCCGATCTTCCGTTCAGGATGATCGTCGCTCGTCACCGTCTCGGCCTCATTGATGAAGATTTGCAGGCTCGTATCCTCGAGGCAAGGCGGCTGTTTTCCGATAGCTTGCCGGAAAGTTCAAGGTCGTCCGTCGCCTTCTTCAACATAGAGCAGTACAATACCGCCAGTTCGATTCAGGATAATATTCTTTTTGGAAAAATTGCCAGCGACAAGGCGGAGAGTGCCTCGATCGTTGGCGATATCATGACCGGGGTTATTGATGAACTTGGTCTGCGCACCGCGATTATCGAGACCGGGCTTGGTTTCAATGTAGGAATCGCCGGAAAGCGGCTTTCATTGGCCCAGCGGCAGAAACTGGCAATAGCTCGCTGTCTGCTTAAACAGCCCAGGATGATGATTGTCAATCAGGCGACAACGGCCCTTGACGCGGCATCGGGCAATAAAATTCTGGAAAACATTAAAGCCGAAATGAAAGATGCCGGTCTGGTCTGGGTTGATAGTGATATCGCCTCAATAAAGAGTTTCGATCATGTTATGCGGGTCGAGCATGGCAAGGTGGTCGAACTGACGGAAGACAGCTTGAACAAGCCGGGCAGGGGCCGCGAACAGGAAGCCCGCCACAAGGAATCGAAAGAGACCGTCGGGGTGCTGAACGATGAAGCAAATCTGTTGGAGGACATACCTTTCTTTGCAGGTATCGAACGCTCGAAGCTGAAACTTCTCGCATTTACCAGCGACCACCTTAAATTTAACCAAGGCCAGTATCTTTTCTGGCAGGGAAACATGGCGGAAGAGGCCTATATGATTCTCGAAGGTTCGGTAGATATCATCATCGACAGTCTTGACGGCCCTAAAACAATTGCAACCGCGCACCGTGGTGAGCTGGTCGGAGAATTGGCGATGCTTAGCGATGCGCCAAGGACCGCCAGCGTTCGTGCGGCGGAACCAATTTCGGTAATGAGTATATCGAAAGACATCTTTATTAAACTTATCAGCGAAAATAGCGAAGTCAGCACCAACCTGACCCGTATGCTGGCTGGGCGGTTCGAGTCGATGATGCGCCAGTTCGGTGGAGGTCAGGCATTATACGATGAAACCACCGGCCTGCCCAATCGCGACCTGCTAAAAGACCGGATGAAGTACATGGCCTCAACCGACAAGCGAAATGGCCGGATGTCGGCACTTATTATGATCGACATGGAAGGTAACGGACAGTTCAAGGGGGCGATGGAAAGCAGACACAAGGACGAATTTCTAAAGGAGATAGCCCGGCGTCTGAGGGGATGCCTGCGCGAGGCGGACACCCTGGCCCGCCTGAACGGCTATGGTTTTGGCATTATCGCCAATGCAGCGGCGACCGATTGCGGGCTTGATACCAAGGTTATTACCAAACGGTTGACCGGGGCTTTTAACGATCCCTTCGTCGTTGCCGGCAAGGTCGTCGGTATAGAAAAAGAACTGGATGTAAAGGTACTACCGCTGACCGTGGAAAATATTCGGATAGCGGAACATATGTTAAGCAATCAGGTGGCAACGAGAAAACAAGCGGTTCAGGCATGAGCAACCTTCTCGATGTGCGTGATCTAGAGGTGGAGTTCAAGACCCAGGCCGGGGTGGTCCGGGCCGTGGACGGGGTGTCGTTTCGGGTTCGGGCCGGTAGCACGGTGGCGCTGGTCGGCGAGTCCGGATCCGGAAAATCGGTGGCGGCCCAGGCGATCATGGGAATTTTGCCGCGTAACGGACGCATTGTCGGCGGCAATATACTGCTAAGTGACCCCGGTCGCGTTTCCCCGAACGTAGTTGGCGAGAGACGCTCAGGGGTTGTCGATCTGACTTCGCTGAATACCGAGGGGCGGGAATACCGGGCGATTCGCGGCAACCGCATATCGATCATATTTCAGGAGCCGATGACCTCGCTGTCACCTCTGCACACGGTAGGTGACCAGGTTAACGAGGCAATGTGCCTGCATTGCAATATAAGCAAGCGTGAGGGGATGAAACTAAGCGCCGAAATGTTGCGCATGGTCGGCTTTCCCGATCCGCAAAGAGCTATAAACACATATCCGTTCGAGCTGTCCGGCGGGTTGCGCCAGCGGGCGATGATCGCCATGGCCCTGGTTTGCCGACCGGCTCTTCTGATTGCCGATGAGCCGAGTACGGCGCTTGACGTAACCATACAGGCGCAGATCCTGAAACTGCTTCAGGATATTCAGTCTGAATTGAAGATGGCGGTGCTTATAATTACCCATGACCTTGGTGTGGTTGCCAATATCGCCGAGGAAGTGGTGGTGGTCTATCATGGCAAGGTGGTAGAGAGCGGAACCCTGAACGATATTTTCGAGGATCCGTCCCATCCCTATCTGAAAGGTCTGCTAAGGGCGGTTCCCCGCTTTAACATGGGTCCGGGGGAAAGGCTTGTTCCGTTGCGCGAGATAAAATATCAGGCGGCGGCAAGCTCGCTTGAAAAGCCTGTGAAACCTTCCGGCGACACCCCTGTTCTTGATATCGTCAACGTCTCCAAAAGCTTTTCCATCCGCAAGGACAGGTCTTTCCTGCGCCCCGCCACCAGGGAAAAGGTTATAGCCGTAAATAATGTAAGCTTTGACATCAGGCCCGGCGAATGTCTTGGCCTGGTCGGAGAGAGCGGATGCGGCAAGACCACGCTTAGCAAAATAATAATGCGGGCGCTTGAGCCAGACGAAGGTGAGATCAGGTTCAACAGGAATGGCGGCACGGTCGATCTGCTGGGCCTCAACGATAAGCAAATGGAGCCGATCCGGCGCAATATCCAGTATGTATTCCAGGATCCTTTCGGTTCCCTCAATCCAAGAATGACGGTTTTGGATATTCTTAGCGAGCCCCTGATCATTCACAAGATAGGCGATAACAGCTCGCGGCGGGAAACGGTGATCGAACTTATGCGCCTGGTGGGACTGGACGGACGGCATCTGAACCGCTATCCGCACAGTTTTTCCGGCGGTCAACGCCAGCGAATAGGAATCGCCCGTGCCCTTGCCCTTAAACCCGACCTATTGATCTGTGACGAGCCGGTGTCGGCGCTTGATGTTTCGATTCAGGCCCAGATTCTTAATCTTTTAAAGGATTTGCAGGAAAACCTGGGCCTGACGTACCTGTTTATTTCCCACAATCTGGCGGTTGTCGATTATATCGCGGATCGGATCGCGGTTATGTGCGCCGGACAAATAGTCGAAATCGCGCCGTGTCAGGTGTTGTTTGAAAATCCGCTCCATCCCTATACCAGGGCGCTGGTCTCGGCGGTGCCCTATCCGGACCCGAAACGCCGTCTCGATTTTTCGGCCCTGATGGAGGGACGGGCATCTATACCGGAAGCGTGGCCGTCCCCGTTCAATGTAGTCGACGGGGCTACCTCATCGTTGTTCGATCTGGGAGATGGACACATGGTCAGGGCGACGGCTTCACCCCTGAGCGAAGGCGCAGGGAAAACCGCGTCATGATATCGTTACGGGTTTTCATACTTGCATTTATGGTAATTTTTTCGGCCCGACTAGACGCACAAACCCCATTGCCCGATCTTATCGAGACGCCGCTTTTTCTTGATGCCGTTGCCGCCGGAGATATGCCTGCGGTCCAGGACCGGGTACCGGAAGAACCATATGTGGTCACCATGGACGGCCCCGGGCAATCGCTGGGTCATCATGGTGGGACAATGAGAACTCTGATGGGTCGAGCCAAGGACACCCGGATGATGGTGGTCTACGGATACGCCCGGCTGGTCGGCTACGATCGCGCCTTCAACATCAAGGCCGATATTCTTGCCGGCTACGAGGTTGAAGACGGCCGCATCTTCACCCTGCATTTGCGCAAAGGCCATCGCTGGTCGGATGGCTATCCATTTACCTCCGAGGATTTTCGTTATTACTGGGAGGATGTGGTTAAAAACAAGGAAATATCACCGGGAGGAGTGCCGCGGA
This sequence comes from uncultured Hyphomicrobiales bacterium, assembly GCA_964511465.1. Taxonomy (GTDB): domain Bacteria; phylum Pseudomonadota; class Alphaproteobacteria; order Rhodospirillales; family 2-02-FULL-58-16; genus JAZFTA01. Next base: position 7,802 of record CAZEFJ010000087.1, read on the forward strand.
TACTGAGGGTGAATGGGGAGCCGCCCGTTTTCGAGGTCATTGACGAAACCACCGTGCGTTATACATGGAAAAGTCCAAACCCGTTTTTTCTTCCCGCTCTTGCGGCGGCCAGCCCGCTTTATATCTACCGCCCGGCCCATTACCTGAAACAGTTTCACGCCCGCTACGCCGACCCTGTAAAACTGGCGGAAAAGGTCAGGCAAGAGAGACAGCGCAACTGGGTCGCACTGCATTTCCGCAAGGGCCATCAGTACAAGAACAACAACCCCGACCTGCCGAGCCTTCAGCCCTGGGTTCTGATTACCCGCCCGCCTTCCGAACGTTTTATGTTCCGCCGCAATCCTTATTACCACCGCATCGATGCCGAAGGACGTCAACTCCCCTACATTGACAAGGTCGCTCTGGGCATAGTCAGCACCAAGCTGATACCGCTCAAGGCGGGGGCCGGAGAAACCGATCTGCAGGCCCGCGGGTTGCAGTTCAACAACTATACATTCCTCAAGCAGGGCGAGAAAGTAAACGGCTACAGGGTGCGGCTATGGAAGACCGCCAGAGGCTCTCAAATGGCGCTGCTGCCGAATCTCAACGTCAACGATCCGGTGTGGCGCGGGCTGGTCCGCAATGTCGATTTTCGCCGTGCCCTGTCGCTGGCCATAGATCGTCACGAGATCAACCAGGCGATATATTTCGGCCTTGCCACCGAGGCCAACAACACGGTGCTTGCGCAAAGTCCCCTGTACAGGCCCGAATACGCGACCCGTTGGGCGGTGCTGGATATAGATCGGGCCAACCGGTTGCTGGACGGGATTGGCCTTGCCAAACGCAATGATCAGGGGATCCGGCTTTTGCCCGACGGACGACCGATGAACATTATCGCCGAAACATCGGGCGAAGAAACAGAGCAGCCGGACGTGCTGGAACTGATACATGACAGTTGGCTTAAAATAGGTATCAAACTGTTTACCAAGCCGTTGCAGCGCGAGGTACTCAGAAACCGGGTGTTCGCCGGATCAAGCTTGATGTCGGTTTGGTTCGGTCTGGAAAACGGTGTTCCCACCGCCGAGCTAAGCCCCGAGGAATTTGCCCCGACCAGCCAGGACCAGTTGCAATGGCCCAAATGGGGGCAATATTTCGAGACCAACGGAAAAAGCGGCAAGCCCATAGATGTCGCTGCGGCGAAGGAACTTTTCCAGCTATACGTCGACTGGCGCAATGCCCGGACGCACCGGCAAAGAGTGACAATCTGGCGGCGAATACTGGATATTT
>CAZEFJ010000088.1:0-9059 GCA_964511465.1 uncultured Hyphomicrobiales bacterium
GGATGATCGTCGGGACCATCGTCAAACCCAAGTTGGGGCTGCGCCCGCAGTTGTTTGCCGATGCCTGCTATAAGTTCTGGCTGGGCGGTGACTTTGTCAAGAATGACGAGCCTCAGGGAAACCAGGTTTTCGCACCGCTGAAGGAAACCATAACCGCGGTCGCCGACGCGATGAAGCGGTCCCAGGACGAAACCGGCGAGGCCAAGTTGTTCAGTGCCAATATCACCGCCGATGATCCGGCCGAAATGATTGCCCGTGGTGAATATATCCTTGAGGCGTTCGGTGAAAATGCTTCTCATGTCGCCTTTCTTGTCGATGGTTATGTCGCCGGGCCGACGGCGGTTACGACCAGCCGCCGAAATTTCCCCAACCAGTTTCTCCATTATCACAGGGCCGGCCACGGCGCGGTTACTTCGCCATCGTCAAAGCGCGGCTATACCGCCTTCGTTCATTGCAAGATGGCCAGGTTGTCGGGTGCCTCGGGTATTCATACCGGGACCATGGGATACGGCAAGATGGAAGGCGACAAGGCCGACAAGAACATTGCCTACATGCTTGAGCGGGACAGCGCCTGCGGTCCGTACTATCACCAGGAATGGTATGGCATGAAGTCAACCACACCGATTATCTCTGGCGGCATGAACGCCCTTCGGCTGCCTGGTTTCTTTGATAACCTGGGGCATTCAAACATCATTCAGACATCCGGCGGCGGCGCTTTTGGCCATCTTGACGGTGCCAAGGCCGGTGCTATCTCGTTAAGTCAGGCTCATGACGCCTGGAAAGAAGGGGTCAATCTGGTTGACTACGCCAAAAATCATGTAGAACTGGCGCGGGCCTTTGAATCCTTCGATTTCGATGCGGACAAGTTCTACCCTGGCTGGAGAGATGCCCTGAACATAAGTTAACGCCGGGATAGAATTTTGCTATAGACGTTCAGCGTAAACGTAAAGTGGACCGGAAGAATTAATTCATGTCGAAAAAACATCCCATCATTGCCGTAACCGGTTCGTCCGGTGCCGGAACGTCGAGTGTGAAGGTCGCCTTTGAACATATTTTTCGTCGCGAGGGAATTAATCCGGCGGTGATCGAGGGTGACAGCTTTCACCGTTACAACCGGGCCGATATGAAAGAGGCGATGAAAAAGGCGACCGGGGAAGGAAATAATAATTTCAGTCATTTCGGTCCCCAGGCGAACCTGTTTTCAGAGCTTGAAGACCTGTACCGCACCTACGGCGAGACCGGGACCGGCAAGCGGCGGCTGTACCTTCATAATCAGGAGGAGGCCGAACCATACAAGGGCCTGGGGCCGGGCGAATTTACCCCGTGGGAGGACATTCCGGCCGGTACGGACCTGCTTTTCTACGAGGGGCTGCATGGTTGTGTGGTTAACGACAAGGTGAATGTCGCCCAATATGCCGATTTGAAAATCGGCGTTGTGCCGGTGATAAATCTGGAATGGATTCAGAAAATTCACCGTGACACCAGCCAGCGCGGCTATTCCTCGGAAGCGGTGATGGACACCATACTAAGACGTATGCATGACTATGTTCACTACATCATTCCCCAGTTTGAACAAACCGATATTAACTTCCAGCGGGTCCCGGTCGTCGATACCTCGGACCCGATAATCGCCCGCGATATTCCCACCGCCGACGAAAGTCTGGTGGTTATCCGTTTTCGTCATCCGGATAATTTTGGGGTCGATTTCCCTTATCTTCTCCAGATGCTGCATAATTCATGGATGTCGAGGCGCAACACGATTGTTATCCCGGGCGGTAAAGTCGGCCTCGCCATGGAATTGATCCTGACCCCGATTATCCGTAATGAGCTAGAGCAAAGCCGCAAGCTATAGTCCCGTATCACAGGCATCCCCCAAACCGGAGGCAGCACGATGACCGTAAAAATCGCCCCGTCTATTCTTTCATCGGATTTTTCCCGGCTCGGCGAAGAGGTTCGCGCGATTGACGATGCGGGCTGTGATTACATCCATATTGATGTGATGGACGGCCACTTTGTTCCCAACCTTACTTTCGGCCCGCCGGTTATCAAGTGTATTCGCAAGGTAACAAAAAAGCCCTTTGATGTGCATCTTATGATTAACCCGGCACAGCCTTTCTTAAAGGACTATGCCGACGCCGGTGCCGATATCATAACCGTCCATGCAGAGGCCGACCCGCATCTTGACAGGTCTCTGCAATTTATCCGCTCAATGGGTAAAAAGGCCGGTGTATCTCTTAATCCGCATACTTCCGAGAGTGTGCTGGAATACCTGCTGGACAAGCTTGACCTGATCCTGGTTATGTCGGTAAATCCTGGCTTCGGTGGCCAGAGTTTTATCGAGTCTCAATTGGAAAAAATCAGGCGAATACGCACGATGATCGGCCAGCGACCAATTGAGATAGAGGTTGACGGCGGTGTAAACGCAGCAACCATAGCCTCGGTTGTCGGTGCCGGTGCCGATGTTGTCGTCGCCGGAAGTGCGGTTTTCCGTGGTGACGATTATGTCTCCACTATCTCTGAGCTGCGCAACGCTATTAAGGCGGTTTAGCAGATATCGTCTATCTGCTCGTCGCTAAGTAGTCCCGGCACTATGGTTATCGGGATGCGCAGGCGGCCGGACATTTTCTGTACTATGTAGGAAACCAGCGGCCCCGGTCCGTCGCCTCCCGTCGAGCTGCCCAGCACCAGAACCGAGATATCTTTTTCATCTTCGATCAGGGTCGCCAGTTCCTCGGTCATCTTTCCTTCGCGGATGAATATTACCGGTATTTTTCCGGTCCGTTTCTGGACCAGTGAAGCGACCACATTAAGCAGTTCCTCTGCCTTTGCCCGGCGTTCTTCACGCATAATATCCCCGACCGCCATCCAGTGCTGGAATTCGGCCGGCTCCAGGACATAGAGCAGGGCTACTCTGCCACCGGAGTTAATAGCGCGGGTACAGGCAAAGCGAAGTGCCTGCGACAATTCTTCGCTTTCATCGACGACACACAGAAATGTGCGCTCGTGATCATGTCCTTTTCGCTTGTTTTTTCTTTTTGCCATATTCATTAAACTTTACGGAATGCGATACCGGCAAGCCATCCTGCCATTGCGGCTACCAGTATGGCAAGTCCGCCATAGAACGCCCCATGGCGCTTGGCAAAATCAAAAACACGTGCCTCAAGCCCGAATTTCCTGACACTTAGCAGTGTGGTTTCGGTCCCGACTATTTCACCGTTGCGGACGAGATAGACATCTATACCATAGGTGCCGACGGAAACATTGGAGGGAAAAAAGATCCTGGTATGGAACAATCGGTTAGAGAGAAATATAACGTCACCCTGTTTGCTGTAGTATAGGCCCTGGCGCTGCTTGTTGCGAATCAGGGCATTGCGATAGTTGTTTATCTCTCCCGCGGGGCGTTGTGATTGTTGGGGGATCATTTCCAGGTAGGCGGTGCCGATATTGTAGGTATTGCGTGTTTTTGGCGATATGAAATCATCGACAGGGCGGTTGGAAGCCATCGCGTAAAAGTCAGGGATCTGACTAAAAGTCATATTCGAGCGGTTAATCCAGATTCCCGCCACTCTTTCCTTGCGGCGCACTATCACATCACGCAAGGGCCCGCGGACTATAACGATTACGTCGCCTTTTCCCTCGGTTGCACCAAAAAGAAGCAGGTCTGAACCGTTAAATCCGGTTGTGATGGCGACTACCTTTTTTGACAAGTCAACGACCATCTCCTTGCCCGCCTGGGCCGGGATTGCGGTCGACAACAGCAGCGCCGGCAAGAGTATTGATATGGCCAACAAATAACGATAAGCCGGTCTCATCATTTTATTACCGCGCCAAGGGAAAACATGTCTTCCGGGGGGATCACCAGATCGAAAATAATTTTGCCGCAGACCGCTATAACCAACAGTGCCAACATCCCCCGCAACTGTGCGCCGCGCATTTTTGCTCCGACAAGAACCCCTACCTGGGCTCCGATTACGCCACCGGCCATCAACAACAGAGCCAGGAACACGTCAACCGTCTGGTTGCTGATGGCTTGCAACAGGGTGACGTTGGCGGTAACGAAAATAATCTGAAATAACGATGTTCCGACAACCACCGCGGTCGGCATTCCAAGCAGGTAAATCATCGCCGGAACCATGACGAAACCTCCCCCGACCCCCATTATTGCGGACAGGATGCCGACGACAACGCCGATTGCCAGTGGTAACAAGGCGCTTACATATAGCTGTGATTTGCGAAAACGGACCTTAAACGGCAGTCCGTGTATCCAGTAATGATGCCGCCGGGGGGGAGGTGACTTGTGCTTGCTGCGTAATATATTACGCAGACTTTCGTAAAACATTAGACTGCCGATTATCGACAGAAAAGCGACATATGAAAGCTTGATGACCAGATCGATTTGGCCAAGGCTGCGGAGAAATGTAAAAATCCAGACCCCTAACGAAGAGCCGAAAATGCCGCCGATAAGAAGGAATACACCCATCTTTAAATCGACGTTTGATCGACGCCAGTGAGCAAGGACGCCGGAAACCGACAGTGCGACAATCTGGTTGGCCTGGGTGGCGACCGCAACCGCCGGGGGAATGCCGATAAAAATAAGTAACGGGGTTATCAGGAACCCGCCGCCGACACCGAACATGCCGGACAGTACGCCTACCAAACCTCCCATGCTCAGGATAAGGAATACGTTCACCGACATCTCGGCGATAGGTAGGTATATCTGCATCCACGCCTCGGCAGTGGCTCGGTTCTGGATAATACCCAGAGAGCTTTCAGATAGAGAAGAACCAATTTACCAGGGCAGAAAAAAATTACCAAAGGCAGTTTGTATCGGCGATCTTTAGGGCAATATCGTCATCCATTTGCGATGCAAAAGCACCGTGCGCCAGACTGCGGTCTCCCTAATGAACATGTATGTTCAGGTTAAATTGATACCCGTCTTCTGCAACCTAAATACCCTGCTAAAGATTAAAAAATATCTTTTTAATCAAGGTGTTAGCAGATTATAATTTAAACCATAAATATTGTCGGCAATAGCCTTCGCAAGATATGGAAAACGTCCATGGGGCTAAATAATAATCGGCAATATTATTCAGTCTTTGTTTTTCAATGGATTGTCGACGAATTGCAAAACCGAGGCAAATGCCTCGCGAACCTGCTTCTCGTCGCACCCCATTAGCAGGGCATCTTCAAGTGCGTCCTCGCAATACTGGCGAATCTCGGCCAGATTCTCGTTAAGAACTTTCAGTTTCTCCTCGCATGACACCGGGCTTCCGTCGGGCTGGAGCCATAGAACTTTTTTCCTTGATGGGTCGTTTATACTCATTTTATTTTACCATCTACAAATTACAGGTACCGTGCATGTCTTTATACAGACCATAGTTTTTACCAGTTTATAGTGATATAAGTTTACCTGAATTTCTAGAATGATTTAGAAATTCAGGGGAGGACGGTGTGTAATCAGATCAATGGAAGAAATGCGTTCATAAAAAGAAATGCGTTCATAAAAAAAGATAAGGTTTGAAAAATGCCTGATATGAAAGTCGAAAAAGACAGTTCCGGGACTTCGATCGGGGAATGGTCGTTGCGTCTTATAGACAGGGCAACGGACCTTATTTGCCTGTGTAGTGGCGGCCGGATTGAATATATCAATGATGCGGGCGTCAAGATGCTTGGTTTTTCTTCCACAAAGAAAGCCGTTGGCAAGAATTTCGATGTCTTCATACACCCCGACTATGCCGGTCTGGTGCCTGTTTTGTCGGACTGTCTCGCCGGTGAATGCGGCCCTGTTCCAATTAAACTTTTGACGCAAAAAGGCCGGAGCATTGACTGCGAGGTAATGGTTCTGCCGTTTGGCACCCCGGAAACGGATATGTATATCGTCCAGGCCCGCGATATTACGGCCTCTGTACGCTCGGCAAAGACCCTGCATGATCGAGAGCAGCGGCTTCGCGGTATTATGAACACCGTTGCCGATGCGATTATTACCATTGACCAGAAAGGCATAATTCAGTCGTTCAATCCGGCAGCGGTATCCATATTTGGCTATTCTTCGCACGAGGCGATTGGGAAAAATGTCAAAATCCTTGTTCCTGCCTCCCATAGCAAAAAACATGATGGCTATATCCGTAATTATTTAAAGACCGGCGAGAAGAAAATTATCGGGGTTACCAACCGCGAGGAACTTGCCAGACGCAAGGACGGTGTAATATTCCCTATAGAGATAGCGGTTACCGAGATGATGCATGGCACGCAACGCCTGTTTACCGGTATCGTGCGTGATATAACCGAACGAAAACGGGCCGAGAAAGAATTGCAAAAGGCCCACGATGAACTGGAAATGCGGGTCGAGGAGCGAACCCTTGAACTGACCGAGGAGGTAGGTGTCCGCCGTCGCGCGCAATCCCGGTTGCGCCTTGCCGGCGAGGTGATCGACAACCTCAGCGAGGCGGTTATCATCGTCGATGAAAAATTCATGACGACATCGGTCAATCCGGCCTTTTCGGAAATTACCGGCTACAACTCGGGTGATATTATCGGCAAGCACCCACCTTTTTACGCGGCCATGAAAAAAGACAAATCGCTGCTTGATGAAATGTGGCGGGAAATAAAAATAAAGGGTCGTTGGGAAAAGGAATTATGGATCAAGCACAAGAACGGCGATGATTATGCCGAACATGTTTCCGTTTCCGCAATTACCAGCGAAACCGGGAAAGTAACCCAGTATGCGGCGGTAACAAGCGATATTACCAAGCGCAAACAGGATGAAGAGCGGATTCACTATCAGGCAAATTTCGACGCTCTTACCGGACTTCCCAACCGGGCGATGTTTAATGACCGCCTGAATCATGCGTTGCCGACGATGGTTCGTGCAAATCGAAAACTGGCGCTTATGTTCATCGACCTGGACGGCTTCAAGCTGATTAACGATACCCTGGGCCATGACGTCGGTGATCTTCTTTTGCAGGAGGCGTCGGCGCGATTGCTTGAATGTGTGCGTAAAGGCGATACGGTGGCACGTCTTGGGGGTGACGAATTTACCGTTATCATGCCCAATCTGGTTGATCCCAGGCACGCGCCTCTGGTTGGACAGAGGGTGCTGGACGCGCTGCTCAGACCTTTCCATGTGAAAGAGCATGAGGCTTTTGTATCCGGCAGTATCGGCATTACCATATTTCCCGACGACGCCACCGAGGCCGGTGATCTTTTAAAGAACGCCGACGCCGCGATGTACAGCGCCAAAGATAAGGGAAAGTCTAATTTCCAGTTTTTCACCAACGACCTCAACGAGGAAGTCAACGAGCGTGCGGCTCTTAAGAACGGCCTTAACAAGGCGCTGGAAAGGAACGAGCTTCAGCTTCATTACCAGCCCAAGCTGGATACCAAAAGCGGGAAAATTATGGGCGTTGAGGCCTTGATGCGTTGGAACAGCCCGGAACTTGGCTCCGTTTCACCGGCCCGGTTTATCCCGGTTATGGAAGAAACAGGTGCCGTCGTGGAGGTTGGCGAATGGGCCATCCGCACGTCCTGCAAACAGCATAAGAAATGGCTTGAAGAGGGGCTTCCTTCAATTCGTGTAGCGGTAAACCTGTCGGCCCGCCAGCTTCGTGACGGCCTGTTCGTTTCAATTGTCAAAAATGTAATGGAGGAGACCGGGATCAAACCGGACGGACTGGAAATCGAGATTACCGAAAGCATGTTGATGGAGGATGCAGCCAAGGCAGTGGTCGCGCTTGGAGAATTGCATGATATGGGAATTCACATAGCGATGGACGATTTCGGGACCGGATATTCCTCGCTCAGCTATCTCAAGCGGTTTCCCATAGATACCATAAAGATCGACCGCTCATTTGTCATGGATATCACCTCCAGTCCAGACGACGCCGAAATAATTCGTACCATAATTATTATGGGAAAGACTCTTAATCGCAAGGTGGTCGCCGAAGGGGTGGAAACGCAGGATCAGCTTAACATGCTCAAAAAATATGAATGTGACGAAATTCAGGGGTACTTTTTCAGCCGCCCCCTGCCCGCCGACGATAGCACCAAGTTCATGATCGAACATATAAGAAAAAGCGAAGGCCACAAATAAAGGCCGGATATCATGATTCGGTGCCTCAGCAAATTTTACTGGAGCGGTAATCCAAGCCTAGTTCACCGGCTGTGTTGGCGACGGTCGACAGGCATGTTTTTACGCTTTCTTCGGGTATCCAGACGCCGAAACGTACCTCGTATTTATCTCCATCCGAGCCCGGTTTTTTTTCCGAATTCATGCGTACTATATTGACCTTGAACTGAACGAAAACTTCGCAAAGACGTGCTATCAGACCGGGGCGGTTTCCACCGACAATGGTAATGCGATGCGTCATACGCCCCGAAGGAGAGCTGCCCGAAGTTATTTTAAATGGTGAAACGGAAAGTTCGGCATTGGCCATTCCTGGCAGACCGCGAAGCCCGTCTTTAACTGATGCCAGCGGTATGTCATCGTTAATATCGCAGATGATGGTAAATTCCGCGACGCCGCCAAGTACCGCGAAGGTGGTGTCGTCAAGATTGGCGCCAAGATCGAACAGGTGTCCGGTAATGTCGGCAACAAGCCCGACGCGGTCAGGGCAGAGAATGGATATTATGGATGAAACTGGCATCCGGCCATTATAACAGAGTTTTGCGGTCGAAAGGAACGTGTTCTATTGAGCGTATCTTTCCAATAAAGTCGATGATTATGGCAGGAGGACAATATGGCTGATGTCGAGATCAGGATTTACAAGGCTGGTCAGATAATTTTTCGCGAGCGCGAAACGGGTGACCAGGCGTTTGTTGTAAAATCGGGAGTGGTAGAAATTACCAAGCATGACGAAAGCGGCAAGGAAATCCATATCGGTACCGTTTGCAAGGGTGGGATGTTTGGCGAAATGGCCTTGATTGACAATAAACTGCGGATGGCATCGGCAAGGGCGAAAGATGAGGGAACCGAGGTAATGGTGGTAACCAAGGAGTTGTTTGACAACAAGATAAACAAGGCCGATCCGTTTGTTCGCGGTATGCTCAACATACTGGTCGAC
>CAZEFJ010000089.1:0-9028 GCA_964511465.1 uncultured Hyphomicrobiales bacterium
TTCGATAAGTGCTGCGTCATCTTCAAGGGCGAACGAATAACGCAGGCACATGGCAAAGCTGAGGATAGTCGCCAGCGGGTTGGCCTTGTTTGTTCCGGCAATGTCGGGGGCAGATCCGTGGACCGGCTCGTAAAGTGCGGGCTGCTTTCCGTCGGCGCCTTTTGCCCCGAGGCTGGCCGAAGGCAGCATTCCCAGCGATCCGGTTAGCATTGACGCGGTATCGGAAAGTATATCGCCGAACATGTTGCCGGTGACGATAACGTCAAACTGTTTGGGGTCGCGGACCAATTGCATCGAGGCATTATCGACATACATATGGCTTAGTTCTACATCCGGATACTCGGTCCCGACCGCGCTTACCACTTCGCGCCACAAGACCATGGAATCCAGCACATTGGCCTTGTCCACCGAACATACCCGTTTATTCCGTTTCATCGCCAGATCAAAGGCGACACGGGCGATCCGCTCTATCTCATCGGTGCTGTAGACCAGAGTGTTGTAGCCCTTGCGCCCGCCGCCGGGGATATCCTCGATCCCTTTCGGTTCACCGAAATATATGCCGCCGGTTAGTTCGCGGACGATCATTATGTCAAGGCCGCGAACCAGCTCTTCCTTGAGGCTTGAAGCATTTGCAAGGGCGTCAAAAACCGTTGCCGGGCGCAGGTTGGCAAACAGCCCCATTACCTTGCGGATGCCAAGCAGTCCGCGTTCCGGTTTTTTATCGAACGGCAATTCATCCCATTTGGGACCACCAACCGCCCCCAGCAGTACCGCATCGGCGGCGTCGGCCTGGGCCAGGGTCGAATCGGTCAGCGGATCGCCATAGGCATCGTAGGATGCGCCGCCGATAAGTCCTTCCGAAACATCGAAAGAAATGCCCCGCCTAGCGGCCATCCAGTCGATGATCCGCCTTAGCTGGGTCATGACTTCGGGGCCGATGCCGTCACCGGGAAGAACAAGCAATTTTTTATTCGCGGACATATTTATCCTAACTGTAAAGCCATGGCTGGGAAGCCTTCTGGGACGCCTCGAATGCGTCGATTTTTTCCGTTTTTTTCAGGGTCAGCGCGATCTCGTCAAGACCTTCGAGAAGGCACCGCTTGCGAAACGCGTCGATCTCGAACGAAATACAGCCGCCGTCGGGGCCGGTTATTTGCTGAGTATCAAGGTCGACGGTCAGGGTCGCGTTGGCACCGCGTTCGGCGTCATCCATAAGCCTGTCGACATCCTCTTGGGGCAGCTTGATCGCAAGAATTCCGTTCTTGAAACAGTTGTTGTAGAAGATATCGGCAAAGCCGGTCGAAATGACGCATCTTATTCCGAAATCCAGCAACGCCCACGGGGCGTGTTCGCGCGACGATCCACAGCCGAAATTGTCCCCGGCAACCAGGATTGAGGCGTTGCGCCAGGCCGGTTTGTTAAGCACGAAGTCGGGGTTTTCGGAACCATCGTCAAGATAGCGCATCTCGTGAAACAGATTTACCCCCAGACCGGCACGCTTGATGGTCTTGAGAAACTGCTTGGGTATAATCATGTCGGTATCGACATTAATGATCTTCAGCGGCGCCGCAACGCCGGTCAAGGTGGTAAACTTATCCATCTATATTTCTCACATCGCACAGCTTGCCGGTGATTGCCGCCGCCGCCGCCATTGCCGGGCTTAGCAGGTGGGTTCGCCCGCCACGTCCCTGGCGGCCTTCAAAGTTGCGGTTCGAGGTCGAGGCGCAACGCTGGCCCGGCTCCAGCTTGTCGTCGTTCATCGCCAGACACATCGAACATCCTGGATCGCGCCATTCGAAGCCGGCCTCGATGAATATTTTATCAAGTCCTTCGACTTCGGCCTGTTCCTTGACCAGGCCGGAACCGGGAACCGCCATCGCGGCGACCGTTTTTGCGACCTTGCGACCCTTGAGGATATTAGCCGCGGCACGGAAGTCCTCGATCCGGCCATTGGTGCATGATCCGATAAACACCCTGTCGACGGTAATATCGACCAATCTGGTTCCCGGCGTTAAAGCCATATAGTCGAGCGAGCGCCGGATAGCGCTTGCCCTGGCCGCATCAGGCTCGTTTGCCGGATCTGGCACCGAGCCGGAAACAGGCAGCACGTTTTCCGGTGAAGTGCCCCAGGTCACCTGGGGTTCCAGGTTGCCGATGTTAAGCGTAACTTCCTCGTCGAACACTGCGTCCTTGTCGGAGTAAAGAGTCTTCCAATAGCTCAGTGCGGCTTCCCAGGTGCCTCCCTTTGGCGCCATCGGACGGCCCTTCAGATATTCAAAGGTGGTTTCGTCAGGCTGGATCAGTCCGGCCCTTGCCCCGGCCTCTATGGTCATGTTGCAGACCGTCATCCGGCCTTCCATGGAAAGGGCGCGAATTGCCGGGCCGCAATATTCGATGACATGACCGGTTCCCCCGGCGGTGCCTATCTTGCCGATCACGGCAAGCGCGATATCCTTGGCCGAAAGACCTGCGGGCAAATCACCTTCGATGTTTATCCGCATATTTTTTGCCGGTTTCTGGACCAGGGTGCTGGTCGCCAGAACATGTTCGACCTCTGATGTTCCGATGCCGAACGCCAGGGCCCCGAAAGCGCCATGGGTGGCGGTGTGGGAATCGCCGCAAACGACGGTCGCGCCGGGCAGGGTAAAGCCCTGTTCCGGGCCGATTATGTGAACCACTCCCTGGCGGATGTCATCCATCGCCAGATAAGGCACGCCGAAATCCCGGACATTGGCCTCCAGAGTTTCTATCTGGATGCGGGAATCCTCATCCTTTATCCCCTCGTCGCGCCCGGTGGTCGGAACGTTATGGTCGGCGACGGCGAGCGTCGCATCGCCCCGGCGGACCTTGCGTCCGGCGTTTCTCAGCCCTTCGAACGCCTGGGGGCTGGTAACTTCGTGGACCAGATGACGGTCGATATGCAGCAGGCATGATCCGTCGTCGGCAACGCTGACCATATGGCTCTGCCATATCTTGTCGAACAGGGTACGGGGCTTGGTCATTATTTCCTGTTTGCCTTGGTCTTTTTCACCTTGGTCTTTTTTGCTGCGGCCTTGACTTCAGCGGCGGCCAATTTCGCCTTGGCGGTCAGTTTGCCTGAATAGCCGTCGGTCTTTTCGGCGATACGTGCCGACTTGCCGGTGCGCTGGCGCAGGTAATAGAGCTTGGCCCGGCGAACATCGCCGCGTCGTACCACCTCGATCCCCGACAGGGCCGTCGAATAAAGGGGAAACACCCTTTCCACGCCCTCGCCGGAGGAAATCTTGCGAACCGTAAAGGACGAGCTCAGGCCCCGGTTTCGCCGCGCGATGCAGACCCCTTCGTAGACCTGTATGCGCTCGCGCTCGCCCTCGATAACCTTGACATTGACCTTGAGCGTGTCGCCGGGGGCAAATTCGGGCACCTGTCTTTCCGCTTCCAGTTTTTCAATCTGTTCGGCTTCCATTTCTTCGATAATATTCATGACCTGGTAGTCCTTTTTTTTATCGGTTGGTTTAATGTGTTTTTTGAGAAACATACCTGGACCAAAGGTCCGGGCGGCGTTCCCTGGTGACGGTTTCCGCCTGGGTCCGCCGCCAGGCATAAATATTTTCGTGGTGCCCCGAGGTAAGAACTTCGGGCACCTGTCGGTCGTGCCATACCCGGGGGCGGGTGTAGTGTGGATATTCCAGCAACCCGTCCCCAAAACTTTCTTCGGCCAGCGACTCCTCGCTGCCCATAACCCCGGGCAAACAGCGCAAACATGCGTCGATCATCGCAATTGCCGCCGGTTCTCCACCTGAAAGAACAAAATCTCCGAGGCTGATTTCTTCGGCCCGTCGCTCGACAAGGACTCGTTCGTCGACGCCCTCGAAACGCCCGCACAGTAAAATTGCGCCCGGTCCTGCGGCAAACTTGCGGACCCTGTCCTGGGTTAGCGGAAGACCCCGCGGGGTAAAATAAATCAGTGGCAATCCACTATCGTTCGCGCTTGCCGCTTCAATCGCCCGGTCGACCACATCGGCCCGCATAACCATCCCCGGGCCACCACCGAACGGCGTCGCATCGACGGTTCGGTGGTTATCGCTTGCAAAATCCCGAATGTCCACGGTTTCAAGCGACCATATGCCGTTTTCCAAGGCGGTGCCAGCCAGAGAGGTACCAAGAGGCCCCGGAAACATATCCGGAAATAGGCTCAGAACCTTGACCGTCCAGGGCGATGAGTTTTGCTGCGAAATCATTTCGACGTTCCGCCTTTAACATCTTCGCCGTTTTCCCCGCCTGGGGGCTCAAACAATCCGACAGGGGGATCAATCTCCAAGCGTCCCCCGGCCAAATCGACCAGCGGAACGGCGGCAAGGGTGAACGGAACCATTACCTCGCCAAATGTTCCGCCGTCTATTTCAAGAAAGACTCCGGCTCCGTAATCGCGTACCGCCCTGACCGTTCCCATATTCTCGCCGCCGGTAGTCGACACATTCAGACCGACCAGATCGTTATGATAAAATTCACCATCTTCGGTTTCCGGCAACGCCTGCCTTGGGGCGTAAAGCATCTTGCCTTTAATCGCATCGGCGGCGGTCCTGTCCCTGATCCCGTCAAGGCGGGCTACTATCTGTCCTTTGGCCTGTCCAACCACATGGAGGTTAAAGGTCATCCGGCGTGTTTCGTCGCAGAGAACGCCATAAGACGCAATATCCAGCGGCTCTTCGGTGAAGCTCTTTATCCGAACTTCACCTTTTAGGCCGCGGGCCCCGGAAATTACCCCAAGGCAAACCAGATCGTCCTTTTCAGACATACCATCATGAGACGATGCAGACATTGGATCCACCATTAACATTGTCAGGCTCGGCCTTTAACTAGGCTTCCGCCGGTGCTTCTTCGGTCTTGGTTTCTTCGACCGGTTCCGGGGTTTCTTCCGGGGCTTCCTTGGCTTTGCTTTCTTCAGCTTTGGCCGCTTCGGCTGCCGCCTTTGCCGCTTCTTCCGCTTCCTTGGCCCGTTCAACGGCCTTGGCTTTGGGCTGGTTCTTTTTGGTCTGTTCGTGGACCACCGGCTTTTCCCCCAGACCCGCATTGCTCAGCATCCGGGCGACCCGGTCGGTAGGCTTGCCGCCGACCCCCAGCCAGTACTTTATCCGATCTTCCTTCAGCACTATCCGCTGGGGATGATCCTTGGCGACCATCGGATCATATGTGCCTACCCGCTCGATGAAACGTCCGTCACGCGGGCTGCGCGAATCGGCAACCACAATACGATAAAACGGGTGCTTTTTCGCCCCACCCCGGGATAGTCTGATTTTTAGAGACATGTTGCTGTTTCGTCCTTTCGTTAAAAAGTCAGGTTTTTAAATTTAAAACATTCGCGGCGGCATCATGCCCGGCGGCAAGCCACCGGCGAACGGGTTCTTTTTGCCTTTTTTTCCCATTTTTTTCATCATCATGCTCATCTGCTTGAATTGCTTCAGCAAACGGTTGACTTCCTGTACCGATGATCCCGCCCCGGCCGCGATGCGGCGGCGGCGCGAACCGTTAAGAATTTTTGAATTATTCTTTTCGGCTATTGTCATCGACTGAATTATCGCCTGCTGACGGGCCACCATCCGGTCATCTATATTGGCATCGGCGATTTGTTTTTTCATCTTGCCAAGGCCGGGGATCATACCCAAAAGGCCCTGCATGTCACCCATCTTGCGCAATTGCCCCAGCTGGTTCGACATGTCTTCCAGGGTGAACCGCCCCTTGGCCATCTTGGCGGCCATTTTTTCGGCCTGTTCGACATCCATTGCCTGGGAAGCTTTTTCCACCAGACCGACGATATCGCCCATCCCGAGAATGCTTCCGGCAACCCGTTCGGCATCGAATACTTCAAGGTCGTCCAGCTTTTCGCCGACCCCGATAAGTTTCAGCGGGCAGCCGGTCTGGGATTTCATCGAAAGCGCCGCACCGCCACGGGCATCGCCATCGACCCGGCTTAGAACTATTCCGCTAACCCCAACCTTGTCGTGAAACTCCCTGGCGACATTTACCGCGTCCTGGCCGGTCATCGCATCGACCACAAGAAGAGTTTCCGCAGGCTTGGTTTCGCTGCTTATTGCCGATATCTCGGCCATCATTTCGGTATCTATGTGAAGTCTTCCGGCGGTGTCCAGGATGACTACGTCAAATCCTTCGCGGCGTCCGGTGTCGAGTGCCCGGCGGGCGATCGCGCGGGGCTGTTCGGCAAGAATAAGCGGCAGGGTCGATATCCCCGCCTGTTCTCCCAACAAAGCCAGCTGTTGCTGCGCCGCCGGACGATAGACATCAAGCGAGGCCATCAGAACTTTCTTTTTCTCGGTCCTATTCAGCCTCAGGCCCAGCTTGGCGGTGGTTGTGGTCTTTCCCGATCCCTGAAGGCCGACCATAAGAATAACCACCGGCGGGGTGCTTGCCAGATTAATCCCCGGATTATCCGAATGGAGCATCTCGACCAGTTGCTCGTGGACAATCTTGACCACCATCTGGCCGGGGGTGACGCTGTTGACAACCTCGGCGCCGACCGCCCTGGTGCGAACCGCGGCGATAAAGTCCTTGACCACATCAAGCGCCACGTCGGCCTCAAGCAGGGCAATACGAATTTCACGCAGGGCTCCATCCACGTCGGCCTCGGAAAGGGCGCCGCGTCTTTTAAGCCGCTCAAAAATTTCGCCAAGGCGCTGGCTCAGGTTGTCAAACATCGAGAAAAGACCTTAAAACAACAAAAAACGCCAGTGCGCGAAACTCGCGGACTGGCGGCGCCCCTTGGGGCGTCGTCTCCAAGGCGGGCAATCTATTGCCGCCGGGGGGCTAAGTCAAGTTTCTCCCCGGCGTGATTGTCGATAATGTATAATAAACTCATGGTTTCTTGACCGAGAGGACAAAGCTGCTTGCCATTTTTCAAGCTACTTTCATGGCTTGCCGCCGCCGCAGTAATCGGCGCCGTGGTAGAGGCCGCCGGGGCCGGTGACTGGCGTAAGGCCAGCCATCAGCCGACCGGTATAGCACCCGATCCGGCGACCAACAGGGAGGCAATAGCACAGGTATATGTCGCCCGCGCCTTCAGTTGGCGAGGTGCCTTCGGGGTCCATAGCTGGATCGCGGTAAAGCCCACCGATGCGCCCCGGTTTACCGTCTACGAGGTAATCGGCTGGCGGGTCCAGCATGGCGGTTCGGCGCTTGTCGTTAATGACCGTGCCCCGGACGCCCGCTGGTTCGGCTCCAGCCCGGAAGTCATCGCCGACATACGGGGCGTTGGCGTAGACGACATAATTAAGCGTATAGACAAGGTCGCCAGGGCCTATCCATATAACAAGAAGTATCATATTTGGCCGGGGCCCAATTCCAACACCTTTACCGCCTATGTCGCCCGCGCTGTGCCGGAATTAAGGGTAGACCTGCCGCCGACGGCTATCGGCAAGGATTATCTTGCCAATGGATCGCTGTTCGCTTCGGCTCCCAGCGGCACCGGATATCAGATTTCGCTGTTCGGCCTGTTGGGGGTTCTGGCGGGAACCGAGGAGGGGCTGGAAATCAATTTATTGGGCTTGACCTTTGGAATTGATCCGAGCGCCCCGGCAATAAAACTTCCCATGATCGGTCGTATCGGTCCAAAATAGCCAACAAACATGGTTTAACGAGTGAGGTAAAAGACAGCATGAGCATTTGGGGAAAAGTCATCGGCGGGGTTGCCGGGTTTGCCCTGGGGGGGCCGTTGGGGGCCTTGCTTGGGGCTTTCGCCGGGCATCAGATGGATAAATCGCGGCGGGGCCGGATAGAAGCCCCGGGATTTGCCGGCGGTGATGATTTGGCATCGCGTCAGCTAGCTTTTACCATCGCCGTCGTCGTGCTTAGCGCCAAGATGGCCAAGGCCGACGGTCAGGTAACCCGCGACGAGATAGAAGCCTTCAAGCAAGCTTTCCGAATCCCCCCCGAGGAAATGCCCAGGGTCGGCAAACTTTGGGACGAGGCCCGCCAGGATGCCACCGGGGCCGGTCCCTACGCCGAACAGATAGCCCAGATGTTTGCCGGTGATCGCGGCGTGCTTGAGGAACTGTTGGGTGGCCTTTTCCATATTGCCAAGGCCGACGGCGTGGTTCACCCGGAGGAACTGAAATACCTCTCCATGGTTGCCTCCATATTCGGCTTCGACGGTAACGAGTTCGAGCGCATAAAGGCGGTTCATATGGGGCCGGACAAGTCCGGGGCCTATCAGGTGCTGGGGGTCGAAGCCGACGCACCGGACCAGGATATTAAAAAAGCCTACCGCGCACTGTCGCGCCAATACCACCCGGACACCCTTATCGCACAGGGGCTGCCGCAGGAGTTCATCGACCTAGCCAACGAAAAAATGATGACCATAAACGATGCCTACGACCGAATTTGCAAGCAGCGCGGCTTGAAGTGACGAGCCGGGGACCGGCCAATTTCGATTGCCGCCCCGAAGGTATCGCCATTGACATGCTGGTGGTTCATTACACCGGGATGAAGGACGCCGCCAGCGCAATCGAGCGTCTGTGTGATCTTTCATCCGGGGTCAGTTCCCACTACATAATAGACGAGGACGGCAAAACACTTTCACTGGTCGCCGAGGAAATGCGAGCCTGGCATGCCGGGCTTGCGTCGTGGCGGGGCAACCGGGATATCAACGCCCGTTCGCTGGGGATTGAGCTGGTCAACCCTGGCCATGAGTTCGGGTATAGAAATTTCCCCAAGCCGCAGATGGTCGCGTTTGAGCAACTGGCCCTGGATATTATCGCCCGATACCCCATAGAGCCTCGCAATATAGTCGGCCATTGCGACGTCGCGCCGGACCGCAAGTCCGATCCCGGCGAGCGGTTCGACTGGCGATCGCTGGCCGGGAAGGGGATAGGGATATGGCCTGATGCGGCGGAGCCGTATTGCGCCGATAATCTTGAAATAGAATCGATGCTGGTTGATTTTGGCTACGACACAACCGACATATCCGTCGCCGTGAAGGCTTTCCAGCGGCATTTCCGCCCTCGCCTTATTGACGGGCTCCCTGATCGTGAAACGG
>CAZEFJ010000090.1:0-2591 GCA_964511465.1 uncultured Hyphomicrobiales bacterium
TGGAAACCTTGGCAAGCCGTCGTATGGGTGCCATCTGTTAGATTCTATCCACTAGTGGGTACCATCTGTCAGATTTTATCCACCAGAGTGGCATTAGCTGACAGCCCGTTGTAATATAATTTCGCGAAGGACAGGCTAAAGGGGATAAAATTTTCATGCAACGGGTCAAACTGGACCGGATTGATCGCCTGATCCTTCATCAACTTCAGGAGAACGGCCGGATCACAAATGTCGAGCTGGCGCGGCGGGCGGGAATATCTCCGCCACCGTGTCTGCGCCGGGTTCGGGCCCTGGAGCTTGCCGGTTACATCCGTGGCTACCACGCTGAAATAGCCCCTGAATTGCTCGACTACAAGGAAACCTTCTTTGCCCTGGTCGGTCTCGACAGCCAATCGCAGACAATACTTGAGGAATTTGAGAAAATTCTCTCGGACTGGGACGAAGTTCGAGAATGTCACATGATTCGCGGCGGTGGAGACTTTCTGCTTAAACTGTCCGCCATCGACAAGGAACACCGCGACAGCCTGACCATGCGCCTTACCGCAGTCGCCCATGTCACCAACGTCAAAACACTGGAAACCATACGAACATCGAAAAGCCGCTCGGGCGTACCAATCGACATCGGTGCAAAAATATAAAGGCCTGGCGGCGGTTAATATTAGTCTGCGTTCCGGCCGCCATCCCAGCGTTTGAACAGATCATGTTGCACGGAAAAATAATCCAGCGCCTTGCCTACACTCTGATGGACAATGTCAAGAATGGTCTCGGGATGGTGATAAAAAGCGGGCATAGGCGGCAGTATAAGGGCACCTAGGTCGGCTGCCCTGACCATCAGTTCAAGATGGCCTTTGTGCAGTGGCGTTTCGCGAACCATCAGAACCAACCGCCTTTTCTCCTTTAGAGTAACATCGGCGGCGCGGATAAGAAGATTGTCGGCGTAAGAGTTGACTATTCCCGAAAGAGTCTTGATCGAACACGGCGCGATAACCATGCCCATGGTCGGAAACGAGCCGCTGGCAACGGCGCCGGTAATGTCCTTGATATTATATGACATGTCCGCCATTGCACGAACATCGTCAATGCCGATATCGGTTTCCAGAGCGATTGTACGTACTGCGGCGTCGCTGACGATCAGATGAGTCGGCTGGCCCAGAGTTCGCAGTGCTTTAAGCATCTCAATGCCGTAAACAGCACCGCTGGCACCGGAAATTCCGACGATCAATGGCTTTTTTGAAGGCAATTCCACGGTTGCGTTCCTTGCGTTGATAACCGTCTATAAATTAACCGTTTTCCTTGTCATGATGCTATAGGATTATCAAACCAATGACATTTATCGGCTGATTTTCGGAACCATTACCACTTAATAAAAACGTCTCCGGCCTGTTGGTGCAAAACCGCAAGACCCTGGCAAGGATTGTTCAACGCATAAAAAAGGAGTATAAAAGAGCTATGAAATATATGCGTTTTTTCAGGGTCGCGCCTGTCTTATTGGTATTTTTGTCCGGGTGCTCGGCAGAGACCCCGTATGTCTACAAAAGTAGTGAGTTCAGTCGCAAGGCACAGGAACTGGCCAATCAGCCGAAAGACATCAATTTCGTCGCCGTCTGTTACTCAAAGAACGGCACAACACCCCAGGTCGTATCGGGACTGGCCCGTGACGAATGTGCAAAGTATAATAAACTGGCCGTTTATAATCATCAGGATTACCTGTTATGTCCGATTACAACCCCGGTAGCGGCCTACTTTAAATGCGTCCCGGATAAAAGCACATACAGGTGATGGAGGTAGCAATGAAAAAATTGGCAATTGCCGCTTTGGCGCTGCTTTTGGCTTCCTGCTCTGACGTTCAGATAAGCAAAGGACAGCTCATCGGCGGGACAATCGGTGCCATCGCCGGAGGTGCCATCGGCTATCAGTTCGGCGGTGGAATGGGGCAATGGCTTTTCACCGCCGCCGCGACCATGGTCGGCGGCGAAGTCGGTATCGGGCTGGGTGAAAAATTGCTCCCGTCGGACCAAACGGCGCATGAGCAAAACGCCCAAAAATCCCTGGCCCAGGCCCCGGATGGCCAGATTTACAACTGGCGCAACAATAAAACCGGCAATAGCGGTAATTTCCGTCCGGTCCGCTCGTTTTATGTCGGATCGAAACGCTATTGTCGCGATTATCACACCACAGTGGTCCTCAAAGACAATGTGTTGAGCGGATCCGGAACCGCCTGTCGTCAGGCCAATGGAGACTGGAAAATTCTCTCCGCCGCGCTGAGTTGAGCGAATTTTTATTCACCGTGTGAGATAAAGGCCTTCCATGCCGCAGTTTATTTCTATTGTGGTGGGAGGCTATCTGGCGCTGCTCGGCGCACTCTATGTATTTCAGCGCACCCTTCTTTACCTTCCCGACAATTCCCGACCGTCACCAGTGGCAAGCGGGGTCGGGGAAATGGCGGAAGTTACCCTGAAAACCGGAGACGGGCTTGAACTTACAAGCTGGTACAAGGCACCGGGGGAAGGGAAACCCGCCATTATATATTTTCATGGCAATGCCGGAAATATCGGTGGGCGCGCGGTCAAGGTCAGGCCCTATATGGAGCA
>CAZEFJ010000090.1:2691-9025 GCA_964511465.1 uncultured Hyphomicrobiales bacterium
GTCGCATCTTATCATTATCCGTATTTCCCGGTTCGGGCGTTAATAAAGGATCGCTTTGAATCGGTCTTGAAAATAGCCTCCGTATCATCACCGGTGCTGGTATTCCACGGAGACCGGGACCGTACCGTTCCCATACGTTTTGGCCGCAGACTATTTGCCGCAGCGGTTGAGCCAAAGGAAAGCCATTGGTACACAGAGGCCGGACATACCGATCTATACGATTTCGATGCCGCAAAAATGGTTATCAATTTCCTTAACCGGGTTCTTTCCGTGTGAAACGGAAAGAACCCGGTTTTTATCGCTCACGGCGGCAACCTGAAGGTCGCCACCTGCACGGGCACGCCGGATAACCGGCGGGCCGCCTTGCGGCCTTGGGTATTTAAGTGTGAAACGGAAAGAACCCGGTTTTTAGCGCTCACGGCGGCAACCTAAAGGCCGCCACCTGCACGGGCGCGCCGGGTAACCGGCGAGCCGCCTTGCGGCCTTGGGCAAGGTTGGAACTTTCGGAAAATCACAGTCAAGCCATTGACTTTTCTGCATTTATATGCATACTTGGTTGTATAGGTGTAGGTTGCGGTTTGGTGTGTTCGCAGCTTCGGTGTTTGTTGGTTAGGTTTTATCCGGACTCTCCGGATTCAGGCTGGATTTGAGATGAATCAGATTGCTCGAGTGGCCGTGCCAAATTCCCCTTCCGTAACGGGTGTGTCCCGTACGGCCAAGGGTGGGCTGAGTCCGGTGCGGATGGGCAATTCCGAGCCGATTGATGCATTAAATCCGCAGCCTGGAATCTCCTATAATGACGCCGCGCTGGCGTATGAGGATGACAGCCGCAGTTCATTGGGGCACAAGAGCCGTTTTTCGCAGGCTTCCGGGGGTTTCAACGCGCCGAGCCAGTCATTCGCGGCGATGTTTGAGGGGCCATATAGCGGCAAGTCGGGCGCAACGGTCTCTGGTACCGAATCAAAGAAATTCATGAATCTTCTTTTGCCCAAGGCGATCAGTATATATGAGGCCAACGCCCGTATCATCAGTGGTACCGAAAAAAGCATTGGCTCATCCTTAAGCCTCACCCTCTAACTCAATTCTCTCTTTATTACGCGACTGTGACGGTCATCATGTCCACAGTGGCACCGTTGTGCTAGATTCCCGGTAATGATGATTTGCAAAGCAACATTGGCGGGGCAGCAATGAGCATCTCGGGTGCCATGTCGGTAGCGGTTTCAGGCCTTAACGCCAATGCCTATGCGGTGAACGTTGCGGCTAATAATATAGTCAATGCAGATACTCCTGGATATCAGGCAAAGACTGTTCGGAACAAGACCCAGACAACCACCCAGACCAGACTTACAGGCTATACACCCGGCGGCATACAGACGGTTCTGGTTGATCGCGGCAGAGTCGATATAGGCACCGAATTCGTACGCATGATCGCCGCGCAGAGGGCATATGAAAGTGGCATCGGCATACTGAAAACCGCAGACCGGATGACCCAGGAGTTGCTGGATATCAAAACCTGATTAATTTTCCCGTATTTTCGTTTTATATGGAAACACTCTGTTGCCCGGGCGGCCAATCGGCCAGATGTCGGTCGGGGATGGTTGACATGCCGGTATCTATTGCAGAGGATCACCACATAATAATTTATACTGTTCCTTTACCTGCGACAGGATTGTGACTGTGGTTGCTTGGAAAAATATTCCGGTTTTTGCCCTGGCGGGTTTCCTGCTGGTATTGGCCGGGTGTGACCTTCCCCGCGTCCCGGACACGGATGCCACCCAAGGCACTGATACCCAGGGCATCGACACCCAAAGCAGCGATGCCAAGGCGGTTGATTTTACCTTCCGCGATATCTCTCTGGGGGACACTTTCAAGGATGCCAGGGCAAAGGCGGAAAAACTGAAATTCAAGTTTTTTTATCTTAAGGAGGCACTTCCGGAAATCCCTTATTTTATCAAAACAAGGGATTGCGTCATCCGAGAAAGCTGCGACAACCTGTTGATATATTTCAACGTTACCGATCCTGCAGGATATGTATCCCGGATCGTCTACAGCCATCCGATAGAAGATCCACTAAATACCGAAGACGTTATTTCCGCACTTGAGGAAAGCTACGGCCCATCCACCCTTAAGGTAGAAGGAAAGGCCGACCCGGATAAAAGTTACATCCAATGGGGCGGGAACAACAAGCCGGATGCCTTCAATGGGGCGGATATTAAAAAAACACCCGAGCTTATCGGCGGCAAGTACATATTGGCGACCATAACAAAAGATAGCTACGGCACCCTTAATCTGAGACTGGAGATTACCGACAGCCAGGAGTTGAACGACGGTAAAGATGAAATGGACCGCCTGAAAAAGATGAATGACCGGCAGAAAAAGGAAGCGGCCGTAAAAAAGATGAAATTTCGCTAATTTTGTCAGGCTTCCGGCGACGGTTAAAATGATATTCTATGGCGGTATTAACAATTATTTTTGATTTCTGGTTTATGGTTTTGTCGACCAAAATCGATTTTGCAGATTACCGGGTTGTCGTTTAGAGCATGTCTTGGCTACATGGAATCACTGAGATTGCTTTTCCTGTCCACCGGCCAGGATACGGTGCGCCGACGATGCGGTACATCGGCAAGCATTTTCGGCATCGTCGGTGGGCCGAAAAAGCGACTGGAGACGCTGTCTCGACGGTTCCATACAGCAGAGACATGATCTAATGCCGTTTGCCGTGGACAATACTTTTGACGTGGCGTTCTGGTTCGTCGATATGGCGCTGAACGAGAACGAATATATTCAACCCCAAAAGCTCCATCGTTTGCTGTTCATCAGCCAGGCATATTATGCCGCAACCAATGAAGGTGACTTTCTTATGCCTGCGGTTTTTGTTGCCGACGAGATGGGGCCTATCGAGCCAACCATATACAGCGCTTTTGCCAAGGGGCGGCCAAAGGTGGATGTGAACATGTTTTTACCGGAAAACGTAACCAGTTTTCTGGAAAACATATGGTCGCGTTTTGGCCACCAGACGTCTGAACAACTAATGTCCGTTACCAAGAACACAATCGCCTACCGTCAGGCTGTTAAACGAGGGCGCAGGGCTCACATCTCGCTTGATTCGATGCGCAATTCATTTACCAAAACGAAAAAAAGCAATTTGAGCCTGGGCAAGCCCAAGATCATGCGCACCCAGTCGGGAGACCCGGTAACAGTCAAGGCCTGGTCGCCAAAAAAGATCACCTAGGCCGGGAAATAGCCCCCGACTGTTCCCTTTGTTTTGCTCGGCTAATTCCTTTGTTTTTAATGAATTTGTTTACCTGGTGTTATCGTTGCGATACCATCAAATACGGTTGGTATGCGCTCTTGTGGCATAGGATTGCTCCTATCCATTTACGACCCGTTATGGCGGTTGGGCGTGTGATTTCTTGCTCGTCAGCTCGCACCTACAAGCCAATAGTAAGTCAACCCAAGGGAGGCACAAAATGTTTAAGAACCTGAAATTCATATGTGTACTGTCCGTCATCGCGCTAACCGCGTTTGTGTTGTCGCCGTCGACGGCCAGGGCCAAGCCTATATTAATCAAGTTCTCGCACGTGGTTGCCGAAAACACGCCCAAGGGCCAGATGGCCAATTACATGAAAAAATTGATCGACGAACGCCTGGCAGGCAAGGTCAAGATGGAAGTTTTCCCCAACGCCCAGCTTTTTGGCGACAACAAGGTGCTGGAAGCGATACTGCTTGGCGACGTTCAGATGGCGGCCCCGGCCAATTCCAAATTTTCCAAATACACCAAAGTATTACAGCTGTTTGACCTGCCATTCCTGTTCAATGACTTTGATGCGGTTATGCGCTTTACCAAGACTCCTGAAGGCATAAGCATGCTCAAGTCGATGGAAAGCAAGGGCCTGACGGCGCTTGGCTATGTTGCCAACGGGATGAAGCAGCTTTCGGCGTCCAAGCCGCTACGCGTTCCCGCCGATGCCGCAGGTCTCAAATTCCGCATCATGTCTTCGGACGTACTTGCGGCGCAGTTCGAAGCGCTGCACGCGCTGCCGGTAAAAAAACCGTTTTCCGAAGTCTTCACCCTGCTCAACACCAGGGCCATCGACGGCCAGGAAAACAGCTGGTCGAACATCTATTCCAAAAAATTCTTTGAAGTTCAGCCGTATATCACCGAAAGCAACCATGGTGTGCTGAACTATACCCTGGTGACTTCAACAAAGTTCTGGAACAGCTTGCCCAAGGACATCCGGGTAGAGATGGACAAAATCGTCGATGAATCGCTTGCATTCGCCGCCAAGGTAGCCGCGCAAAAGGCCAAGAGCGATCGCCAGAAAATTATTGATTCCAAGCGCACCACGGTTATCGAACTGACCCCGGAACAACGTGCCTTGTGGGTAGAAGCGGTTAAGCCGGTATGGAAAAAGTTTGAAGGCGCTATCGGCAAAAATCTCATAGATGCCGCAGTTGCCTCTAATAAATAACGCCTGAAATAGTAGCAATGCCATGTTGGGGCGCATAATAGACCAGTTGGAGGAGGGTATAATAGCCCTCCTCCTTGTTGGCATAACGCTGCTGGTGTTCGTCGAAGTGGTTATGCGGTTCGGCTTTAATGCCGGCTTTATGTGGACCGAGGAATTAACCCTTACCCTGTCGGCCTGGATGGTACTGTTCGGTGCCTCCTACGGTGTCAAGGTCGGCTCACATATCGGCGTCGACGCATTTGTCAAAAAGCTTGCCCCCGAACACCAGCGATGGCTGACCATGCTGGCCGTCGTCCTGTGCCTGGTCTATTGCGTTCTGATCCTTTATGGGGGATGGGTGTACCTGTCGATGGTGTACTCTATCGGTATCGAACTGGACGATATGCCGATTAAGAAATGGATTGCCCATTCGATATTGTTTATCGGTTTTGTTCTGCTTGGTTTCCGTTTTATTCAGCTTTTTATTGCCCTGGCCAGAGGTCAGGTCAGCGGTTTCAAGCTTGCCAATGAGGCCGCCGATGCGCTGAGAGAGGCGCAAATAATCAAAGAAGAATTAGAAGAAGACGAGAAAGTCAGATGACTACCGTCGCCCTGTTCACTCTGCTGTTCGCAAGCATGATAATCGGCATGCCGATTGCTATCGCCCTGGGTTTTTCCAGTATCGTTACAATTCTTTTCTTTTCCGTCGATTCACTCGCTTCCATCGCCTTGAAACTGTTCGAGGCGGTGTCTGAACATTATACTCTTCTGGCTATCCCATTTTTCATACTGTCCTCGTCGTTCCTCTCCACCGGTGGTGTAGCCAAGCGTTTGATCCGCTTTGCCACCGCCATTGTCGGGCATATTCGCGGCGGCATGGCAATGGCCAGCGTACTCGCCTGTATGCTGTTCGCAGCGGTATCCGGATCATCCCCGGCGACGGTGGCGGCGATCGGAACCATAGTTATTGCCGCCATGGTCAAAAACGGCTACCCGGAAGACTTTGCCGTCGGGGTTATTTCCAGCGCCGGAACACTCGGCATACTTATTCCCCCGTCTATCGTCATGCTGGTTTATGCGGCGGCGACCGAAGTATCGGCGGCGCGAATGTTCATGGCTGGATTTATCCCCGGTATAATTATGGGTCTGATGTTAATGGTCGGTATTTACATCATTGCCCGGATTAAAAAACTCCCATCCCATGGATGGCAGGGGTTCGGAGAAATTTTCCGTTCCGGTTTCAGTGCCCTGGGTGGATTGATGCTTATCGTTATTGTCCTTGGCTCTATCTATGGCGGGGTGGCCAGCCCCACCGAAGCGGCGGCGGTGTCAGCGGTATACGCGTTTCTTGTTTCGGTATTCGGATATCGCGACATGGGGCCTCTGAAAAAGGTGCCATGGCGCTATTCCGGGGAAACGGTTGCAATCGCCACCTTGCGTAACAGCTATCAAATTATCATGGCGTTTCCCAAATCGTTAGCCGATCCGGAAATAAGAAAAACGGTGATGGATGCCGCCAAGGTTTCAATAATGCTGCTGTTCATTATCGCCAACGCGATGCTGTTCGCCCATGTGCTTACCACCGAGCGAATACCGCAGACGCTGGTTGAAATGATTGCCAACTGGCAACTTCCGGCCTGGGGTTTCCTGATCGTGGTCAACATCATCCTGATTCTTGCCGGTGATTTTATGGAACCTTCGGCAATCCTGCTGATAATGGCGCCGATTTTCCTGCCCATCGCAGTTAGTCTGGGGATTGATCCGATACATCTTGGCATCATCATGGTGGTCAACATGGAAATTGGCATGGTAACCCCGCCGGTAGGGCTGAATTTGTTTGTCGCGGCGGGAATTACCGGTCATTCCCTGACCTGGGTGCTGCG
>CAZEFJ010000091.1:0-9016 GCA_964511465.1 uncultured Hyphomicrobiales bacterium
GGTCGCGATGGGATTACCGGTCTCGTTCCTTGGGACAATTTTTGTAATGTCGCTGACCGGATATTCATTCGATATGATTTCGATGGTCGGTCTGCTGATCGCTGTCGGGCTGCTGATGGACGATGCTATCGTCATTTCAGAAAATATCGCAACCCACATAAATCGCGGCGTGGCGCCGCTGGAAGCGGCGATACAAGGCACCAGGCAAGTCGCCCCGGGCGTTATTGCATCGTTTATAACCACCATCTGTATATTCGGATCACTTATTTTTTTAAGAGGTAATATTGGCGAGATAATAAAGGTTCTGCCGATCGTTTTAATCGTCACCCTGACGGTTTCCCTGGTTGAAGCTTTTTTTATCCTGCCTCATCATCTGGCCAATTCAAGGCACGCATCCAGATCGCTTTCGGGCTTTCGCCAGAGCTTTGAGGACAAGCTTGAATGGTTTCGCGAATCCGTTCTTGGCCGACTGGTGGATATGGGAGTGGAATGGCGCTATCTGACGATTGGCCTGGTCAGCCTTCTGATTTTGCTGTCGCTGTCGATAGTTGCCGGGGGAGGAATTAAATTTATCGCCTTCCCAAAATTGGATGGAGATATCGTTGAAGCACGTATTCTTCTGCCCCAGGGGACACCGCTTAAACGAACCGAGGCGGTGGTCGGACTGGTTGCCGACGCCTTGCAAAGGGTAAATCTGGAATTATCCCCCGAACAGCCGGGCCAACGATCCCTGGTAAAGAACGTAAGCGTCCACTATTCGGTCAACAATGATGCCAATGAGAGCGGGGCCCATGTCGCCACCGTTTCGGTCGACCTTGTTAAAGCCGAAATGCGCAATTCCCGACTTACCGATATTCTCAATAAATGGCGCCGGGAGACCGGCAAAATTTCCGATGTGATAAATATAAATTTTGTCGAATTCCAGCATGGTCCGGCGGGACGCGCAATTGATATACGGATGCGCGGCTCGGACCTGGACGAACTGAAGGTGGCATCAATACATTTGCAGGACTGGCTGAGACAATATCGCGGCGTTTTCGATATCTCCGACGACCTGCGCCCGGGCAAACCAGAGATCCGGATCAAGCTCAAAAATGGGGCCAAAGTGCTGGGACTGGACGCCCTTGCTATCGCCAGCCAACTGCGGGCCGCCTTTAACGGCAAAACCGCGGACGAAATCCAGGTCGGCACGGAAGCAATAAAGATAGACGTCAAAATGGCCGAAGCCGACCGCAACAGCATTGCCGACCTTGAATATTTCACCATCACCACCGCCGATGGCGGGCAGGTGCCGCTAAGAACCGTTGCGACAATTGAACGCAGCCGGGGCTATGCCAGAATCTCGCGTGTCGATGGCCTGCGAACGATTACCATACAGGGAGATGTTGACACCCGCATCGCAAATGCCGCCGAGATTATAAGCGATTCGCGCAAGAAGTTTTTTACCAAACTCAAACAAACTCACCCTGGAATCAGCGTTTCCTTTCAAGGCCAGGCCAAGGAGGGAGGGACGACGGGAAAGTCGATGCGCAAAGGCTTTCTGTTGGGTCTTGTCGGGGTCTTTATGCTGCTGAGTTTTCAATTCAAAAGCTATGTCGAGCCGATAGTGGTAATGGCGGCCATTCCATTGGGGCTAATCGGTGTTATATGGGGCCATCTGGCGATGGGTCTTGACCTTTCGATGCCCAGCATGATCGGCCTGGCCTCGCTGTCAGGGGTGGTGGTCAACGATTCCATCCTGCTGGTGCATTTTATTAAAATCAGCCGTCGGCAAGGCCTTTCGGTGGCCGAGGCGGCAAAGAAGGCCAGCCGCGAGAGATTTCGCGCCGTGCTGCTGACCTCACTGACCACGATAATGGGCCTGAGCCCGTTGCTGCTGGAACAAAGCCTGCAGGCCCAGGTACTGAAACCGCTGGTTACCAGCCTGGGGTTCGGACTGGCCGGGGCAACCATACTGGTCCTGCTGGTGGTGCCGGTGCTCTACACCATTCTCGACGACTTCGGCCTGTGCGCCGAGGTTGAGCCGACTGAAGGTGATTAGAGTCTTTCCTGATTAAATTGCCCCATCTACGTCAGAGCAATTTTGGTTCATGGCAAGGAAGGTGTCGCAGGGCGTAGCCTTTGCTACGGCCAAGGCTCCTGACACAGCCATGGGCCGAAAGGGCCTGTCGTAATGGGGCAATTTAATCAGGAAAGACTCTAGAAACGATTATTCCGTTTCGGTTGAGAAGTGGTAACTTTTTTTGCCTTTGTTCTTGACCACATACATGGCCTTGTCGGCCATGGACAACAGTGTTTCAGGGGTTTTGGCATGGTCCGGGTAGAAGGCAATTCCGATGCTCGCTCCCATGGATATTTTTTTGCCACCCAGATTTATCGGTTTCGACAGGGAGGCGTTCAGTTTTTGCGCCATATTCGAGGCGTCTTCCCGGTTATTTATGTCGGTCAGGATAACCACAAACTCATCGCCCCCGAACCGCGCCACCGTATCTGTCTCCCGCAAACATGACGACAGCCTTTTAGCTATCAGTTTAAGTGCTTTATCACCGACGATATGTCCCATGGCGTCGTTTATCGGCTTGAAATTATCCAGATCGATAAACATTACGGCAATCTTTGTTTTGTCGCGACGCGCCCTTGCCAAAGCCTGATCCATACGGTCCATAAGCAGGGCCCGGTTGGGGATATTGGTCAACGTGTCGTGGCTGCTCATATGCCGGATTATTTTTTCGGCCTGCTTGCGCTCGGTAATATCAGTGGAGATGCCGCACACCGCAACCGGGGTTCCATCATCACCGAAAATAGGAAATTTTCTTGAAATGTAGGTATGGGTGACCCCGTCGTGTGGGACTGTTTCTTCGAACTCGATTGGTTCGTTCCTGCTTAGAACAAGCTGGTCATTACCAACGCAGGCATCGGCCACATCCTTTGGGAACAAATCATAGTCGGTTTTGCCCTTGATCTCATCACTGCTAACACCCAACAAACTCTCCAAGAGCTTGTTGGCAAGCAGATAATGGCCACTCAGATTTTTCATGTAGATGATTGATGTGGCGTTATCAAGGATCGACTGCAACTGTTGCTGGTTATAGCGAAGCTTTCGTTCCATTACGCTTTTGTAGAGGGCGATCTCGATCGCATTGACCAATGCGTCGTCTCTGAATGGCTTGATAATGTAGCCGAACGGCTCCACCGTTTTTATTCGTCGCAAGGCATCCTGGTCTGAATGCGCGGTTACAAAAATTACCGGGATGTTACATGACTTGCGAATTTTCCTGGCCGCCTCAACGCCATCCATATCACCCTCAAGCTTAAAATCCATCAAGACCAGGTCGGGGCGGTCCTTCTTGGCCATACGGACTCCCTTTTCCCCGGTGGATGATATCCCGGCAACCAGGTAGCCTGCGGACTCGAGAATTTGCTGCACACTCATCGCGGTTATGCGTTCGTCCTCGACAATAAGTATGCGCTCTCCGCTCATGAAAGGCCTCTCTTGATAATAATCCGGAAACGGGTTCCCTTATCAGAACTGTCTACGATTATCTTGCCGCCCAGGCTATCTGCCAGTTGGCTGACGATCCTAAGACCCAGCGTTGGAGATGAAGCAAAGTCACCTTTCACCGGCAATCCAATGCCGTTGTCCTCTACTGCCAGCTCGATCTTTCTTTTGCCCGACCGTTTGAGAGATACAGTCACCTGGCCGTTTTGTCGATTCGGAAAAGCGTGTTTCATCGAGTTGGAAATCAGTTCGCTGACTATTTGCCCGATGGAAATAGCGTGGCTGATCCTGAGTTCAAGATCATCCACATCAACGTTGAACCCGACATGAGAAGAGCCGCCGATATAGCCCTGTTCCAGATCCCCGACGATCGCCACCAAATATTTTCTGGTATTGATGTGAGACATGTCCTTGGAGAGGTAGAGGTTATCGTGAACCCGCGCCATGACCTCTACCCGGCGTTTGCTTTCCAGCAGAGCCTCCTTGACCTTATCGTCGGTATCGACATTTGCCTGCATTGACAAAAGGCCGGAAACGACCTGCAGATTATTCTTGACCCGGTGGTGAACTTCCTGAAGCAACACCTCTTTCTCCGCCAGCGTCGCCTTGATGGTTTCATCGGCCTGTTTGCGCCTGAACAGGGCCATGCTCAGTACAGCTACC
Source organism: uncultured Hyphomicrobiales bacterium (assembly GCA_964511465.1). Lineage (GTDB taxonomy): Bacteria > Pseudomonadota > Alphaproteobacteria > Rhodospirillales > 2-02-FULL-58-16 > JAZFTA01. The sequence continues at coordinate 4,163 of CAZEFJ010000091.1, forward strand.
ATTATGCTTAACAGCAACGCCCCGATGCCCAATATATTTTTTATGTTGGCGACAACCCATGTTTCCTCGGGAATAATCGATAGAAGCCATCTATCCTGCAATGCCTTGAGTTGGCCAGATACCTTCAAGCGCTCCAATCCGGTATTGAGCAGTTCAATAATACCCAGGTTATCCTTCCTTGCGGCAAATGCGAAGTCCATCGGGAATATCCCCGCAGCAGCCAACTCCACATCTTTAAGGTTGTGTTTCATGATGATCCGTATCCCCCCGTGGGTCGACGCAATAAACGCGTCTACCTTGCCTACATTCAACAGCATCAGGCCCTCAATCTTGCTGCGAACGATCCGTTTTCTGAAGTCATACCGCGAGGCCAGCTTCTCCATCGATATGTCGTTTTCCTGAAGAGCGACAGTGTGTCCCGACAGAGTATCCAGATCACGGATTCCCTTATTTTTCGAATTACGGAATATAGCCTGATCTATTTTGCTGTGAGATATGGAGAAGGCGTATTTTTTTTCCCGCTCGGGTGTGCGAATCATGTTGATTACGTCAACGTTACCCTCTTGCAGCCCCTTCACCGCTCCCGGCCATGACAACAGACGAAATTTAATCTGGACACCCAGCTCTTTCCCTATCGCGCGTAACAGGCTAGGGGTGAACCCTTGGATATTGCCGTCATCACCGACAAACTCATAAGGAGCGTATTCACGATCTATGGCAACGGTGATGACCTCGGTGGCCCGGGCGATATCCGTTCCAAGCACGAAAATCCAGGCAACCAAAATCCACGTTAATGATCTTGCTCTCTCAGGCACTTGCAATTTCTTACCTGCTGGTGACCAAACGTTGAGCGGCGAATAACTGCGTATTGTATTCTGTATGACAGAAACAATATCTAGGCTATATTTTTATGGCCGATTTCAAGTAGTTTTTCTTTTCTTCTCGCCTTGAGAACCCCGCCCTCAACCCCGGCCATATCGACAATAGCCTGTTCCACGGCATCGGCAACATCACTTATGGTCGCGGACGGGTCGCGATGTGCGCCACCCAGCGGTTCCGGAATAATATTGTCGATCACGCCAAGAGTTTTTAAATTTTCAGCCGTCATTTTAAGTGCCTCGGCGGCATCCTTGGCGGCATTTTCCTTGTCGCGCCATAAAATCGAGGCGCAGCCTTCGGGAGAGATTACCGAATATACCGAGTTTTCCAGCATCATCACTATATTGGCGGTAGCCAGCGCAATCGCACCGCCGGACCCTCCCTCGCCGATTATCACGCTTATCAACGGCACCTGAATATTGAGGCAGGTTTCTATCGAGCGGGCGATCGCCCCGGCCTGACCACGAGCCTCGGCCTCGACACCCGGATATGCGCCGGGCGTGTCAACCAGGGTGATAACCGGCAGATGGAAGTGATCCGCCAATTCCATGAGACGAACCGCCTTGCGGTAGCCCTCCGGCTTGGCCATGCCGAAATTGTGGATTACCCTCGAATCCGTGTCTTTGCCCTTTTCGTTGCCGATAATGATTACCGAATTACCCCTGAACCTTCCCAGGCCTCCGACAATTGCAGCATCCTCGGCAAAATTCCGATCGCCCGCCAAAGGGGTGAAATCGTCGATCAGCGCACTGATATAGTCCAGCGCATGAGGCCGGTCGGGATGGCGCGCAACCTGGGTTCGTTGCCACGGAGTAAGCTTGCCGTAGGTCTGGCGCAAAAGCTTGTCCGACTTGGCCTGAAGCCGGGTTACTTCCTCGGCAATGTCGGCACCATCGGAATCGACCATATGGCGCAATTCCTCGATCTTGCCGTCGAGCGCGGCAATCGGTTTTTCAAAATCCAGATAGTTATGCATATCCATTTCCTATCACAGGAAGCGGATATTGGCTAGAGCGTCTGATTGTGACAGGTAAGTCTCAAAATCATCCAGACCGCCCGGCGATCCGACTTCATAATAGCGATCAAAAACCTCATATCCATGCAGCGATCCCAGCCGACTCAACTGGTTGTAAAAATCGGCAAGGTCGGCAAAAACACCCGGACGGACCCTTTCAGCAACCATCTTGCGAGGCAATATGCCGAGGCCGTAGTCAATATAGCTCATTCCCCGGGCGCCTTTTTGATACAACGTAATCAACCCGTTTTCAAAATTCAGGTTACTGTCTTCGCCCTGGTTGTCGTTCCTGAATACGGTCATCATGGGAATTCTGCCATTCATCGCCGCCTGCCATATTGGGGAAATTTCCACGGGAAGAAATGAATCGCCATAAAGTGTGATGAATGTTTCATCCATCAGCCCTCTGTCTATGGCAAGCCGGACCGCCCCGGCAGTGCCAAGCGCGTCCTCGCCTTCATCAGAGTATGAAACATCGAGCCCCCAGGCCCCGCCATCGCCGACATAATCGCGGATAAGGCCGCCCAAATGGCCGATTGCGTAAACTACGCGCCTCACCCCGCACTTGGCCAGCAATCGCAGTTGATAGTCGGCAAATGGCTTTCCCCTGACCGCTATCAGCGCCTTGGGAAGACGCCTGGTGGCGGGTCTCATTCTGGTCCCTAACCCACCGGCGAGAATTAAACACTGCATATCATTATTCAATTGCGCAGCAGCACGACCGAGCCGTCGAAATCGAACGAAAAGGCCATTTCATCAAGGCCCTTTTCTTCCATCGCCAAACGCAGGGATGAACGGTCATCGGTATAAAACAACATGAACCCACCGCCACCGGCACCGACCAGTTTGCCGCCAATGGCGCCATGTCGACGCGCGTAATCATAGATGTCATTAATTTCGGTGTTTGATATGTTGGCCGAACGCTGCTTCTTGCGCATCCAGTGCCGGTGCATCATTTCGGCAAAGCCCGCGGTATCTCCCTGCTCAAGCAGGGACTTGATCCGCAACCCCAGGTCCTTGATGAAATGCAGGTTATCCAGCATTTCGCCGTCACCCTGTTCGGATTTTACTTTTTGGTCCTTGAGGACATCCGAAGCGGTACGGCTATAGCCGGTGAAAAACATAATAAGATGCTCTGAAAGATCCCGCAAAACCGTACCCTTGACCTTGAGAGGGGCCATCACAACCTTGCCGTCCGGGTGGTATTCCTGGCACATAACCCCGCCGTAGGCGGAAATGTACTGATCTTGTTTACCGCAAGGTTCACCTAGAATATTGCTCTCTATGTCATAGGCCTTGCGGGCAAGTTCTTCCGGCGACACCGGATGACGCCTGTAGGCGTTGAGCGCGTGTAACAGGCCAACCGTGAACGAGCCGGAAGAACCCAGGCCGGTTCCCGCCGGAACGTCGGCTATACTGACTATTTCGATGTTCGGCCCGATATCGAGGGCACGCAGGGACTCGCGGATAAGGTCATGTTGTATGTCGTCGATATTATCGACCTGCTCGGTCTTCGAGTACTTCAACAGATAGTCCGGGCGAAACGTCCGGTTGACGGTAATATAGACATATTTGTTTATCGCCGCCGAGATCACATGACCACCGAATTTCTCGTAATAGGAAGGAAGATCGGTGCCGCCTCCGCCGAGCGAAATTCTTAAAGGTGTGCGGGTGATTATCATGCCGAGCGGTCCTTGTGCATGCCGTCACGAACTTCCCCCAATATCGCATCCATGGACAGGGCAAGCGCCTGGCGGGATGAATGTTTGCAATTCCATCCCAGTTCACGAATACGATCGCTGTTCAGCCTGACAACCGGAATATCACCTTTCCAGCCGCGCCTGCCGCCGGTGAATTCATAGCCGACCGAACCAGCCTCAAGGCCGACGCATTGCACCGCTATGTCGGCGATTTCCCTGACCATGATATGATCCTTGGTAGAGACGTTGAAGACGTTGAATGAGCCTTCTGAGTTGGCTTGCGCAACCTCTATCGCGGCGATGACATCATCGACATGGATATATGATTTGCTTTGGGTTCCGTCACCGAGAATGGTCAATATGCGGTTTTCGGCAGCAAGGTGTTTGATAAAGTCAAAGCCGACCCCATGGGTCTGGCGTGGGCCGACAACATTGGCGAAACGAAAGACAAAGGCTTTAATACCGAACATATGGCAATAGGCGGAAATCATCGCCTCGCCGGCCAGCTTGCTCGCCCCGTAGGTCGATACAGGGACCAGCGGTCCATGGTCTTCCGATATCTCCCTTTCACCAAGGTCTCCGTAAATTCCGCTTCCCGAAGCATATATAATGCGACTGCAACCGGTTCGGCGCATCGCTTCGACGACATTGTGGGTAAGAAGCGTTCCTTCATAAAAATCTATTTCCGGCTCTCTTGCGGCCCGTGCGATATCCGGATTGGAAGCCAGATGTATGACCGTGTCGTGGCCACTCATAGCCCGGCAAAGAGCCTCGATATCCTTGACATCATCACGCACCACATCGACCCTCGGATCATCGACGTAATCTTGGATATGCCATTCGCGACCGGAAGAAAAATTGTCGTAGACGGTGACTCTTTCAGTCCCTGGACGGCCCAGCATATGGCCAACGAGATGTCCGCCGATGAAACCGGCGCCACCGACGATAATGTAGCTGGATAGATTCAATGCGGCAGTGTCCTAGTATGGTGGAACCGAAGTCCTTCACATATAGGACGGTCTTTCAGGTCTCTCGGCAAGGAGCGTGTTGCGCCGTGATGCTGTCGCATCACAAGCGGCGCGCGACGCCGACCGAGGGGCCTGAAAAACCGCCGGAAAGGTCGCATTTCCGGTCCTCTGGAGGGCGTCAGCACCGCTTGACGATGCGATGCATCGTCGGCGCGGCACCTTCCTACCCATAGGACCGGAAATGCGATCCTATATGTGAAGGACTTCGGTTCCACCATACTAGTTGCTCATG
>CAZEFJ010000092.1:0-3017 GCA_964511465.1 uncultured Hyphomicrobiales bacterium
AGGTTGAGAAAGGCGCATAAAAGCCCGCCAAGTACTTCCAGCCGGTGATTTATTTTCTCCAGGCGGTAAAGATTGCGCCGTTCCATTACCTCGAGGCGATGCTCAAGGAAAGCATTAAGAAGTTGGCGCAAGTCCATGGTTTGAGGGGTTCTGTTTTTATCCAGCACATTGATATTCAGGCTAAAACGGGTTTCCAGATCGCTCAGACGGAACATATGCTCCATCATCATCGCTGCATCCACGGTGCGGTTTTTCGGTTCCAGCACAATCCGCACCTGTTCGGCGGATTCATCGCGGATGTCGGCAAGAAGGGGCAATTTTTTATCGCTCAGAAGATCGGCAACCTTTTCGATAATTTTCGATAGCTGGGTCTGATATGGAATCTCCGTAACCACCACTTGGTAAAGACCGTGCGGCAGCTTTTCCACCTGCCATCTGGCCCTTAGTCGAAATCCCCCTCTTCCGCTGCTGTAGGCATCGACTATCGAGCTTCGCGGCTCGACCAGAACCCCGCCGGTGGGAAAGTCGGGGCCGGGGATCAGATCGACCAGCTTGTCGATGCCGGCGTTGGGGGACTTAATCAAATGAAGCAGTCCGTCGCACAGCTCGGCGGCATTGTGGGGCGGGACAGAAGTCGCCATGCCGACCGCTATACCGGCGGAGCCGTTGGCCAGCAGATTGGGAAAGCGGGCCGGCATGACCACCGGCTCACTGCCCTCGCCGTCATAGGTTTCGCGGAAATCCACGGCATCCTCGTCGATTCCCTGCAACAATGCCAGTGCGACCTCGGTCAGGCGGGCCTCGGTATAGCGCATGGCGGCGGCGTTATCGCCGTCGATGCTGCCGAAATTACCCTGCCCGTCAACCAGTGGGTAGCGCACCGCGAATTCCTGGGCCAGCCGGACCATAGCGTCATATACCGCGACATCCCCATGTGGATGATATTTGCCGATTACATCGCCAACCACCCGGGCGCATTTCTTAAACCCCGACTGAGGAGCCAGCTTTAACTGATACATGGCGTACAAAAGCCGCCGATGCACCGGCTTCAGTCCGTCCCGAACATCGGGCAGGGAACGCGAAGTAATGGTCGACAGGGCATAGGCCAGATAGCGCTCGCCAAGGGCATCGACGAGCTTGGCATCAACAATCTTTCCGGCCTTGGGAGAGGACGTCATGTGGGCAATGTTTCCATGTTTTCACCATATATAGTATCTTGTTGCCGGGAATGGTACCAGTATTTATGCGTAGATAGTGTCGCCAACAGGGGGAAAATGGACCCGTTTCCTGAAGGTTATCAATTGACGGCCCCATAAATCTGACGGTGAAGACGAGACAACCACGGAAACCGTCTGCAAATAGCGTAATTGTTTTGTGGAAGGACAAGATTAATGAAAAAAGGCGTCTGGTTCGCAGCTCTTCTGATCTGCCTTGTAACGGCTTTTCCGGTCCTGGCACAGAGCCTCATTCCCATCGGCAATGTGGATACCGTCACAGGACGAGTTATGGCAACCAGCCTGGATGGATCACGACTGGAACTGGCCCAGGGCGACCCCGTTTACCAGGGTTATACACTTGAGACAGGCGAAGGGGCGGTTATCGGTGTCGTGTTGACGGACGAGAGTGTTTTCTCTTTGGACGAGAACGGGCGCCTGACCCTGGACATTTTGATCTACGATCGGGACAACATGTCAGGCTCTTCGGTAATTTCCATGGCCGAGGGGATATTTACCCTGGTCAGCGGGCAGGTCGCCAAAACGTCGCCTGACGCCATGGTCATAAAAACCCCATCGGCGATAATCGGCATCCGCGGCACGGCAATGGGCCTGACAGTGAATTCCCTTGGTGGTACGGTGGTGGCGATGCTGGAGGAAGCGGGCGGTGGTGCTGGCGGTGAAGTTGTCGTATCCAACAAAGGCGGTTCCCGGACTATTAACAGGCCCTATCAGGCGGTTAACGTTGATAATATGGGAACCCGCCCCTCAATGCCCTTCATGATGTCGCTGCAGGAAATGGGTATCCGTTTCGGTGGGGCGATGCAGCATTTGCCCATGGCCAGTAAACGCATCCACAAAAAAATTCGCAACGAGGCGGCCCGCCAATTCAGGACCCGCAAGGCCGAAAAAACGGCACGGCAGATGCGTCATCGCATGATTAATCAAAAATAGTGTGGCTGACCGTCTTTCTGGGTTCTGGTGACGCCACACTTAATTGGCTCGTCTCATTTTCTCCTGAAAAACAGAAAAGATGCTTTCACCACAGAGGAATCACCCTCGCAGCCGGGCCACCAGCCTTTGCCGGGCCGAGGGGCCAGGGCCAGAGCTTTGGGAGAAAACATGGCGGTTGAGAAAATAGCCGGTAAGTTTCATGCCTGCGGCAACCTCGGATAAATCCCCCTCGCCGCCCTCCTCAAGCAGAAATTGCGGCAGGGCAAGCAGAGAGTTGCGGTACGGCTCTCCGGCCGACAGTGATACCGCCCGGCCGCTTTTGGGTGATACATAGGCCAGTTCATCATTGCTGCCGGTGGCTACGCACTCGCCAAGGTCCAGTCCGAAGCCCACCTCGGCCAGCAGGTTGAGTTCCCATTTGACGTAAAGAGAGGTCCATGAACGGTTTTCCCCCTCTTCCATCGCAATCAGAATATCCAAAAGCCCCAGGTAAATCTCCGGGTGGGGCTGGCGCTCGCATAATGTTGACTGGGCGACGGCGCAGGCCGAGCTAAGGCCAGCCAGTTTCAGCGGATCATTGAGCATTGCCGCGGCAAAGGCATGGGACATTTCACATTTAAAAGTTCCAAGATGGCTGGCCAGCCGGGCCCGCCATTCGGCAACCAGATGGTTTCCAGGTTGCAGGACGCCGCGCCACCTTTTAGCCGCCCCGCCGCGCACCATACCGGCGTGGACACCATGTTCACGGCTCAGCATGGTAACGATGGCCGAGGTCTCGCCATGCTTGCGCGCCGACAGCACAATAGCCTGATCATTCCAGTTCATCGGGGCACTATAAACGGCTCAAGA
>CAZEFJ010000092.1:3117-8930 GCA_964511465.1 uncultured Hyphomicrobiales bacterium
ACAGCACAATAGCCTGATCATTCCAGTTCATCGGGGCACTATAAACGGCTCAAGACCGATATAGCTTGGATTATTGCGTCAACTGGGCCAGATCGCTTGATTCCGATGGGTCTAAAAGTGACCATCTGGCGGGATTGATGCGTGCCGCCCAGGCATCGAAGATACCGTCTTTCCTCAGCCGGTGGTGGACTGCATCTTTATCACCTGACGTGAATGGACCCACAATCACCCTGTTTACTTCGCCGCCGTCCATTTGGGAAATTGCCACTTTTGGCTTAAGAAGGCTGTGTTTTGCGGCCAGGCTGAAGGCTCTGTCCCGTTTGGAAAAGCTGCCTATGATAAAATAAAACCCCGGTTTTACCTTTATCGTATTTGTATCAGGCGATTTTATCACCAGCTTTACCGGCGGCCTTGCCTTGTCGTTGGTCCCGTAAACAGTTGACACGGCTGTATTCGGGGCTTTTTTCAATGGCTTGGCTTTGACAACGGCTGGCTCCCTGCTGTTGGAAGCCACCTTAAGCGGCGGCATCTCTATCGGAAACCACGCTGTTACTTTCGTTCCATCAACAGCCGCCGGATGGTGGGTGACGGAGCCCGCTGCGGGAAGGGATGTGGCAATCGGGTGTGGCCCAGTTTTGGATACATTGTCAGGCTTTGCCGCCGTCGGCATTTCGGGCGGGGGTGAAGAACTTTGAATATAGGCCCAGGCGTCGGCAAATTCGGATGGGTCCTGTTCCCGGCTATATTCCGGCAATGTCGGCTTGTCCAGCGGCGGCAATGCCGGGGACACGAACACCGGGTTTATGTCTTTGTTGTCTTCGGGAGACCCTGCCGCGGTCTCAAAACTAGCCAATTCCTCCGGACTTTCGGCGGCTGCAACGGCAACGACGGTCGAGCCGGCGTCGTTGCCGGAACATATGCTATCGCCCTCGATCGCCCGCCACATGGCGCAATCCTCGTTGGCAATCAGCGACAGGCCGTGATCAGCTACCGATTTATGGGTGGTAATCAGGGAAATCCCGTCGAGTGCCCACGACGCCAGCTGGACCGGCACCGGCAAGGCGCAGGCCCCCAACAGAAAAGCGCTGACGACAAGGAGTGCCCCCCTTTTCATCATTGACGTGGCTCCCTAGGAAAATAGCTCCGCACTCTCAGGCGCGGTTGCACAAGGCTTCAGTAATGGCCCTTTGGCCGACAGTATGCTCAAATTTCAGGCCACCCGGCAAGGATAAAAGCTCAGGCGTTATAATCCAGGCCCCATTCCCTGTAGCGTTCCGGATCATCCCCCCAGCCGGTGCGGACCTTGACAAAAAGAAACAGGTGTACCCGGCGCCCGAAAATAACTTCCAGTTCCTTTCGTGACGCCTCGCCCAGCGCTTTTATGCGCTCTCCGCCCCGGCCAAGGACAATTCCCTTCTGCGATGGGCGCTCGATAAAAATTATCTGACGGATGGAGACGCTGCCATCCTCGCGTTCCTCCCATTCCTCGGTCTCAACAGCCGAGGCGTAGGGAAGTTCCTGGCGCAGTTGAAGGTAGATTTTTTCACGGGTAATTTCCGCCGCCAAAAGGCGCTGGGGCATTTCCGATATCTGGTCTTCGGGGAAATGCCATGGGCCGACGGGGGCCTTAAGGCTGAGAAAATCGGCTAAATCGTTTACTCCGTCACCGTTCAGGGCCGAAATCATGAAGGTTTCGGAGAAAATACCCTCTTTGTTAAGTTCCGAGGTTATTTCAAGAAGGCTGGTTTTCTTTGCTCGGTCGGTCTTGTTTAGAACCAGTACTGTGCTGCCCGGTTCCATTGTCGAAGTTTTACTTTTTTTGCTTTTCAGCCGCTTGACGATCCGTCTGGTATCATCGTCAATACCCGCATCGCTGTCTACTAGTAGAAGCGTAAGGTCAGCATCCGCACTACCGTTCCAGGCGGCGGCGACCATTGCCCTGTCCAGGCGCTTGCGGGGTTGGAAAATGCCGGGAGTGTCGATTAACACAAGCTGGCTTACCCCCCGTATTACGATTCCGGTAACTCGCGACCTGGTGGTTTGGACTTTTGGCGAGACAATCGAAACCTTGGCTCCGACAAGCCGGTTGACCAGGGTTGATTTGCCGACATTCGGTGCCCCGACGATGGCGACAAAGCCGCAACGGGTCTTATTTTCCACTATTTTCCGCCTTGATCATGTTCAGTATGACTTTTGCTGCGGATTGTTCGGCACTGCGTTTTGATGGCCCTTCCGCAATTGCGGGCTGCATGCCATTTAGCGAAACCTCGATGGTAAAGGTTGGCGCGTGAGACGGTCCCTGGCGTGTCGTTTCGCGGTAGCTTGGAAGTTCAAGTCCCCTCGCCTGGGCCCATTCCTGAAGCTCGGTCTTGGCGTCGGTAGGGGGCTTTACGTCCTCCTCCATAAGCGGCTTCCAGTTGTCCCGGATGAAGGTTTTGGCCGTTTCCGCGCCACCGTCCAGGAACAATGCGGCGATAACCGCTTCCAGGGTGTCGGCCAGCAATCCGGGGTTTTCGCGCCCGCCCATTTCCTCTTCGCTTTTCGACATTATTATATGCTCCGCCAAACCAATTTCATTGGCTATACGGCTCAATGCCTCGCTTCTGACCAGGGCGGTGTGACGGCGCGACAGAGGCCCCTCCTCTTCGTTGGGAAAGGTCTCGTAGAGAAGTTCGGCGATAAACAGGCCAAGCACCCGGTCACCAAGGAACTCCAGTCGCTGATTGGTTTGCGTCCGGTCCTTGGTGCGACGGTTGAAACTGGAATGTGTCAACGCCAGTTCAAGCAGTTCGGGGCGGCTGAAATGGTGGTTTATCGCCCTGATCATGTTTATTTAATGCTTTTGAAGAAGCGCCCGAAACGAATTGAACTTGGCCATTTCCAGAATTCCCATATATCTCCATCGACGGAAAAGAAGAAAAATTCCGCCCGCCCGATCAGGTTCTTTGCCGGAATAAACCCGACATCGTTAAGGAAACGGCTGTCCTTGGAACGATCACGGTTGTCGCCCATGGCAAAGTAATGCCCCGCGGGAACGGTGTAGACAGGGGTGTTGTCGTAAGGAAAATCGTCGCTAAGTTCAAGAATGTAGTGCTTGATTCCGTTGGGAAGGGTTTCAATATAACGTGCGGTACGGCTAACCGAACCGTCGCGAGCGCGGACTATGTAATCTTCAACCCGCTTGCGCTTCACCGGCTTGCCGTTAATGTTCAGAATCCCGTTAACGACCTGAATTCTGTCGCCCGGAAGACCGATCAGGCGCTTGATGTAGTCCTTGCTTTCATCGGTTGGCAGTTTGAAGACGAATACGTCGCCTCGTTCTGGTTTGGTAAACAAGATTCTTCCCGGAATCAGCGGCAGGCTGAAAGGCAGGGAAAATTTGCTGTAACCGTAGGAAAATTTGGAAACAAACAGGTAGTCACCGACCAGAAGGGTTGGAATCATCGAACCGGAGGGAATATTGAACGGCTCGTAGGCGACGGTACGCACCGTCAGCGCGATCAATACCGCATAAAGCACGGTCTTGACCGTTTCCTTGAAATCAGAGTTATCGCTATTGTCCATTAATAATCTTCTAAAGTGTTGTAATTAAGTTATAATTTTTAACGTACAGGATCAAAATTTGGCTGATCAAGCCAGCCTGGGCAATTCATGTCAAGGTGTATCGTCAGTCGCGCATATTTTTTATTTTGTAATTATTTCCGCTGAAATTACCACCATTGCCTGGGACATCGGGAACTGGTCGCTAAGGGAAATATCTATTTGCGCCTTCATCGCTGGAGGGGTCAGTTTATCCAGCCGTCTCAGGGCACCGCCGGTAAGGCTCAGGTAAGGCTGGCCGTAAGGGTTGTTGTTTACCCCGATGTCGCTCCAGAACACCCCCTGGCTGAATCCAGTCCCCAGGGCCTTGGCGCAGGCTTCCTTGGCGGCATAGCGTTGGGCGTAAGCGGCCGCCGGGTTGGAACGGCGCGAGGCGGTTGTACGCTCATTTTCGGTGAAAACGCGCATTATGAAGCGCTGGCCAAAGCGTTTCAGGGTCTTTTCGATGCGCCGGATGTCGCAAAGGTCGGTGCCGATGCCGATAATCATCTTGTGCGCGCCATATCCATAAGCTGGCGCATCCGCATCATTGATGCTTCCAGGCCGGTGAAGATAGCCTCGCCAACCAGAAAATGGCCTATATTCAACTCCACTATGCTGGAGATGGCGGCAATCGGCGATACCGTATCGAAGGTCAGCCCGTGTCCGGCATGACATTCCAGCCCCAGTTTATCGGCATATGCTGCCGCCTCGACGATTCGTTGCAGCCGGGCTTCGCGTTCCGCGCCGCGGCTGTCGCAGTATGCCCCGGTATGCAGTTCAACCACCGGAACGCCGAGGCTGGCCGCCGCGTCAAGCTGGGCCGGTTCGGGCTCGATAAACAGCGAAACCCGCGTTCCCCCGTCGCCGAGAGCGCTGACAAGGGTTTCCAGGCGGGCCGTTGACGAGGCTACGTCAAGCCCTCCTTCTGTAGTTCGCTCTTGCCGGTTTTCGGGGACTATGCAGGCAGCGTGGGGTTTGTGGCGGAGAGCTATTTCAAGCATTTCGTCGGTAGCCGCCATCTCAAGATTCAAGGGAACCTGTATTTCGTCGCACAGGCGGGCAATATCGTCATCGGAAATATGGCGCCGGTCCTCGCGCAGATGGGCGGTTATGCTGTCGGCTCCTGCCTTTACCGCCAATCCGGCGGCGCGTACCGGGTCCGGGTGTATTCCGCCGCGGGCGTTGCGGATGGTTGCTATATGATCAATGTTTACTCCCAAACGCAGATGGCTCATGGCGGGTCTTCCGTTTTTGTGCTGTTGTGGCGGGATTTATAGGATGAAACCATATATTTTAGTGGCAAATAAAAGATAAACCAAACGGCAATGGAGGTCGGTATGCTGCCGACGAACATGGGCCAGAATATCGGCCATGCGGTTTCCAGAATATAGTTGAAATCGAGACTCAGCGTAGCGTCAAGAAGTTTACCGAAAAAACTGCTGTAATTCGTAGTGGCATGATTATTAACCTCTACCGAGGCTCCCATCCAGTTCCCCAGAGAGTGAATCCAGTACCAGATAAATGGGAAAGTCCACGGGTTCCCGACCGCCGTGCCAATCGCCGAGGCTATGATATTGGCACGTAAAATCCACGCCAGGGCCGCCGACAGTATAAAGTGAAGGCCGACAAACGGGGTGAATGAGATTGCCGCGCCACAGGCAAAACCGGCGGCAATCGAATATGACGAGCCGGGGATGCGGGCAACCCTGTGAAAAATATACCTGGACGAACGATTCCACCCCGAACTTGGCCAGATAAACTCTCTTATTCGCCCGTACAAGGGCGGTTTTTTTCTGCGATTGAACATGGCTAGAATGTATACCGAGGCGGAGGTGACGGAGAAGATATTATATATACCCTGCCCTAACCTCTATCCACGTGCCCTTTCCACCGAGTTGATAACCGGAGTCGCTCTTAGTGCGGCGATAATGTTGGTAAGGTGTTTAACGTCTCGGACTTCGATATCAACCAGTAAATCAAAAAAATCAGGTGATCTGTTGGTAATCTTGAGATTGGATATATTGCCGTCGTTCTTGGCGATGACCATTGACAGGTTGCCGAGGCATCCGGGCTCGTTGAGAACCGTCATGTGGATGCGGCCGACATGGATGTCCGAGACATCGTTGTCATGATACCAGGAGACGTCCAGCCAGCGTTCGGGTGTATCGTTGTATGTCTCCAGCATCTTGCAGTCTATGGTGTGAATGGTAACTCCCTTGCCGGTGGTGATT
>CAZEFJ010000093.1:0-8908 GCA_964511465.1 uncultured Hyphomicrobiales bacterium
CGAACCCACGACCTACTGATTAAAAGTCAGTTGCTCTACCAACTGAGCTAAGCGCCCTAAAGTGTTTGAGTGACCGGAAAATAGGCACAGCCAGCGGGCCGGTCAATCCTTTTTGCCTGTAACTTCATCCGCAAGACGCCGACGCACACATTCGACGACATTTGACGAAACAAAATGACTGATATCACCGCCCATTGCACCTATCTCCTTGACGAATCTTGAAGAGATAAACTGATGACGGTCCGATGACATCAGAAATACCGTTTCTATATTTGGGTTGAGACGGCGGTTCATACCGGCCATCTGAAATTCATATTCAAAATCGGAGACCGCCCGAAGACCGCGAATGATCACCGAGGCACCGGCGGAATTGACAAAGCCGATAAGCAGGCTATCGAATGTTTTCACCTCGATCCGGCTGCCATCGCCATTGGAAAAGGTGGCAACATCTTCCTTGACCATTGCGGCCCGCTCATCATGGGGGAACATCGGGCGTTTATTATAATTTGCCGCAACCGCAACTATAAGGCGATCTACGACCTTGGTCGCCCGACTGATAATATCCATATGGCCGTCTGTAACCGGATCGAAGGTTCCGGGATAAACACCGATTATCGGAGAACTCATTTGGCTTGCTCTCCATCGCTCTGAACATCATCAGGCGGCCCGGAACCGTTCCCGTCGTCCCCGTCCCCGTCCCCGTCCCCGGAGGCATCGTCATCTTCTTCTACGTCCCTAAGACGTGTCACCGAGACTACCCGTTCGTTATCTGCCGTTCTGAAAAGGGTAACGCCCCTGGTTGAGCGACCGGTAAAGCTTATGTCCTTGACCGGCATGCGTATAATCTGACCGCCATCACTTATCATTACCAACTGGTCCGTATCAAGAACCGGAAAAGACGCTACCACATTGACCGTGCCATCGTCGCGTTTGAGGTCCATGCTGGCAATACCCTGGCCGCCACGTTTCGATATCCTGTACTCATAAGCTGAAGATCGCTTACCGAAACCGTCTTCACTGACGGTCAGAACAAACTCTTCCCTTTCTACCATATCGGCCATTACCTGTTGTTCAAGCATGGCGGACAAACCTTCATCTTTAATCCTGTCTTCGTCTCTTTCGGTATAATCGCCGCTCGTCAGACGACGCCTTGCACTGACCGCATGCAGATAATCGTCACGCTCGGAAACACCGGCAGTGACATGTTTCAGCGCCGACATACCGATCACCTTGTCACCACTGGCAAGCCGTATTCCCCGCACCCCGGTAGACGACCGGCTGTGAAAAACCCGAACATCCAAAACCGGAAACCGGACGCATTTTCCCTGCCTTGATGAAAGAAGGATATCGTCGTCTTCGGAACAGGTGCGAACCCGGACCAGTGAGTCGCCGTCATTCAGCTTCATCGCAATCTTGCCGTTAGCCATGACATTGGAGAAATCAGATAGGCGATTGCGGCGAACACTGCCTGATGCGGTGGCAAACATGACGAAAAGATCGTTCCAGCTTTCCTCATCCTCGGGCAGCGGCATAAGGGTGGAAATGGTCTCGCCTTCCTTAAGCGGCAATATATTTATCATCGCCTTACCCCGCGAGGTAGGTGATCCAAGCGGCAGTTTGTAGACCTTTAACTTGTATACTATTCCGGTCGATGAAAAGAACAGTACCGGAGTATGGGTGTTGACCACAAAGACTTGGCTGACGAAATCCTCATCGCGGGTCGACATCCCGCTGCGGCCCTTGCCGCCACGCTTCTGAGCCCGGAAAGTGGATAGCGGAACACGCTTGATGTAGCCGGTATTGGTTACCGTGACCACCATGTCCTCACGCTGGATCAGGTTTTCTATGTCATGTTCGAATTCTGTTTCGTCAATGTCGGTACGACGCGGGGTGGCGAACCGTTCCCGGATATCATCCAGTTCACTCTTGATAATGCCGAACAGTCGCGGTCTTGACGACAGTATATCCAGATAGCTTTTTATTTGCTCTCCCAGTTCAATCAGGTCCGCCGCTATTTTGTCGCGTTCAAGCCCGGTCAGGCGATGCAGGCGAAGTTCCAGTATCGATCTCGCCTGGGTTTCCGAGAACCGATAGCCTCCGCCATCATCGACCTTGTGCAGAGGATCATCCAACAGCTCTATAAGGGGGGCTACGTCGTTGGCCGGCCAGACTATTTCCATAAGCTGGGCTCTCGCCGAGGACGGGTCCTTCGCCTTGCGGATAAGCGATATAATTTCATCAAGATTGGCGACCGCGACGGCAAGACCGGCCAGAATATGGGCTTTTTCGCGGGCCTTGCCCAACTTGAATATAGTTCGCCGCCGGACAACCTCTTCGCGAAAATCGATAAAGGCGACGATGATCTCCTTGAGGTTCATCCTTTTCGGCTGCCCCCCATCCAGCGCCAGCATGTTAACCCCAAAACTGGTCTGCAACGGAGTGTGACTGTAAAGCTGTGCCAGCACCACCTCGGGCACCGCGCCGCGCTTTATCTCGACGACCACCCGAACCCCGTCACGGTCCGATTCGTCGCGCAGATCTGATATTCCCTCGATCCTCTTGTCACGAACGTTCTCGGCCATTATTTCGATCATCCGGGATTTATTCACCTGATAGGGAATCTCGGAAATTATGATCGCCTGACGGTCCTTGCGGATTTCTTCGATTACCGCACGGCCACGCATTATCACCGAACCGCGCCCGGTATGAAACGCCGAAACAATTCCCGAACGGCCGAGTATGGTCGCACCGGTGGGAAAGTCCGGACCCTTCACATAATTCTCAATCAACTCGTCGATGCTAAGATCCGGGTTGTCGATGAGAGCGACGCAAGCATCTATAATCTCGCCCAGATTGTGGGGCGGAATATTGGTCGCCATGCCGACGGCGATACCACCTGCTCCGTTGACCAGCAGATTGGGATATCGGGCGGGAAGCACTGTCGGCTCTCTCTCCGATTCATCGTAGTTAGCTTGGAAATCAACGGTTTCCTTGTCTATATCGTCGATCAGGGCGTGGGCCGAGCGGGCCATACGGGCCTCGGTATAACGCATCGCCGCAGCCCGGTCCCCGTCCATCGAGCCAAAATTACCCTGGCCGTCAATAAGCGGCAGACGCATCGAAAAATCCTGGGCCATCCGGACCATCGCGTCATAGATAGCGGTGTCCCCGTGAGGATGATATTTACCCATGACATCACCAACGATGCGGGCTGATTTGTGGTAGGGCTTGTTATGGGAATAGCCGGCCTCGTTCATCGAATGAAGTATTCGACGATGTACCGGCTTTAATCCGTCACGGACATCCGGCAAGGCCCGGCTAACGATTACGCTCATCGCGTAAGCGAGATACGAGGTCCTCATCTCATCTTCTATGGAGACCGGAGCAATATTCGATTCAATGGGCGTTGACGGGGGCATGGACGAAGACGATGTCAAGGGCAATAACTCTGTTAGATCAATGGCGTAATACGGATTATCCGGCGCCGGTAAAGAGGGAATGCAAAGCCGGTTGAACCTAGCATGTTCCCCCCCGGCAAACAACCGGATGAAAGACTTTTTTCAGCTCTTACCCTGGCTCGGCCCTGAGCCCGAGTTTGGCAAACATGCGGTGATCGGCGTCGGTGTCCGCATTGTCGGCGGTAAGCAGTTTTTCGCCACTGAATATCGAGTTTGCCCCGGCGAAAAAACATAGCGCCTGAGCCTCTTCGGACAATTTTGCACGCCCCGCCGACAGCCGGACATGGGAATTCGGCATGGCGATCCGGGCAACCGCAACCGTGCGCACCAGCTCGAAAACATCAAGGGCCGGAGCATTGGCCAGCGGGGTTCCCTTGATTGGCAGCAAAAGATTGATCGGCACACTATCGGGGGGCGGCGACATGGCAGACAGGGTCTCGATCATCCGGGCCCTGTCGGCACGCTCTTCACCCATCCCAATGATCCCGCCGGAGCATATTTTCATTCCCGCGTTACGCGCATATTCAATGGTTTCAAGGCGGTCTTGATAGTTTCGGGTGGTAACGATGCTGGGAAAAAACTCGGGCGAGGTGTCAACATTGTGGTTGTAATAATCAAGCCCCGCCTGATGCAGGGCCTCGGCCTGTTGCCGCTCAAGCATGCCCAGCGTCATGCAGGTTTCCATGCCCAGTGCCTTAACCTCTTTTATCATTTCAAGTATACGGGGCAAATCACGGTCTTTAATCTGCCGCCACGCCGCTCCCATGCAAAACCGGGTGGCACCACCAACTTTGGCGTTTCCGGCGGCTTTGACTACATCTTGGGTTGAGATCATGCCGGTGGCCTCTAGCCCGGTATCGTAATGAGCGCTTTGAGGACAGTAGTGGCAATCCTCGGCACAGCCGCCGGTCTTTATCGAAACCAGCGAGCTGATCTGAATGGCGTTAGCGTCCCAATGCCGACGATGCGTCCGGTGAGCCTGATACAGAAGATCGTTCAGGGGAAGCTCATAGAGGGCGAGAATATCGCTTGGGCTGTTCATAGAACCTCGTCGATGGCACGCTCTATAACGTCATAGGCGCGGTGAAGCTGATTGTCGTCGATACAGTAAGGCGGCAACAGGTATACGACGTTGCCAAGCGGACGGATAAGCAACCCGTGATCCATGAAATAAGTTTTCAATTCCGGCCCGACACTTGAAGCATAGCCGTGATCCTCGCACTTGACGTCAAAGGCGGCAATGGTCCCGCTAACCCGGCGACGGGTAATTCGCGGGTGATCGGCAAGCCGTGCAATTCGCTCACGGTGCAACACCTCAATCGCCTTGATCCTTTCCCTGGTCGCCTCCTCCTCCATAAGGTCAAGCGAGGCGATCCCGGCGGCACAGCCAAGCGGGTTAGCGGTGAACGAATGACCATGGGCGAACGCCTTATCAAGAGTATCGCCAAGAAAACATTGATATATCCGTTCCCGGCAGACGGTCATCGACATCGCCAGGAAACCCCCGGTAAGGCCCTTGGACAGACATATCATATCAGGCGTCAGACCGGCCTTTATGCAGGCGAACATCTCGCCGGTACGGCCAAACCCGGTCATCACTTCATCGAAAATCAAAAGGACTTCGGCATCGGCAAGCCGCTGGCCCAGTTTTTTCAGAAAGGCGGGACGACACATCCTCATCCCCGCAGCCCCCTGAACAAGAGGTTCGACAATCATCGCAGCGGTCTCATCGCCATGTTTGCAAAGGTAGACGTCAAGTGCGGCCAGACATTCGGCCTCGCGAGAATCTACGTTTTCATCCCCATCCCAGGTTGCCGGGTAGGGCATGGTTGTAACTTCAAATAAAAGAGACCGCCAATGGTCAAACAACCCCATGCTGGAGCCCGCCGACATCGCACCCACGGTGTCACCATGGTAAGCCCCCTCGAAGGCAAGATAGCGGACCCTTTGCGGCTGACCATGATTGCGCCAGTACTGGTGGGCAAGTTTCAACGCGACTTCGACGGCGGTCGAGCCGTCATCCGAAAAAAACACCCGTTCAAGGTCGCCGGGAAGATGTGAAGTCACCCTTTCCGCCAGTTCAACCGCCGGGGCATGGGTGAAACCGGCAAACAACACCTGTTCCAGGTTCGCCGCCTGGGCGGCAACTGCGGCGGCTATTTTGGGGTGGGCGTGACCGTGCAGATTGACCCACCACGACGAGATAAGATCAAGATACTCCCTGCCGTCCTCGGCATACAGCACCGCCCCGCGGGCGGTGCTGATGGGCACCGGATCGGGGGCAATGCCGGCCTGGGTGAATGGGTGCCATATATGCAGCCGGTCTTTTTCGACCAGTTCATCGGAGCGGACGGAGGCCCGGCTCACAGATTTATATCCATTGTTATCCAGTTTTTATCTAAACGGTCGGTGGGAAGCATTTCGAACAGAATACGGACATTTCCATGACTTTCAATTGCCTTGCGGTTGGCCGGGTTAGACGGGCCGTTTAGAACCACCCCGCTCACATGAAGGCCGCGATTACGCAATGCCTCAAGGCTTAACAGGGTGTGATTGATGGTGCCAAGCCCGCTACGCGCGACCACCACAACCGGCAATCCCAAATGGACCATAAGCTCAACCATGGTGTCGCGCTCGTTAAGCGGAACCAACACCCCGCCTGCCCCCTCGACCACCACCGGGCGGGCTGATTCCGGCAGGCGAAGATTACTCATTTTTATCTCCACCCGGTCCAGCCGCGCCGCTTCGTGCGGCGACAGCGGCGCGTTGAGCCGGTAGGCGCAGGGATGGACCCGCGCCGGGTCCAGTTCAAGCAACCTGATGACCGTTTCGGTATCGCCGGGCTCACCGGTGCCCGACTGTATCGGCTTCCAGTAATCGCCGTCCAGCCCGTTTACCAAGGCGGCGGCGGCAACGGTCTTACCGACCCCGGTATCGGTTCCGGTGACGAACACTCCGCCAGCCTTGATGATATCTTTCATTTTCCGCCTTTGGTGAAAAAACCGTAGGCAACATGATATGTCATGGAAACACCCTTTCGCCCCCGGTCGAGATGACGCAGCACCCGGCGCAGTGAACCTGGGTCTAGCGCCGATTGTCGAGGGGCCGGTGTATTAGCGCCAATCGCCTTTATAGTACTGACGAAGGCGTGGGAGGATTCGTAAACCCGGATTATTTTATCTTTTTCGACAACCGCCGGACCATAGTTCCACATCGACTTAATATCTCGAATATCGGGATATTCCGGCGTTGCGGCCCGCATTTCCAAATCGAGATGGGCCTGGCGCCACTCATCCAGAGAGCCACGAGCCATGGTCGAAAAGGCGATATGCCCGCCGGGCCGCAAGAGACCCGCCAGTCTCCTTATTGCGCTCGGCATATCTTCCAGCCACTGAAAGACCAGGCTAGCGCAAATAAGATCGAAACCGCCGCTAACCGCCGGTCTTTCCGCGTCCATCGCCAGATACATGGTATCCGGTTTATCGCCCAGTTCCCGGCGACACCGGCTTACCATCGGATACGCAATATCGGAAACCAGCCACTCGGCAGCCCTCAGCCTGCGGCGCAGAGAGAGGTTCAAAAACCCGGTACCGCAACCCAATTCAAGCACCCTGGGATGCGGAGACAGGGATAGTTCGGCAATCCGCCCGGCAAGAGCCTCGGCGACCGCAAGCTGAAGGTCGGCGGCACCCGAATAGGCGTCTGATGCCGCCCCGAACGAAGTCACGATCCGGGCCTTGGTCGGGCTTGTTACAGGTCCGCGATCCATTTACTTATCCTTTTTGCGCACCATTCGGGGTTGCTCAGGGGAAGAAGATGCCCGCCATCGCACCAATTAAGTTCAACCCCGTTGCGCCCGGCAAAACCGTCCATGGTCATCGCCTCGAAGACTATAGGATCCTGCCGCCCGGCCAGAGCGAGCAACCTTTGCTGATCCATTTCCCGGCGCATATCCCAACTCGACAACCACTTTAGCCCCTGATAGAGGCGATCGTAATTCCATTCCAGAGATTTTTCATCAGAGCCGCAACGGCCAAGAAATTCGGCCATGGTTGCCTCGGTGTTTTTTTGCAGACCGGCCATCGTTTTTTCAAGTGCATATTCAGGGGCACCGGATGGAAAACCGTCCCCCCTGACAAACCTTGGAAATGAATTTATAGCAACCAGCCCCTTCCACTGGAATGGCCGGTTCTTCAACAGCCACGGGAATCCCAACGAATGACCGATGCCGACCAACGGGCCGCTCAACTCAGGGTGAGACGGCGCGGAACGAAAGCCAAGATCAATGACATGACAGTCATAATCGCAAAGCAGGCGGCGAAGCGGCCGCCAGAACCCGGCATCAAACCCCCAGCCATGAACAAACACCAATCCCGGTTGGACTTTATTCATCACCCGGCAAGACCGGCGAGTTGACCAACCAGCAGGTCGATATCGCTGTCGGTGTGGCGGGCGGTAAGCGCAAAACGGATACGGCTGGCCCCGACCGGCACCGTCGGCGGGCGAATCGCAATTCCCAGGACGCCGCCGTCTTCAAGCCGTCGGCTGGCCTTTAGTGCCGCCGCTTGGTCACCGATAACGGCGGGGACAATCTGGGTCGATGAATTGGCGCAATCGATCCCGGCATCCTTCAAGGCGGTGCGCAGCCTGTCGGCATTGTTGTGCAGTCGCGCCCTTTCATCGTCCATTGCCGGCACCAGATCGAGGGCCGCATCCATCGCCCCAAGAACTGCGGGCGGCAGGGCGGTTGAATAAATGAAGCCGTGACAGCGGTTGACAAGATAGTCCCTGATTTTTGCGGAACAGGCGATATATGCCCCGAAACTTCCCATCGCCTTGGAAAATGTCCCCATTATCAGGTCTATTCCGCCGTCCACATCACCCGACAGCCCGGCCCCATGCGGACCCATGACACCTGTCGCATGGGCCTCGTCAAGGTAAAGAAAAACCCCGAACCGGCGAGCCAGAGAAACCAGCCCGACAATATCAACCCGGTCCCCATCCATGGAAAATACCGATTCGGTAATGATCAACTTTGCCACCTTCTCACCCTGGTGTTTTTTAAGCAGCTGTTCAAGATGGCCAAGATCGTTATGTCTGAAACGTATCTGGCTGATCCCGGCGCTTTTGCAGCCGTGATGCAGGCTGGCGTGAATCAGCCGGTCGGTAAAGACCAGCGGCTCGGCGCCCAGCATCTCACGGTCCAGCAACGCAGACAGGATCGATGAATTTGCCTGATAGCCTGAATTAAAGATCAGCGCGGCCTCGGTCTTCTTCCATCTGGCCAGCTTTTCCTCGACCCGGACGTGAATTTCCATGGTTCCCGTAACCAGCCGCGAAGCCCCTGCCCCGGCCCCCCATTTTTGGGTCCACTCGACGGCCCGGTCAATCAACAGGGGATGAGAGGAAAGACCAAGATAGTCATTGGATGAAAAATTAACCAACCGCCG
>CAZEFJ010000094.1:0-8861 GCA_964511465.1 uncultured Hyphomicrobiales bacterium
TGCCATCCTCCCCGGTATCAAAATATATTTGAAAAAATAAGAGGAGGTTCTGATGACTCCAGACGAAACGATATCCGGGCTGAACGCCGATCTGGCCGACAAGCCGATAATAAATGTTCTTTTCCTGTGTGACGATAATTCCTGCCGCTCGCCAATCGCAGAAGCCCTTTTAAATTTTGCCGGGAAAGGCCGTTTCTGGGCCTTCAGCGCCGGCTTCATGTCGGCGAAAGAGATCGACCCCATTGCGATCGAGCTAATGCGCAAGGCAGGCATCCCATGCGGAGGATTAAGGCCAAAAAAATGGCGGGGTTTCACAACACCGAACGCGCCGTGTATTGATATTGTGGTTTGTCTGGATACCCATCTTCCCCTCTCCGACGCCGCCGGAATTCTTCCCGGAGACCCGATAATAATAAATTGGCCAACTGAAAATACGGTCAATATTAAAGGCTCACAGGCCAACCGCCGGTCAGCCTGCGAACGGATGCTGAGAGAACTGGAAGGAAGAGTGCTGAAACTGGCCGGATCAGCAGCGACAACGCCATACGATAAACCGGATCAGGCATTGCTGACCGAGGCCGCATAAATCATTCCTCGAAAATGGCCCGGTCCTGCCGGTTTATTATATTCCGCAATACGGTACGAAAGCCGGAGGCCGCCGCCACTCCCGAAATTTTAAAGGCCTCGGCGATCCGTCGGCCCTGAACCCGGCTAAGGCGCAGTTCAAGTTTGCCGCCCTTGTCGCTCAGGTGCAGAAGTCGGCGGCGGCGATCGCCCATGTCCGGTTGCTGAATGATAAAACCCTGGTCCAGCAACTGACGCAGCACCCGTGACAGGCTCTGCTTGGTAATCCTCAGAATTGCCAGAAGTTCGTTGACCCCGATCCCGGGATTGCGACCGACAAAATATATCACCCGGTGATGGGCCCGGCCAAAACCAAAGTCCGAAAGCAGGGCATCTGCCTCGCCGGTAAAATCACGGTAGGCAAAGAACAACAGTTCCATGGCCTGACGCAGTTCTTCCTCGGTATAGGGTTCTGAATCGTCGAGACAGGTCATGGACAGGCCCTATATATTTAGGTCAGTATTATTGACATATATTCCATGTTCTGATAGAAATCGCAAGGTAATTCATGGCGCCGGGGAGAAAACGATAATGTTGAGCAAGCCCTTTGATGATCGGGATGGCCTTATCTGGGTTGACGGAAAGCAGGTTCAGTGGCGCCAGGCTAAGGTCCATGTTCTAAGCCATGCCCTTCACTACGCATCGTCGGTGTTCGAGGGCGTGCGGGTTTACGGCGGTAAAATTTTCAAGCTCAGGGAACATTCCGAGCGGCTTCGCAAATCGGCTGAAATTCTCGGCTTTGAGATACCCAGCTCGGCCCAGGCCATAGATGACGCATGTAACGAGATAATCAAGGCCAACGGCATTGTCGACGGTTATGTCCGGCCGATCGCCTGGCGAGGCAGCGAGATGATGGGGGTCTCGGCCCAAAAGAACACCATCCATCTGGCGATCGCCACCTGGCCGTGGCCGTCTTATTTTTCGCCCGAGGCGAAAATAAAGGGAATCCGGCTCAAAACATCCGAATGGCGCCGCCCGTCACCGCAAACCGCGCCGGTTTTTTCCAAGGCGGCAGGCCTTTACATGATTTGCACCCTGTCCAAACACGCCGCCGAGAAGGAAGGTTTCGACGACGCCCTTATGCTCGACTGGCAGGGAAATGTCGCCGAAGCTACGGGGGCCAATATTTTCATGGTCTTTGGCGATGGCCGTCTGCACACGCCTAAACCCGAATGTTTTCTTGACGGAATAACCCGTCGTACCGTAATCGAACTGGCCCGCAACCGCTCTATCGAGGTGGTCGAGCGGGTTATCAAACCGGCGGAGCTTAAATCCGCAACGGAAGTATTCCTTACCGGCACCGCCGCCGAAGTGACGCCGGTAGGCGTCATCGACGACCTTACCTTCAGCCCGTCCGAAATTACCCTAAACCTGTTGGATGACTATGAGAAACTTGTCGGCAAGAAATCTGCCTGACCGGTAAATGGTGGGCACGACTGGGATTGAACCAGTGACCCCCTCGATGTCAACGAGGTGCTCTCCCGCTGAGCTACGCGCCCTGTAATTTATTGAAGATAAATAATCTCCCTATGCCATTACTGCTTTTTAGCAACCGGCTGGACATCCTATATACTTAACTGCAGATCGGTTCAAGGTAACAAACACATCAAATTAATAGGTTCCGGCCCTAAGGAGTATCTTTTTCGGGTGAGTGCCTGAGCACCATGTCCCTTAGCGTCACGATGCCCATTGGAGAGCGGTCCGGACTGACGACTACGGCACGTGACGGACCGAACCGAACCAGCATCCGCACGGCGTACTTGATATTCATATCGGCCGGAACCGTCAGCACCGGCTTGGACATGACTTCATAGACATTGACCCGCTCCACCGCATGATCCGTCGCGATCACCTCGCGGGCGATATCGTTGATGGTGATGACGCCAAACTCGTCGGCCTCGTCACGCCGCTCGACGATAAGGGAACTCACTCCAAGCCGTCGCATGCTGCGGATCGCCTCGGCAACGGTGGCCGTCCGGCTGATTACATGCAACGACGAGGTCATGACGTCACCGACCTTGATAAATATGCTGTCGCTCATACCTCCTCCTCAATTTCTTCAAGCAGTGTCGGCAACTGGGTTTTCATGCCCACCGCGTCGTCAATGGAGATTTCGAAAGCGACCCCGGAGCCGGGCGCGGTATCGAACTCTCCCGCCTCGGAGATGGTTTCCAGAATCAGCCGGGATCTCTCGGCCGCGACCATAAACAGCACGACATCGCGCTTGCCGCTAAGATCAAGGCCAAGAAACGTCTTTTGCGGTTTAAGTCCCTCCCCGCGCACGCTGGTTACTATGGTCGCCCCGGTTGCCCCGGCCTCACGCGCGGCATCGACAACCGTGTCGGTAATTTCATCGGATATCAGGGCTATTATCAGCTTCAGCTTCATGTCGGCTCCTCCCTCTTGCGGGCTTCCCTGCGGCGCTCGATCCACGACGTCAACAAGGCATACCCCATAACGGATATAATTGGAAATAAACTGGCAAAGGCGATCAGGCCGAAACCGTCAATCAACGGGTTCCTGCCCTCGATGGTGGAGGCCAGGCCAAGGCCCAAAGCGGCGACTACCGGTACGGTAACGGTGGAGGTGGTGACACCGCCTGAATCGTAGGCGAGAGGAACAATCCACTTGGATGAAAACATTGTCTGAATGATGACGACCGCATATCCGGCGATGATATAATAGGCCAGCGGTGTCCCGGTGACGATTCTGAAGGCCCCGATGGCAACCCCCAGCGAAACACCGACGGCAACGGCGATCCGCAATCCCAGGGCACTGACGCTGCCGCCGGAAATGTCCTGGGCCTTGATCGACACGGCAATCAGTGACGGCTCGGCGACGGTGGTGGCAAAGCCGACCGCGGCGGCAAAAATATAGACCCAATAGTAGTCCATCCAGCCTGATATTTGCTCCCCGCCACCAAGGAACGATGGTGCGGTAAGCTGGGTTGCCATGGTTTTTCCGATCGGGAAAAGGGCCTCTTCCAGCCCGACCAGAAAAAGCGTCAGGCCGATCACCACATAGACAAAACCAATGATGATCTTGCGCAGGTTGGCAAGACGATGGCGGATAACCAGAAACTGAAAGCCGAACAGTATGGCGGCGATGGGCAGCACGTCGAACAGGGTGCTTAGGCCCATACTTCCCATATCCGCCAAAAAGGTGCTGAACAGTTCCACTACACGACTATTCCATAGACAAGAACGAATATTATCGGCATCAGGCTGGCAAATGCGATCAGACCGAAGCCGTCAATCATCGGATTACGGCCACGGATGGCGGTGGCCAGGCCAACCCCAAGCGCGGTAACCAGCGGCACGGTGATGGTAGAGGTGGTCACACCGCCGGAATCATAAGCGATACCGATGATTTTATCCGGCGCGAAGAAGGTCAGAACCACGACCAGAAGATAGCCACCGATAATCAGATAATGGATAGGCCATCCCTTAAGAATACGAAAGACCCCCAACACCAGAGCCACCCCCACCGAGAGGGCGACCGTATAACGAAGGCCGTCGGCATAGCTTTGCCGCGCTCCCAGCGCATTTTCTATGGCCCCCGCCTCCGCCGCCACCCTAGCCGCCTCGGCGGTGACCGCGACAAGCGCCGGCTCGGCCACGGTGGCGCCAAAGCCAAGGCTGAAGGCAAAGGCGAACAGGACGGCAAGGCTGCCTTTTTGCGCCAGGGCGCGGGCCAATGCCTCGCCGATGGGAAACAGCCCCATCTCAAGACCCTGAACAAAAAATGCCAGACCGGTAACGACAAACACCAGCCCGACAAAAGTTTTGCCAAGATCGGGGAAAGGTTGCTGCAGGACCGCCACCTGAAAAAAGGCGATAACCAGAATAATCGGAAGAAGATCCCTTAGTGCGTCCCTGAACAGCCGAAGGAAACTGTTAACCCCTTCCATTGGTTGTCGTGCCCTTTTTTGTGTTATTGACCCGGCATTTCCCGGACAACCTTCAAAAACCCGTGCAACTGGAGTATATCAAGGCTTGGATGAACCTTAAAGATACCATGGCGATGCCCCCTTACAAGTCCGAACCAGCTGTATTCGGCCATTCCCGGCGGCCCTGCGACGTTCATGCCCCAAGACGACAAACCTCGGCTCTGGTTTTTTCCTCGCCCCATAGCGGAAGTTACTATCCCGACGATTTCAAGGCCGCATCAAGGCTTGACGCGACCAGCCTGAGGGGTTCGGAAGACGCTTTCATGGACGAAATTTTCGCCCATGCAACAGCCTACGGGGCACCATTGCTGCGAGCCCTTTTCCCCCGGGCCTACGTCGACCCCAACCGCGAACCGATGGAACTGGACCCGGCAATGTTCGAGGACCGGCTGCCGGACGAGGCAAACACCAAATCACCGTTGATCGCCGCCGGTCTCGGGACAATCGCCAGGGTGGTCACCAACGGCGAGGAAATATATCGCCGCAAGCTGCGTTTTGCCGACGCCCGGCTTCGAATTGCCACCTGTTACGATCCCTATCACAAGGCATTGAGCGGATTGATCGACGAAACCCGAAAAAAATTTGGTGGATGCCTGTTGATCGATTGCCATTCGATGCCTTCCATTGGCGGGCCGATGGACAGCGACACCGGCCTTCGCCGCGTCGATATCGTGCTTGGCGACCGCTACGCAAGTTCCTGCGCCCCGGAAATCACCGATCTTGCAGAACAGAGCCTGAGCGCACAAGGTTTCGTGGTAAGCCGCAACGACCCCTATGCCGGCGGCTATACAACCGGTCATTACGGCGTCCCGGAGAAGGGCGTTCATGCCCTGCAAATAGAAATCAACCGGGCCCTGTACATGGACGAGAACAGTGTTACCAAAGGCCCCGGTTTTGCCGCTCTGACAGAGCGCATCGACCATCTGATAGAGACCCTGAGCGGGATTGATCCAAAAATTATCGCGCCGTCATGAAAACCGCTACGAAAACAATTACACTCCGACTGGCACGCCAGTTGCACGGTACCTTTCGGGAAAAAGGATCGTGGACAAGTGAAAAGCAAAAGAACACCCCCATTATACGTCGCCGCCGGGCTTCTGTACGGAGCCGCCTTGTTTTGGGCGTCTCCGGCACAAGCCATTGTGAACACAGGCGATTTATGCTCGGCACAAACTTCGTCTCAAGAGCGCAAGGATAATATCCCACGCCATCTTCTGAGGGCTATTTCGCTTGCCGAATCAAGCCTGTGGGACAGCGAAAAAGGGGCAATTGTTGCCTGGCCATGGACCGTTACATCCGGGGGAAAGGGGCGCTACTTTGCAACCAAGACCGACGCGCTTACCTATGTCCTGGAACTTTGGTCCAAAAATATCACAAATATTGATGTCGGCTGCATGCAGATTAACCTGGGCTACCACGCCGGGGCCTTCGACAACCTGGAACAGGCGTTTGATCCGGCCTCCAATGTCGCCTATGCCTCGCGCTATCTTTTATCCATCTTCAAGACTACCCGGTCATGGACCCAGGCGGCGGCCTACTATCATTCCACGACCCCGGAAAAATACCGACCCTACAAATTAAAGGTACTGAAATTCTGGAACCGGGAGCGGCAACTGGCTTTAGGAGCCGGAGCCATACAGGCCCGCCCCTATACCCCCTCAAGGACCATCGACAGATTGCGCACCGAAAAACTTAACACTCGCTTTAAAGCGACCCGGACCGCCGAACAGGCCCTGAGCGCAACCGAAATACGGCGTCTGCAGATGGCAGCCCGGCGCGATTTCCGCGGCGGGTCAAGCACAATGGCCAAACTTGCATCAATGCGCCGGGCCCAGTTGGAGGCCTTGCGGATTCGAGAATTACGCGGCAAGAATAAAAGTGCAGACCCGACCATATTCGCCAAAAAGCGCCGCAAGCAACTGGAAAAATGGCGGCTCGACCGCCAAGCCGCCAACAGTCCATCCTGAGAAAAGCGATCGCAAAAGCTCAATTTGGTTGACGCGAGCCACCAGGACGGATAATGCCGCCCCATGTCAAAAATGCTTTCCTCCCTTGCCCCGGTATTTGACCGCCTGGATGAAATAGCGGTAATGCTGAAAAACCGACGGCTTGCCGTATTTCTCGACTACGACGGCACCCTGGCCCCAATAGTCGAAAGGCCGGAACTTGCGGCAATTTCCCCGTCGATGCACGAGGCGGTAAGCGAATTAAGCAAACATTGCACCCTTGCCATAATAAGCGGTCGCGACCTTGCCGACATTCAAAAGAAGATCGGCCTCAACGACCTTATATACGCAGGCAGCCACGGTTTTGAGATTTGCGGACAGGACGGAATTTTTTTCCAGCATACAAGGAAGGCAAAGTTCGACACTCCGCTAAAAAAGGCAGCGGCGACAATCCGCGATGAACTGGCTTCAATCGACGGACTGTTGGTCGAAAACAAGAAACTTTCAATCGCCGTTCACTATCGCCAGGTCGACAAGGCCGATCAACCCAAGGTCGAAAAAGTAGTAGATAGCATCATTGCCGATAATTGTGGGCTACGCCTTAAGCCGGGAAAAATGGTCTATGAAATTCAGCCTGATATTGACTGGGATAAAGGCAAAGCAGTGCTTCACATACTTGATTTCCTTAACCTTGGCGGTCCCAATGTGATAGCTGTATATGTCGGTGACGATATCACCGATGAAGACGCTTTCCAGGCTATCGAGGGGATCGGAATCGGAATTTTTACCGGAGACACCGGCCATGATCGTGCCACCGCCGCAAATTATTTTGTCCGCGACCAGAATGAAGTCGAACGCCTGCTACGATATCTGATAGATAACCGTAATACGTGAATATATGATACTTACGGAGGTTTTTTTATCAATAACGTGATAAGATCAACCTCATATCCTGCCGCGATCAATCCCGGACTATAACGGAGAGCCTGTCCTTTGAGCCGCCTTGTCGTTGTTTCCAACCGTGTCGCGATTGCCACCGACAAGAAAGCCCGGGCCGGCGGGTTGGCGGTCGCCTTGCAGGACGCACTTCGCGAGCATGGCGGAGTATGGTTCGGATGGAGCGGCAAGGTCGAAAGCAAAACCCACGCCAAGCCTTCCCTGGTAAAATTGGGGGCGGTCACCTACGCCACCGTCGATCTGTCGCGCAAAAATTATTCCGAATACTATAGCGGCTTTGCCAACCGGACCCTTTGGCCGCTGTTTCATTACCGGCTCGATCTGGCGGCGTTCAGCAAGCAGAATTATTCCGGCTACTTGCGGGTTAACACGATGTTTGCCGAACAGCTGGCCCCGCTGATAAAACCCGACGACCTGATTTGGGTTCACGACTACCACATGATCCCGCTGGGCGAGGAATTGCACCGAGTCGGCATTCGTCAGCCGATGGGCTTTTTTCTCCACACTCCTTTTCCGGCAATGGAAATTCTAACCGCCCTGCCGACCCACAGTACCCTGGTCAAGGCATTGTGCCGCTACAATGTAATCGGCTTTCAGACCGACAACGACCTGCGCGCATTTCTCGACTATATCGTCCACGAAGCCGGCGGTACGATTGTCGGCAGCCATCTTGTCCATGTATTTGGCCGGACTATCCGGATAGGCACCTTTCCTATCGGCATTGACACCGACAGTGTGATCAAGGAAGGAATGCGGGCGACCCATTCGGGCAAGGTCAAACGCCTGCGGGAACGTCAGAAGGGACAGGAACTGATTATCGGCGTCGATCGGCTGGATTACAGCAAGGGGCTGGTCGAACGCTTCAAGTCGTTCGAGCGCATGATCGACAGCTATCCGGCCTGGCGCGGCAAGGTAAGCTTGATGCAGGTTGCCCCTCCATCGCGCTCGGAAGTGCCTGAATACAGGGAAATCCGCCGTACCCTGGAAGCCGAGTCAGGGCGTATAAACGGTCGATTGGCACAATTCGACTGGCTGCCGATAAATTATCTTAATCGCAGTTTCAAAAGACAGGACCTGGCCGGCTTCTTCAGGGCCAGCAAGATCGGTCTGGTAACCCCGTTGCGTGACGGAATGAACCTGGTTGCCAAGGAATATGTGGCGGCGCAAAATCCTCACGACCCGGGGGTGCTGGTATTGTCACGATTCGCCGGTGCGGCGCACGAGATGGGGGCGGCACTGATCGTTAACCCCTTCGACTTTGACGAGGTCGCGGATGCCATAGCCACGGGCCTGGAAATGTCCCTGGACGAAAGACAGGAAAGGTGGTCGACGTTGATGGACAACCTGTGTTCCAACACCCTCGGCGTATGGCGCGATAATTTTCT
>CAZEFJ010000095.1:0-8816 GCA_964511465.1 uncultured Hyphomicrobiales bacterium
GATTTGGAAGATTGGAACCAGTCACGCCTTATGTAACCCGTGAAACTGGTTTTCTCCTTTACCCGGTCGGATATGGCAAGCCCCGCCAACGGGTCGCATACCTGGGGAAGACCATAGATCCATATATGATCGTAGAGGCTTTCCAACGCCGGTATGGCGTTTTTGCGATCCCATTCCTCGGCCAGTTTCCCAGGATCATCCATCACGTCGCGCAGGCCAAGGACCAGCTTGGTTCCACGCTCCTTAAGCATGACAAGAGTGTCATTTACCTCGCCGCGCAACCCCATCGGGGCCTTATCGACAAGAAAAATATCGGGATCGAATATCTTTGCCGTATGGTGGATGAGGGACGCCCTCATCGCCATTATTTCATCGACGCCCATATCGAGACTAAGCGACGTGTAGTCGCCATGATGAAGTTTTATAACCCCGGGAACACGGACGAAATCAACCCGCGAGCGAAAGCCGAAACTGCCGATGATGGGAGAGCCGGAAAGGATAAGGACCGATAAATCCTGGCGATGATCGACCAGCGAATGGGCGATCGCCCGGCACCGTCGCAAATGCCCCAGGCCAAACGAATCGTGGCTGTAGATCAAGAGCCGCCTGGAACCCGCCATATCGTCCCTCTCGCCTCTTACAACACAAGTAAAATGCCGCTAATACAGGCCATCTTATAACCGTATTGTGATTAATGAAAACA
This sequence comes from uncultured Hyphomicrobiales bacterium, assembly GCA_964511465.1. Lineage (GTDB taxonomy): Bacteria > Pseudomonadota > Alphaproteobacteria > Rhodospirillales > 2-02-FULL-58-16 > JAZFTA01. The sequence continues at coordinate 704 of CAZEFJ010000095.1, forward strand.
TATAATTAGTGTATTTATAATTGGTTGACCGTATATCACGGAGACTTAAAGTCGTGTGACGACAACGATAAAGACGAGGGGATGGGAACGACGTGGGAATGGAAAATAGTATTTTCAAATTCACGCTTCGCTACAGCAAGAGGCAGCAGTTAATACTGCTGGCCGTTACCGTCGTTTCTCTGCCCTTCATGTATTATTCCTTGGATTTGCCCAAGACCATTATAAACAAGGCAATAGGGTCGACGGACTTTCCCAAGCCGATTTTTGGAATTGAATTTCAGCAGATCGAATATCTGCTCATCATGTGCCTGATTTTCCTTTTTCTGGTGCTGATAAACGGTGGTTTCAAGTACTGGCTGAACGTTTATCGGGGCCAGCTTGGCGAACAGATGCTGCGGCGGTTGCGTTATCTTCTCTACAATCGCGTCCTGCGCTTTCCCCTGACCCATTTCCGCAAGATGTCACAGGGCGAAATTATCGCCATGATAACCGCCGAGGTGGAACCCCTTGGCGGGTTCATCGGCGATGCCCTGGTACTTCCGGCCTACCAGGGTGGAATCCTTCTGACCATCCTGCTGTTCATGTTCAACCAGGATCCCATTCTCGGGATCTCGACCATCGCCCTATATCCGCTTCAGATGTACCTGATTCCAAAGATGCAAAGGCAGGTAAACAACCTTTCCAAGCGGCGGGTGCGCGCTGTCCGAGGCTTGTCCGAAAGTATCGGAGAAACGGTTTCTGGAATTCAGGAGGTCCACGCTCACGACACTTCGGAACTGGAACTTGCCAATTTTTCACAAAGGCTTGGAGCCATATTCACGATCCGCTACGATATCTATCGGCGCAAGTTTTTTATCAAGTTTCTCAATAATTTCATCGCCAATGTAACGCCGTTCTTTTTCTATTCGATCGGCGGCTATCTGGTTATAGAAGGCAATCTCAGCTTTGGTTCGCTGGTTGCGGTGCTTGCCGCCTACAAGGATCTGGCGTCGCCGTGGAAAGAGCTTCTTCGCTACTATCAGCAGAAGGAAGACGCAGCAATAAAATACCAGCAACTGGTCGACCAATTCCAGCCTTCAGGGATGCTGGAGGAAGATCTTCAGCAGCTTGAGTTCGATCAGATACCGAACCTTGGCGGCACCATGGTCGCCACCAATATTACCTTCGAGGATGACGGGGGAATAAAAGTAGTAGATGGCGTAAGCTTTAATTTTGACATCGGCTCCCATATCGCGGTGGTTGGCCCCAACGGTGCGGGAAAGGCTACCCTGGCGCGGATTCTGGCCCGGCTTACAGTTCCAAGTGGCGGTTCGATCCGCATTGATAATAACAATTTAGCCAACTTGTCAGAGGCCGTAACCGGGCAGCGAATATCTTATGTCGGGCAGAACGCCTATATTTTTTCCGGCACCATCCGCGATAATTTTTTCTACGGCCTCAAGCACCGCCCGCTACGCGAGCCCGAACACGGTGAAGAACTTCAACTACTGCGCAGCCGGTTCGTCCGCGATGCCGAGGCCTCTGGCAATACCACAAGCGATCCGCAGGCGGGCTGGGTAGACTATCGGGCGGCAGGGGTTTCCAGCGCCGAAGAATTGGCTGTACGGGCTGCCGAAGTGCTAAAGACCGTCGGCCTGAAAAATGACGTTTACGAGCTGGGACTTCAGGGCACCATAGATCCCGATGAACACCCTGACCTGTCGGCACGAATATTCGAGGCGCGTCTTACTCTTTGCTCCCGCCTTAAGGAAACCAACCTGAGAAAACTTGTCGAACCATTCGATCGAGATGCTTACAACCTCAACATGTCGGTGGCCGAGAATCTGTTGTTCGGAACCATGATCGGAGACGGTCTGAGCATCGAGGGACTTGGCGAAAACGACTATGTTATTTCGGTGCTTGAAAAGGCCGGATTGCGTGAAGATTTTCTCGCCATAGGCCTTAAACTGGCGTCGATAATGGTAGAGTTATTCCAGGGGCTTGCCCCCGACCATGAATATTTTGAGCGTTACAGCTTTATCAGTGCGGAAGAACTTCCCGAATATCAGCATTGCGTTATCCGGGCCGAAGCCGACGGCCTGGAAAAGCTGGATAGAACCAGCCGCGACATGCTCATGTCGCTTCCCTTCAAGATGGTGCCGGCACGCCATCGCTTAGGGCTTATTGATGAAAATATTCAAGCCAGGATATTGAAAGCCCGACACGCCTTCGCCGAAGGTCTGCCCCGCGAACTTGAAAAATCCGTAGCATTTTTCTACCAGGGCCAGTACAACGCCGCCGCCTCGGTCCAGGACAATATACTTTTTGGCAGACTGGTGTATGGCCGCCACCAGGGCTGGCCACAGGTCGGCGTACTGATCCGCGAGGTTGTCGAATCTCTTGGCCTTTACGATGCGGTTCTGGATATCGGGTTTGAGACAAAAGTCGGTATCGGCGGCAGTCGGCTATCGGTTGCCCAGCGCCAAAGGCTGGCAATCGCAAGGTGTTTGATAAAGCGGCCTGATGTTTTTATCGTCGATTCCGCCGCCACCGCCCTTGATCCGGCAAGCCAGGCAGGTCTAATGGACAATATTCTAAAGGAATCGAAGGACCGGGGGCTTATATGGGTTCTTAACCGGCCGGAACAGGCCGAACGTTTCGACACCATTCTGGTAATGGAGGGTGGAAAAATTGTCGACAAAGGACGGTTCGAGGAAATAAACCAGCCCGGAAAACCATTTCATAAAATGATATCCTAAAGACCAGGGAGCGCATCGTGGAATATCTTGAGGCGGCAAAAATTCTGCAGGGAATACCGGTTTTCTCTGAACTGGATACGGCCAAGCTGAAACTGCTGGCCTTTGCCAGCCAATACCTGACCTACGATGACGGCGAGGCTCTTTTCCACGTCGGCGATACGGCCGACTGCGCCTATCTTATAGATCAGGGCAAGGCCGCAATAATTGCCGAAAACGGGGGCCGGGAAACAGAGATCGGGGTGCTCGGCAGGCACGAAATATTCGGTGAAATGGCAATTTTCAGAGGCTCGCCACGAATAGCCACAATCAGGGCCATTGGAACCCTGAAAGTAATGCGTATCGAAGGCGACATGTTCCTTAGCATGGTCACCGAAAACCCGCAGGCGGCGCTTGGGGTAATGCGGGCGCTAAGTGAAAAAATCGCCCGCGCCATGGAACACTACGAAGTGATGGAAGAAAAGGTGCGCGGCCTTCAGTCAATCGCCGATAGACCCACCAGACAATAAAGCATATTCCCTCGTCATTCCCGCGAACATGCTATAATCGGCACAATATATTTAGAACGATTCAGGATAAGCCATATGCTTGAGACGACGCTGGCGACAGACGCTACTTTTCAGATGTGGGCGATGTTCGCCTTCATCATCGCCGCGTTTGCACTCTATGCGACAGAAAAATTTCCGATGGAAGTAACGTCGGTAGGAATCATCTGCGTATTGCTGATCTTTTTCCAGATATTCCCGGTTATAGACCAGGATGGAACCAACCTGCTTGGAGTTGATCGCATTATTCACGGATTCTCCAACCCTGCACTGATTGCCGTGGTCTCCCTGCTGATTATCGGTCAGGGCATGGTCCGTACCGGAGTTCTCGACCGTGGCGCCAAAATTGTCATGGACCTGGGGCGCGGGGTGCCCTGGCTGTCGATTGCAATTATTCTGCTGGTGGCAATAGCGGTCAGCGCCTTTCTCAATAATATTCCGGTGGTGGTTATCCTTATTCCGGTCATGCAGGCGATGGCCGACCGGTTCAACCGATCGGCCAGCAAGGTTATGATTCCTCTCAGCTTTGCCGCAGTACTGGGTGGAATGACAACGCTTATCGGATCAGGAACCAATCTGCTGGTCATCGACGCCATGGCAGAAATGTCGGTCAAGCCTTTCAACTTCTTTGATTTCACCGTGCCCGGCCTGATACTGGCGGCGGTCGGTCTGGTCTACCTGTTGGTGGTCGCACCACGCCTGTTGCCAGAAAGGGCATCACTGGCGGACACCCTGTTTGAGGGCGGCGGCAAGCAGTTTATCTCACAGATTACGATATCCGCGGATTCTAAACTTATCGGTACGGGGGCTCCCGGTGGCCTGTTCGTTGGCCTTCCCGAGATGACGGTGCGTATGGTGCAACGGGGCGAAGAAGGAATTCTGCCGCCGTTCGAGGACTATGTTGCCCGGCCCGGCGATATGCTGGTGGTGGCGGCGACCCGCAATGCACTCACCGAAGCACTGGCAAAAGACCATGGATTGCTGTTCCCAAATTTACAGGACGGTCATCTGCCGGACGACGATCAGCCCTGGCACGAAGGTGAACGTATGCAGGCCGAAGTCATGGTCGCCCCGGCATCCCGGATGATCGGACAAACCCTGACCCAGATCGGCTTTCGCTACAAGACCGGATGTATAGTTCTGGGACTTCAGCGCCGCTCAAGGATGATCCGAAGCCGGATGATCGACATCCGGCTTCGGGCCGGTGACGTCCTGCTCATACAGGGCCAGTCCGGGGCAATAAACGAGTTGAAAAGAAGCCGCGATGTGGTGCTGATAGAATGGTCGGCCAAGGCGTTGCCTGCGCTGGACAATGTCAGAACCGCAACGCTGATTTTTGCCGCCGTGGTTGGACTGTCGGTATTCGGACTGGTGCCGATCGTGGTTGCCGCGTTCTCGGGCGCGGCAGCGATGGTGGCATTGGGGGTGCTTAATGTTCGTCAAGCGATCCGCGCCGTCGATCCCCTGGTGGTATCAACAATCGTTGCCGCCCTGGCGATGGGGGCAGCATTGAAGGGAACCGGCGGTGCCTTGTTCCTTGCCGATGCCATGGTATCGATACTTGGCGGGGTCAGCCCGGCAATTGTCCTGTCGCTGTTTTTTCTGTTTATCGCGGTACTTTCGAACATCATAAGCACCAAGGCGACAGCGGTCCTGTTCACCCCGGTTGCGATAGAAATCGCCCTTGAAATCGGGGCCCCGCCAGAGGCGTTCGCGGTCGCCATGGTATTTGCCGCCAACTGTTCATTCGCCTCGCCGCTGGGCTATCAAACCAATCTTCTGGTGATGGGGCCGGGCCATTACAAGTTTACCGATTACGCCCGCGTCGGCATACCCCTGATCATCCTGATGTGGATTACATTCTCTATTGTCGCACCGTGGTATTACGGAATTTAGAGCAAGTTTTTTTCTTTTTTTTACTGATTGACGCACTGTCTCGCCGGTCCTATAAGGACGGTGGGCCACGATCCCCCAACGGATCGCTGCCCATCTGTAAGGATGGGAGTAAAAACAATGACCTTACCTGTAAAGCCGGGCATTCGTCCGGCAAACCCAAATTTTTCTTCGGGTCCGTGCGCCAAGCGCCCGGGCTGGTCACTTCAGGCTTTGTCGGACGTTTGTGCCGGGCGTTCGCACCGCTCAAAACCAGGCAAAGCCAAACTTAAACAGCTAATTGACGAGACCCGGGATATTCTCGGCGTCCCCGATGACTGGCGTATAGGCATTGTCGCCGCCTCCGATACCGGGGCGGTGGAAATGGCGATGTGGTCGCTGCTTGGCCCGCGCGGTGTCGATATGCTGGCCTGGGAAAGCTTCGGAGCGGGCTGGATAACCGACGTTGTCAAGCAGCTAAAGCTGGAAGACGTCCGCCAAATAAAGGCTGATTACGGGGAATTGCCGGATCTCGGACAGGTCGATTTCGACCGCGATGTGGTCTTTACATGGAACGGCACTACATCCGGTGCCCGGGTTCCCGACGGCGAATGGATCGCCGACGATCGCAAGGGCCTGACCATATGCGATGCCACCTCGGCGGCGTTCGCCATGGAACTTCCCTGGGACAAGCTGGATGTAACCACCTATTCATGGCAAAAGGTGATGGGAGGAGAGGCCCAGCACGGTATGCTAATTCTCTCGCCCCGGGCCGTCGAACGGCTGGAAAGCCACACCCCAAGCTGGCCGGTGCCAAAAATTTTCCGCCTGACCAAGGGCGGCAAGCTGATCGAAGGTGTGTTCAAGGGGGAAACCATAAACACCCCTTCTATGCTGGCGGTAGAGGACGCGCTTGACGGACTTGCCTGGGCCAAATCCATCGGCGGACTAAAGGCGCTTGTCGGTCGTACAAATGCCAACATGTCGGCAATCGAAAAATGGGTCGGGACAACCGAATGGGTGGAATTCCTGACCTCTAACAAAGCCTATCGTTCGCCGACCTCGGTCTGTCTTAAGGTTGTCGATCCCTGGTTCACCGCCCTTGACGACGGGAACCAGACAGCATGCGCCAAGCGCCTGGCTGCACTTCTCGACGGTGAAGGCGTTGCCTTTGACATCGGCGCTTATCGCGACGCCCCGCCGGGTATCCGAATATGGGCCGGTGCGACTATCGAAACAGGTGATATCGAGGCCCTTCTGCCATGGCTGGACTGGGCCTATGCCAAAGCCAAGAATGAAGGGTCCTGAAAATGCCAAAAGTACTGATTTCCGATAAAATGAGCCCCCTGGCGGCGGAGATTTTTACCGCCAGAGGTGTCGAAGTGGATGTAAAAACCGGAATGAGCCCGCAGGAGCTAAAGGCCTGTATAGGCGACTACGACGGTCTGGCTGTCCGTTCGGCAACCAAGGCCACGGCCGAAATTCTTGCCGCGGCAGACAATCTTAAGGTTATCGGCCGAGCAGGTATAGGGGTTGACAACATCGACACCGCAACCGCCACCCAACGGGGCATCGTGGTAATGAACACCCCGTTCGGAAATTCCATCACTACCGCCGAGCACGCGATCTCGATGATCCTCTCGCTGTCGCGTCAGATACCCCAGGCCAATGCTTCAACCCACGCCGGAAAGTGGGAGAAAAGCAAGTTCATGGGGGTTGAGCTTATGGGCAAGACACTTGGTATAATCGGCTGCGGCAACATCGGATCCATCGTCGCCGACCGGGCCCAGGGACTAAAGATGAAGGTGATAACATATGATCCCTTCCTCTCGCCCGAACGGGCCGAGATACTGGGTGTTGAAAAGGTAGAGATAGACGACCTTTGGAAGCGTTCTGATTTTATTAGTTTTCATACCCCCCTGACCGACAGCACCCGCAATATCCTTAACAAGGAAGCACTGGCGAAGACCAAAAAGGGAGTGCGGATTGTCAACTGCGCCCGTGGCGGCCTTATCGTCGAAGAAGACCTCAAGGAAGCCATTGAAAGCGGCCATGTAGCCGCCGCCGGGCTGGATGTATTTCAGCAGGAGCCAGCCACCGAGAATATAATGTTCGGCATGGAAAATGTTGTGGTGACCCCCCATCTTGGGGCTTCGACCACCGAGGCACAGGAAAAAGTTGCAATTCAGGTTGCTGAACAAATGGCCGACTATTTGCTCACCGGGGCTGTAACCAACGCCTTGAACATGGCCTCGGTAAGCGCCGAAGACGCGCCCAAACTTAAACCGTATATGAAACTGTGCGATCAGCTTGGCAGTTTCTCCGGGCAGTTGACTGAAACCGGAATAACGTCGGTAGCCATCGAATACGAAGGCCATGCAGCGGAACTTAACACCAAGCCGATGACAGCGGCAATTCTGCAGGGACTACTTTCACCGGTGTTGGAGACGGTGAATATGGTAAGCGCCCCGGCGATGGCAAAAGAGCGTGATATCGACGTAACCGAAGTCCTGCGCGAACGCGCCGACCCCTACCAGACACTGATAAAACTAACGGTTACAACCGAGAGAAAAGAGCGTTCGGTTTCCGGAACAATGTTCGCCGGTGATCCGCGTATCGTCGAAATAAACGGCGTCGCCATGGATGCGGAACTGGGAGAGAAGATGCTTTTCCTGTGCAATCAGGATAAGCCGGGCTTTATAGGTTCGCTGGGAACGACCCTGGGGAACGGCGGGGTCAATATCGCGACCTTTAATCTGGGACGGAACGAGGAAGACGGCACGGCCCTTGCGCTGATCGAGGTAGATCAGGAGGCCGACGAAGAATTGCTCAACAAAATACGCTCCCTGCCCCATGTTACACAGGCCAAGGCGCTTAAGTTTTAGAACGTTTCCGTTTCATACGGGAACATTCTATGACTTTGCGTAGGGATTTTTACCGGCGCGGACCATAAGGCGGATC
>CAZEFJ010000096.1:0-8759 GCA_964511465.1 uncultured Hyphomicrobiales bacterium
ATGACGCCAACCGCGTAAGACGCCACGAACTGACACGACCGGACAAGGAAAACGACCGGATAAGTCATATGAAGGCGTTGGGGGCTCAAACCGGCCCGGTGCTCGTTGCCCATCACCCGATAGCGGAAATTGCAGAGATCATATCAAAGGTCACCAAAAAAGACCCGCTCTGCGAGGCCGGTAATGTCAGCGGCACCGCCCATACCCTGTGGGTGATAGATGACGAAGGCAGTATAGACGTCATAACCAAGGCATTCGGCGAACAGCAGGCTATATATATAGCCGATGGGCACCACCGATCGGCTTCGGCTTCCAGGGTCGCCGCATCAATGGCAGAAGCCAACCCGTCGCACCGTGGCGACGAGTCCTACAACTCGTTCCTGGTGGTCGCATTTCCCGCCGACGAAATGCAAATTCTTGACTATAACCGTGTAGTGCGCGATCTGGGCGGTCTTGATCTGGCCGACTTTTTGCGGCTTTTGTCATCGGCCTTCTCCATCGAGCCCCTGCCATTACCGACCAAGCCTGCCGCCAGCGGTGAATTTTCGATGTACCTGAATGGCCGCTGGTACGGTCTGGTCCTCAACAAGGACCTTGCCGACGAGGCCGATCCGACGGCAAGGCTGGACGTTGCCCGGCTGTACAACAACCTGCTGAAGCCGATACTTGGCATAGGCGACGAGCGAACCGATAAGCGCATCGACTTCGTCGGTGGGGCACGAGGGCTGAAGGGGCTGCAAGCAAGGGTCGACAGCGGCGAAATGGCGGTCGCATTCGCCCTGTATCCGACCTCAATGAACGATCTTATGGCGGTCGCCGAGGCTGGCAAGGTAATGCCGCCCAAGTCGACATGGTTCGAGCCGAAACTGGCCGACGGACTGGTCTGCCATGTGCTTGATTAAAATGCGGCTTTTATAGCTGTCCGCCGGGTTCCTTCAATGCGGTTTTGGACAATTCTTCGGTAATGAAGCTAAATGCCTCATCCACCGTATCGATTCGCCTGAATAGCCCAATATCGGCGGCATTTATTGTGCCGTACTTTGCCATGGCCTCAAAGTTGACTACCTCGCTCCAATATTCATTTCCGTAGAGCACTATCGGCAATTTTTTGCCCAGCTTGCGCGTCTGAATCAGGGTAATCGCCTCGAAAAGTTCGTCCATGGTACCGAAACCGCCGGGGAATATGACCAAAGCCTTGGCGAGGTACAGAAACCAGAATTTGCGCATGAAAAAGTAGTTAAACTCGAAACTCAGTTCACGGGTTATATACGGGTTGTCCTCCTGCTCGAAGGGAATGGCGATGTTCAGCCCGATATTAATTCCCTTGGCCTCTGATGCGCCGCGATTGGCTGCTTCCATTATTCCGGGACCGCCTCCGGTACAAACGACAAAGCGCCGCAGCCCTTCTTCCAGACCCTTTGACCATTCGGTAAGACGGCGGGCCAGTTCGCGTGCCTCCTCGTAAAAACGCGACATGAAGACATCGTTTTCGGCCCTTGCGAGCCCCTCGCCCGAAGCACGGGCTATATCCAGCGCCTTTTCGGCCTCGTCTCCTGGCAGGGTGCGAGCCGAACCAAAGAAAACGATAGTGTCGGAAATCTGAAACTCGGCAAACCGTGATTCGGGTTCCATATATTCCGACATGATGCGAAGAGAACGTGCCTCGCGGCTACCGAGAAACGATTCATTTGAATATGCCTTGGTCGGCCATCGGTGGTCCTTGACCATTTTTCTAAAGTCCGTCTGAAGTCTATATGATAAGCAGAACCGCAAGGTTCAGCCGGTGGAGTCCGTTTTGCTTATATGGGTCAATCCCGCCCTGAAATAGTCATAGCCGGTAATCAGGGTAATCGCCGCCGCCGCCCACAACCCATAGATACCGATGTCGAGTGTTGGAACAGTGCCAAAATCGGGACCGGCCGGACCAACGATCAAAAAACCCAGAGAAACCATCTGAATGCCGGTCTTCAGTTTGGCCATGGAACTTACCGGCACCCCGACCTGAACCTCGGCAAGAAACTCGCGCAGGCCGGAAACCAGTATCTCGCGGCACAGGATTATCGCCGCCGGAAGTATGGTAAAACCGGAAATATTATCAATACCGACCAGTCCCAGCAGTACCGATGCGACCAGCAATTTATCGGCTATCGGATCAAGAAACCGCCCCAGGTCGGAATACTGGTCAAGAATTCTGGCCAGATAACCGTCGAAAAAATCGGTTATACAGGCATATGTATAGGCGGCCAGTGACAGCCAGCTACCCAGCGGCTGGGGAGCGAACATCAAGCCGACGACAACCGGGATCGCGGCAATCCTGGAAAATGTAAGTATGTTGGGCCATTTTGAATACATGGTCTGTATACTACCCTTGACCGTGGAACCAGTCATAGATTTTATTGGCTATTGCGCCACTGATACCCTCCACTCCCCTGAGGTCGGCACAACCGGCCTCGGATACCGCGCGGGCCGATCCGAAATGGTGCAACAACGCCTTTTTGCGCCTCGCCCCAATACCCGGAATTTCATCAAGAACCGACAAGGTCATGGATTTGGCACGTTTGGCCCGATGGGTTCCTATGGCAAAACGATGGGCCTCGTCGCGCAGCCGCTGAAGAAAATAGAGAACCGGATCATCGGTATCAAGTATCAGCGGCCCGGATCTTGTCGGCTGATATATTTTTTCACGCCCGGCCCGACGTTGAGCGCCCTTGGCAATCGCGGCGAGGCAGACGTCATTTATCCCAAGCTCTGAAAAAATTTCCTCGGCGACCTTCATCTGTCCCTTGCCGCCGTCGATCAGCACCAGGTCCGGCCACTGTGCGCTATTGCGTTCCGGGTCTTCCCGAAGAACCCTGGTGAAGCGTCGCCGCAAAACCTCGCGCATCATTGCGTAGTCGTCGCCGGGGGAAAAATTGCCGCGAATGTTGAACTTGCGATAAGCGTTACGAATCATCCCGTTCGGCCCGGCAACGATCATCGTACCGACAGCACTGGTTCCGCTAACATGGGAGTTGTCATATACCTCTATTCGCTCCGGCGGCGCATCCAGGCCCAGAGTATCGGCAAGATTCTCCATCAAACGGCGCTTTGATACATTTTCGCCCTGACGACGGCCCAACGCTTCGGCGGCATTATTCATGGCATGGTCAACCAGCTTTGTTTTGTCTCCGCGCCGAGGATTGATAATACTTACCCGCCGGGCGGCGGTAACGCTTAACGCCTCGCCTATCAATGCCTGGGCCGCCAGACGGTGGCTGACAAGAATTTTCGCGGGCGGCGTCCGGTTGTCGTAGAACTGGGTAATAAACGCTTCCAGCACACTCGCCTCACTATCCTCGGGGCTATGGCTGGGAAAGTATGCGCGGTTGCCGAAATTGCGCCCGCCGCGAAAAAAGAACACCTGGATACAGGTCTGCCCATCCGCCTGACAAGCGGCGATAACATCGGCATCACCAATGCCTGCCGGATTAATGTCCTGATGAGCCTGGACCGCGCTAAGGGCCCGGATGCGGTCACGGTAAATGGCGGCATTTTCAAAATCCATGGCATCGCTGGCAAGCTGCATCCGTTTGGCCATCCGAAGCTGAATGTTTCGACTTTCTCCGGACAGGAAGGCGCGGGCCTGATCGAGCAGCTCGGTATATTCGTGATCACCGATATGGCCGACACAAGGCCCGGAACAACGCTTTATCTGATACAGCAGACAGGGCCGCTTGCGATTGGCGAAAACCGCGTCGGAACAGGTTCTTAGACCGAATATCCGTTGCAGCGTCGCCAGGGTCTGGTTTACCGCCCCGACCGACGCGAAAGGACCGAAATATTCGCCGGGAAGTGTCCGCTGGCCTCGATGCTTGATAATCCGTGGAAAATCATGGCCACCGGCGACCAGAATCAAAGGAAACGACTTGTCGTCACGCAGCAGGATATTATAGCGCGGCTTCAGTCGCTTTATAAGATTAGCTTCCAGCAGCAACGCCTCGGCCTCGGTATGGGTGATGACGAATTCCATCGCCACCGTTTCGGCGACCATCCGGGCCAGACGATTGCTCAACCGCAAAGGCCGGGTATAACTTGCGACCCTCTTTTTAAGATTCTTGGCCTTGCCGACATAGAGAACGCCACCCGCGGCATTAATCATCCTGTATACCCCCGGCATGGCGGCCAGGGTGGCCAGTTGGCAACGGATCAGTTCGATCCCTCTTTCGAGCGATGGCACAGCCTGAGAAGTGTTGCCGGTTTTATCTTTTAACGCCATCCAAAATCCCTGGCACAGCCGATTATCCGCCCCCGAAAGGTCGATACGCAATTATACCCAGGTATAAGCCGGGGACGCAAAAACAAGGCCTTCGCCAACTATCCACGAATGTTGTGGATAAGGTTGTTGATAATTCCCAATTCCAAGGCCGGGGCCTAAACAGGCCATTGATTCCTGTATTTTGCCTGTTTTTTAGGCACATTGCTAACTCATTGATTTTTAATAAAATTTTATATGTAATGTCTCTATCTAAAAAAATGGCAGAAAATATCCGCGGCTCTATGCGAAAAAACCGGATGAACACTCACCTGTGCACAACTAATTTGATTTAGGCCGCTTAATCTTTTTTTTGCAATGACTTGGAGGGAAGATAAAAATAATTTTTTATACTTCTGAATAGGTCCGTTAAGAGAATTCAGGAAACGAATTGCCCCATTCAATCGTGGGGCGCCCTGAGCCTCTCGATTTCGACTCCGACACTGGCGGCATCGTCAAAAACATCCGGTTTCTCGACCCTGACCCTGACGCTTTCAACCCGCGGGTTGCCAAGACAGTAAACGGCTATATTCTCGGCCATTGTCTCGACCAGATTGACATGACAGGCGGTGGCAATTTCACGAACTCCGTCGGCTATATCCTCGTAACAGACGACGTTGGTGATATCGTCACCAAGCGGCGTCGCATTCTCCCGCACTCCCATATCTATGTTAATTCGCACCCGTTGCGCCGCCTCACGCTCAAAACCATGAACCCCAACCAGACACAAGACTTCCATATCTCTTATAAAGACCCGGCAAATGCCTCTTCCGGCGTCGGCGTCGGTCTGGACTCTTTTTAGCGGACTTATCGACATTGTAACTCCCTGAAAGACTCTTGCTATTCCTCATCCCTGGCGGTCGGTTGACGCCAACCCAGATGTTGGCCGCCATCCAGTGCGATCATTTGCCCGGTCATTGACGGCGCGTCAAGGATGAAGCCCACCGTCTCACCTATTTCTTTTGGTTCGACCCGCCGCGACAGCGGCGTCGAAGTCCACTGGCGTCGAAACGCCTCATCCGTCTGGCGGACACTGGCCAACGTCGGCCCCGGCCCTATGGCGTTGACCCGAACCCCGGGGGCCAGGGCCAGAGCCAGCGTCTGGGTCATTGTCCACAGTGCAGCCTTGCTCAGGGTGTAGGTGGTAAAGTACGAAGTAAGGTTCCACACTCGCTGATCTATAATGTTAATCACGTTGCACCGGCAGTCGGCCGATGCCTGCTTGACAAAGTCCTGGGACAACATGAACGGAGCCCGCAAATTTACCTGCATATGGGCATTCCAGGATTCGCGGCTGGCGGTTTGGGGCGAATCATCCTCGAATACGGATGCGTTGTTAACCAGTACACTAAGCGGACCAACTGATAACGCCGCCTCCGATACCAGTGCCGCGGTTTGATTTTCGTCGGCAAGGTCGGCGTGGACGGCAACCGCCCGGCCACCTGCCGCGGCGATTTCCCCGGCGAGACTTTCGGCGGCATCTTTAGAGCGATTATAATGGATCGCCACCGCCAGACCGCGATTGGCCAGCTCAAGCACGATGGCACGACCTATACGCTGGGCTCCGCCGGTAACCAGGGCCGATCCCAAGGGATGTTTGCTCATATCAGCCCTCCATTGAACTGGAACGCAATATAGCCAACGTAGCCGATAAGAAAGATCGCAGCTTCGGTCCGGCTGAGCCGCCAGCCGGTCATCAGGAACGGAAGCAGCAACGCCGTCGCTCCCAGCATCACCCACATATCGAATGACAGTATCTGGTCCGGGACGGGTAGCGGTCTGATTATCGATACCGTTCCGATTACCCCGAGAATATTAAACAGGTTGGATCCGACCACATTACCCAGCGCCAGATCGGTATGTTTGTGCAATGCCGCGACCACCGAGGCCGCCAATTCAGGCAACGAGGTTCCGAAAGCGACCAGGGTCAGTCCGCTTACCTCTTCCGAGACTCCCAGCAGGCGGGCGATGGCAACCCCGCCCTCGACCAGCAGGTCGGCACCATATATGACCCCGAACAGCCCCCCCAGCAAGGCCGCCGAAGCGACCCACATGGAACCGGTAAAACCGCCGTACTCATCGACCTCCACTGCACCGGTTTCCTCGGCCTTGCCGGGACTATGGGTCTCGCGCCAATAGGAATAACCAAGAAAGGCGAAAAACAGGGCCAGCAACACCATTCCATCCAGATTTGAGATAGTCCCGGACCATAACATCCCGGCGAATAGCAGGCTGCCGCCCAACAACACCATACCGTCACGAATTAAGGCGGCAGGCGTGGTCACGATCGGCGTAACCATAGCCGCCGCCCCAAGGATCAGCAGAACATTGGCGATGTTGGAACCGATGATGTTGCCCAACGCCATTCCCTCGGCACCGGAAAGAGCCGCCTTCAGGCTGACCACAAGTTCCGGGGCCGATGTTCCGAAGGCGATTACGGTCATCCCGATAACCAGTTTGGATACCCCCAGACGGCTTGCCAGCGCCACCGCGCCGCGGACCAGCAGTTCGGCCCCGCCAAGCAACAGGACGAACCCGGCAATAACCTGGAAATACATCATGAACTGATTCTATTGGGCAGATGGCTGAACTCTGCAACTATGTCCTGATAAAGTTTGCGTTTAAAAGGAACTATTATCGAAGCAAGCCTGTCCATGCTGACCCATTTCCATTTCATAAATTCGGGATGATCCGTAGCCTCCAGATCTATCTCCTTGTCCTTGCCGGTAAAACGCAGGGCGAACCATCTTTGTTTCTGACCCCGGTATTTTCCCTTCCACACTTTGCCGACCAGTTCGGCGGGCAGATCATAGGTCAGCCAGGATGAACTCTTGGCAATAATTTCGGCCTTGGTTATTCCGGTTTCCTCTGCCAGTTCCCGGATTACTGCATGTTTGGGTTTTTCTCCCTTGTCGATGCCTCCCTGGGGCATTTGCCAGTATTTGCTTGGCATGTCGATCCGTTTGCCGACAAAGACCCGGCCCCGGCGATCAAGCAGAACGGCGCCAACGCCCTTGCGATAGGGAAGGTGTGAGCTCATTCGATAAACTGCTTGTCGGCGACCGCCGAGACCGGAGCCAGCACCAGTTTCTTGGCGGGAAAAGTAGCAATCCAGGCAATCAGCCTCTCCAGGTTGGCGGGGCTTGCCTCGGCGATGACCACCACCGCCGACTGATTGCGGGCTATCGGTTCAAGTTCGGCCAGCATACGATCAATATTAGGCCTTGATGAAGATGAGATAAGAAGCAGATTGTTGACAACCCTGGGCAAACCGATCTCGGTGGCAATCCTGGGAGCAACCGTTTTTGGCTCGGCGCCTCCATCAACGAACATCAGCCCCCTCGCCTTCAGCGCATCAAGCATCGGACGAACATTTTTGTCGTCAACGGAAAACTTCGAGCCCATAGCCGTGACGACGCCGACATATCCGGTGAACCGACCGAGAACCAGATCAAGACGCCGCCGGTTCTCCTCGGGACCGAGTGTGGTCATAAGAGCATCCGGTCCGGGATCGAAAACAGGAAAGTTTTTTGGCTCAAGAGGCAGCGAGATCAATACTTCATGACCGGCGGCCCGGGCCGTGGCCACCGAATCGTTCAAACCTTCGGCGTAAGGATCGAAAGCCAGCGTCACCTCGCCCGGAAGCCGCTTGATAGCGACTTCGGTAGCGGCCCGGCTAAGTCCCATGCCGGTGACGATAATAGATACTTCCGGCAAAGTATTGCCGTTATCGAAGGGCCTGGCGTAAACCTGCCACGGCTTTCGGCCCTTGTCGTCTATCTTCGGCAAAGGCCCTTGCTCTGTCTGCTCGACCAGGTTCTGGTCGGGGGCCGGAGGCAACGGCTTGCCGACGGCAAGTTCCTTCAACCCAACAAAAGAAGCCAACGTCACGGGGGACACCACGATCCCCGCCCCCGGCCCCTGATCCGAAGCGGCGATTGCGTTCAGCGAACCCGACGTCCGCCGTTTTTTACCGGGAAGCGGCTTCGGTCTGGGGGGAATATCAATCACCACGCGAGGAGAATTGGGGTCCGCTTCACTCCCCCCGGCTGCGGCAGATTGATCGCCCGACGATCCAATAAGCATCCACGCCGCAGTGCCGACAAGACCAAGAACCACCGCCGCCGCACCGGCAGCGGCAATCATCAGGTTGCGTTTGCCGCCCAGCTTGGCGGAAAGCGTGGCGACCAGACTGCCGCCTTCGCCGTCGTCTTCTTCGTCGTCGTCGTTAACATCTTCGTCGATGTCATCGACATCTTCTTCCGATTCGTCCTCGTATTCGTCCTCGTCATCGTCGCCTTTGCGACCCCCGGAAAGCATTCCTTTTAGCTTTCCGGGAAGCATTCCTTTTAATTTACTTACAAGATCCACGGTCTTGACCGGACTATACTTGCCAGTAAAGCAAGCAATCGACCAGGGAACAGAATTGTATTGATATCATATGTTGGTTTTTATCCCCTAGTTGGCG
>CAZEFJ010000097.1:0-8708 GCA_964511465.1 uncultured Hyphomicrobiales bacterium
GTGGGAAGCCGCAATGGGCGATGGAGGCGGCGGCGGCGGTGGTGGCGGTGGCGGCGTCGCGGCCCCGTCCGACTCCGGCGGCCAGTCAACCAGGGTTCTTAACCAGGATGAAATCGACAGCCTTCTTGGATTTGATGATGATCACGACGGTGGCTCCGATAAGTCGGGGATGCAGGCTATTCTCAACAGCGCGCTGGTATCTTACGAGCGCCTGCCGATGCTTGAAGTCGTTTTTGATCGTCTGGTCCGCCTTATGTCAACTTCTCTGCGTAACTTTACTTCGGACAATGTCGAGGTCTCGCTCGACAATATCGTCTCGATTCGTTTTGGCGATTACCTTAACTCCATACCTCTGCCGGCGATGTTGAGTGTGTTCAAGGCCGAGGAATGGGATAATTACGGGCTCATAACCGTCGATTCATCACTTATATATTCAATTGTCGATGTTCTTTTGGGCGGTCGTCGGGGCACTGCCGCGATGCGTATCGAAGGACGTCCATATACAACAATCGAGAGGAGCCTGGTCGAACGCATGGTTCAGGTCATGCTGACGGATATGGGAGAAGCCTTTGAGCCGTTAAGCCCGGTGACCTTCCGCTTTGACCGACTGGAGACCAATCCCAGGTTCGCAACCATATCAAGGGCTTCGAATGCGGCTATCGTTGTTCGTCTGCGTATCGACATGGAAGACCGCGGCGGACGGCTTGAAATGCTGTTGCCGTATGCCACCCTGGAACCGATTCGCGAACTGCTTTTACAGATGTTCATGGGTGAAAAATTTGGTCGTGACTCTATATGGGAGGTCCATCTGGCAAAGGAACTGTGGGTGACCGATGTGTCGATGGACGCGGTGCTGGGCGAGCAGATCATGCGGCTGAACGATGTTTTCAACCTGAAAGTGGGATCCCAGATTATGTTTAATGTCAGCCCTGATTCCCTGATTGATATGCGATCTGGCGGGGTTCCCCTGTATTCTGGTAAAATGGGCCGCAAGGGAAGCAACATGGCCGTAAGGATTGAGAACAGGTTGATTAAAACGGACGCTTCTTGATGATATATTCAGTAAAATATACGGGGTAGCTGCAGTGTTTTCGCTTGTACTGGACATACTCGTCGCCATCTTGCTTGTAGCAACAATTTGCTACGCCATGGTTCTGAACCGCAAACTGGAAAGCCTGCGCCGGGGCAAGGAAGAAATGGAGCGGCTGGCGGCAAGCTTCGGTGAAGCGACGATAAGGGCAGATGAAAATATCGGCAAATTGAGGGAAACCGCCACGGAATTACAAAAAGGTATCGGCAATGCCCAATCTCTGCATGACGATTTGGTGTTTCTGATCGAGCGGGGGGATAAAGTCGCCGACCATTTGGAAGAAACGGTTCGCGAGGCGCGTAAGGAAAGTGGATATTCGCCCCGCAATTCGCCATCCCATAGTTCCGTACACCATCAGGCAGATGGAAAGGACACCATCAGAGACACGATCGCGGATGAACATGCCAAGGCAGGTTCGGACGCTGAACGGGAACTTCTCAAGGCGCTTCGTGCGGTGCGCTAGTTGTTATATTCGTCTGTTCCTGATCGCCCTGGATAGACAAACAGGAAAGCTTTTAAATGTTGGGTATTATTTCAAGGATTCGCATTCTTCCGCTGACTATTTTCTTCGTCTCCCTGATGCTGACGGTCAAGGTTGGCAACATTTGGAAGGGTGTTGAAGTAGTTATCAACAGCTCTATTTCCGTTGCCGAGGCACAGGCTCAGCAGTCGACGGCCCCCGCCACCACGCCCCCCGCTACCGCCGCACCGGTTCCGACGATGCCGGGAGATCAGCCTGCGGCTGACCAAGCGGCAACGAAAAGCGCCGCTGATTCCTCAACCCTGCTGGGAAATGATCCGACACTGTTGACCCAGGCCGAGATTGATCTGCTTCAACAGTTGGCGGCCAGGCGCGAAGAACTGGACAAGCGTGACAGGGAAGTTAATGTCCGTGAGGCAATGCTGAAGGCAGCCGAGTCCAGGATCAACAAAAAGGTCGAAGAACTCAAGGTGTTCCAGGATACAATTTCAAAGCTTATCAAGACCTATGACGATCAGCAGTCTGCGAAAATGCAAAGTCTGGTAAAAATTTATGAAAATATGAAGCCCAATGATGCGGCGCGAATTTTTGAGAAACTGCAAATGGACACCCTTCTTTCGGTGGTGGAAAGAATGAAAGAACGTAAACTCGCTGCGATTATGGCCAAAATGGACCCGGCCAAGGCAACGGAAATTACGGTCGAACTTTCCCGGTTAAGAAAATTGCCTTCCCCCGGATGATGATCGCGGACCATAATTTTTTATGACAAGGCCAATTAAGATAGTTTATTTTAACAAAATATTTTCTATTTGTGCTTTAGAAACCGGGTATTAATGAGTTAAGCTCGTTTCTGTGTTTTTGGTTTGCGGCCAAGGAAGGGAAGTTACATGGCTGTTGATATGAATATGAATGTTTTGGTTGTTGATGACTACAAGACCATGCTTAGGATCTTGCGCAATCTTCTCAGCCAACTTAGTTTTACCAATATAGACGAAGCTACGGATGGCTCTATGGCGTTGCAAAAGCTACGTCAGGCGGATTTTGGGCTAGTCATATCGGACTGGAATATGGAGCCTATGACGGGCATTCAGCTTCTTCGGGAAGTCCGCGCAGATGATAAGCTCAAGCATATCCCATTCATCATGATAACGGCGGAGAGCAAGTCCGAAAATGTTATCTCCGCCAAGGAAGCGGGGGTTTCCAATTATATTGTCAAGCCGTTCAATGCCGAAACCCTGAAATCCAAGCTGGTGAGCGTGCTTGGCGATTTTTAGAGTACCTGGCAGGGGGCTAGGACGATCATGCCTTCATCAAAAGGTAATGCCGGTCTTGGGGTAAAAGTCGGAAAGAGTGGTGGGGGGCGTGCTATAAAGCCAAAGGCCGCCGCAAAAACCCCTAGAAGAAAGAGCCGTCGCGGCAGCAAGCCTTCCTTGCGGGCCGAGTTGCGTGATCTGTCGTGCTATATCCGCGCCGCCAAGGCCGAAATTGCAAGCATTCGCCCGGAAGAGGTCAAGGATGAATTTCTTCCCAATGCGACGGGTGAGCTGGATGCCATAGCCGAGGCCGCGGCCGAAGCAACCCATGCGATAATGGATGCTGCGGAAACCATCGACGAGGTAACGAAAAACGTCGAGCCGGATGTGGCCGGCACCCTGACGGTAGCCACCACCGCTATATACGAGGCTTGCGGATTCCAGGACATCACCGGGCAGCGTATTGCGAAAGTGGTTGCCATGCTGAAAAACATCGAAGATAAGGTCGATGCGCTGGTCGCTGTTTTTGACGATGACAAAAGCCGGGTCAGGGGCGGGAAAAAGGTTGCTGACAATAAAGACAACGGCCCCAGTGAAATTACCGACGAAGACCTTCTCAACGGTCCGCAGAAAAAAAGCGAAGCGAAAACCCAGGATGAGATCGACGCATTGCTGGCAAGTCTTGGCTGATAGGTCGGTTCTTATATATCCTGGACCGCGCTAGAGCATGTCTCGGCTATATGGAGGCGGTTCCAATAGCCAAGACATGCTCTAGTGGACAGGACATTACATGGAAGATATTGAGGCCTCGCCCCGACCGACATCCGCCGATGGAAGCGGTCAGAATACGTTGTCGCTTTTCCTTGCCCTATATCTGCTTATCCTTGCCTTTTTTATCCTGCTGGTTAGCATTTCGACGCTGGAGAAAAGTAAGGCAAAGGCGGCGATGGGAAGCGTTACCTCGACATTTTCCAACATTATTCCGCCGAGTGTTGAAATCAATGCTTTTTCGACCGAGGAAGGGGCGGTTCTTGCGGGTCAGGCCTTTCAGGAACAGGTTACCAATATTTTCGTCACCACCATACAGGTTGCTAAAGTAGAAGTTGTCCAGCCGGGAAGGTTGATGCGGGTCGTACTCCCCGCCGATTCCGTGTTTTTCCCATCCACTGCCAAGATCAGGCCGGGCCGCCTGCCGTTTATGGATCGTATAGTCGCGGCGCTTAGCGGTCGTCCCCCGGGTGTTCGCTATGATATGGAGTTTATAGTCGGATCCACCTTAAGCGGCGACAAGCAGCTTCCTGTAAAACAAACTCTGGAGATGTCCCGTGGTGGTGTCTTTGTCCGCGAATTGCGGAAACGAGGCGCCCCCCCGGACAGTATTGCCATGGGACTGATGCCGGGTTCTTCTGATAAAATAATTATCCGCTTTTATGTTCGTAATTCAGACGAGACGAAACTTAAGTTCCCAACACCCGGGAAGGGGTAGAAAACGGCCTTTGGCCGATATATCGCCATGTATACAGAAGACGAAGACATCTCGCAGGTAACATCTTCCAGTTCTGGCGGCGGACTGGGGTGGATGGTTATATTTACCGATCTGGTATCTCTGATGCTGACCTTTTTTGTCTTGCTGTTTTCCATGTCCAGTGTCCAGACGGATAAATGGAAATCGATGACCGACGCCTTGTCGCAAACTCTCAACCCGTCTTCCGCGCTGTCGGTTGAGGCGACATCGTCAAGTCTCAATATTGCCAGTATTTTCCGCAGAAAGGCGATCAACCTGGATTATCTTGCATCGATTTTGAAGAAGGCCATCTCCGATGATCCTGTGCTTTCACGGAGCATTTTGATGCGTCTTGACGATCGTCTTGTCATTGCCCTGCCCGGAGACCTTCTTTTTCCGGCCGGCCGGGCGAAGTTGTCAAAAAAGGCAAGCAAGGCGCTGTTCGATCTTGGCGGAGTTCTCCGCAACATCGGCAACCAGATCGGAGTTAACGGCCATTCCGACCCCAAGCCGCCGGGCAAGGGGGAATATACCTCGAATTGGGAATTGTCGCTGGCCAGGGCGATCGCCGTGGCCAACCTGCTTCGCCGCTCGGGTTACCCGGAGGACATAATCGCCTATGGTTACGCCGACAGTTATTTTTCCCAGTTGCCGGATATTCCCAAAGGCCAGAGGCTGGCACTGGGGCGGCGGGTGGATATTGTGGTTATGCCCAATGCAGGTAGTATTTAGAGCATGTCTTGGCTATATGGAATTACTGAGATTGCTTTTCCGACCCACCGTCCAGGAGACGATGTGGGGCATCGGGCGCCGACGATGTCGGGCATCGGCAAGCATCTTCGACGCCGCCGGTGGGCCGGAAAAGCGACCGAAGGCAGCACCTCCGGTCCCCTGAGCCGCGTCGATCCGCACTCGGTCTGCGGTTCTCCTCGTCAGCGAACCGGGGGCGCTGTTTCAGCGGTTCCATATAGTCGAGACATGCCCTGATGTTTTTTCCGTCTCGCCGCCTGGTCTGGGCCTTGTTGGCTTCGCTGGTGTTAATGCTGGACGCGGGGAACTCCGCCTGGGCCGAGGCGGTGACGGTGCGTGGGGCGTCCCACCAAGGCTATGGACGGATAGTTTTCAACTGGCCTTTCCCCGTCGTTTCCACCGCCGCAATCAACGGCAAAAGTCTGTCCGTCAGTTTTGGCAGGCCTATCGAGACATCATATGGAAACGTATTGAAAGGGCTGCGAAAATACCTGAAAGGCGCCAAACCCGGGGCCGATGGACGATCCGTAACCTTTTCCCTCAAGGATAATTTTTCTCTGCGCAAATTTAATATGGGTGCGGCGGTAGTCGTCGATATATTGGATAAGGCACCTTCGGCCAACCCCGTGGCGGCCTCCAAAACGGTGGCCGGTAAAAAAGCCCCGCAGCAATCTGTCGGTGTTCGCTCCGGCGCGCACAAGGGCTACAGCCGTATAGTTTTCGACTGGCCCAGACGGGTCGCATATAAACTGAAAAGAAATGGCGACAAGGCGACCATAACCTTTGCCGCTGCGGCCCGGATCAGGCTTGGTTCGCTGAAAAAGAGGCCTCCCAAATATGTTCGTGGCATAAGCTCCGATATTTCCGCCAACTCGGTGACGGTGAGCTTGACGGTGCCGGAAACATCAAAGGTGCGGCATTCCTATTCCGGCTCCAAGGTGGTTGTCGACATTATGGCCCCCAGCCCGAAAAAGACCGCCGCCGTGTCGTCGCCACCGGCGAAGAAGGTGAAGAAAGCAGAGCCGCCGACGAAAGTAAAATCCGCTCCCTCTCCGGCGGTTAATCCCAAGCCGGAGCGGACGGCCGCCGCTATTGGCGGGGCATTGAAACCGGTTGGGGCGGCACGATCACCGACGGCACTGGCCCCGCCTACTGCATTGGTCCCGCCTACGTCGCTTGACCCGTTATCCGCCGCTGCCAATAAGGGTGCCGTCGTGGCCGATGGTTCGGTCGCCCCTTCGCCTGGCCAGGTACGTGTTCCGGCGGTTAGTGTGGCGCCTCTGAAAGGCGTGGCAGGGGCGGTTGCCATGCGTTTTGACTGGAATGAGCCGGTCGGGGCCGCAGTATTCCGCAGGGCCGGTTCTCTCTGGGTTGTCTTTGACAAGCCGTCCGTGGTTGATGTGGAAAAACTTCGTGCCAGCGGCGGCAACCTTTTTCGCGGCATTGAACAGATACCCTCAAAAGCGGCGACAAATCTGAAATTTACGACAGTCGCAGGCATCAATCCCGGTCTTAAACGTGACGGACTGGCCTGGATACTGGAATTCAAAAAGCGTCCCTTGCAGGCCAGGGTTCCGATAGAACCCAAGGCGCAACCCAACTCGCCGGTTGGGGCACGGGTATTCATACCGGTAAACGATCCCGGCAAGGCGGTGGTCTTGAATGATCCGGGGGTCGGCGACACGATTGTTGTGATCCCGGTGATCCCGCTTGGATATGGTGTTTTCCAGAACTACCGGTACCCTCAGTTTGAAATCCTGATGAGCGCCCAGGGAGTGGTGATCCATTCCAGAATAGATGGTTTGAGGGTGCGTCCATTGCGCCAGGGAATTGAAATTATCAGCGCTGGCGGCCTCAAGCTATCCTCGCCGGGTTTGGGTCTTATCACCAATGCCAAACTGGGCGCGATGCGGCCGATGAGCAGGGTCTTCAACCTTGAAAAATTCGGGCAGGGTGAGCTGTTGGACTTTAACGGTACAAAGGAAAAATTGTTGAGGGCCGCGGCTACCGCCAAGGCCAAGAGCCTGAAACGCGAAAAATCCCGTATGAATTTAGCCAAATTCTACTTTGCCAACGGTTTCGACCCGGAAACCCTGGGGGTGCTTAAGCTTGTTGGAGAGGATAACCCAGGAAAACTGAGCAATCCTGAATTCAGGGCGATGCGCGGGACTTCCAGCTTTCTCATGGGGCGTCTGAAGGATGCCAGAGTTGATTTGTTCGATGCCTCGCTTAACGGCAACGACGAGGGCAAGTTTCTGCGTTCGGAGCTTCTTGCCGCCGAGGGCGATATAGCCCGCTCGGCCCGCAATCTAAGGCGTGCGGGAGCGATTATGAGGAAATATCCCAAGGCGCTAAAGATGCCCTTGACCATGTTGGCGGCCGAGGCGGCAATAGAGATCGGTAATATAAAACAAGCCCAAAGCCGTATAGACGAAATGAAAAATGAAAAGCCCGGCCCGGCCCGGCAAGGTCAACTTGACTATGTTGAAGGGAAATTAAAAGAACTGGGGGGAGATTTTGAAGGTGCGATCGGCAAATGGGAGGCGGCGATGGCGGGGCCGCATCGTCCAAGCCGGGCCAAGGCCGCATTCGCGCGGGCCGAGCTGCTGCTGAAACTGCGCGAGATCACAACCGTAGACGCGATAAACGAGCTGGAAAAATTACGCTTTTCCTGGCGCGGCGATGATTTCGAATTCAATCTTTTAAGAAGGCTGGGCAAACTGTACGTGGAAGAAGGGGATTTCCGCGATGGCCTGAGAACGCTGCGTCAGGCGGTGACCAACTTCCGTGACAACAAGAATGTCGGCGATGTGTCCAAGAATATGTCGGATATATTCAATAAACTTTATCTTGAAGGAGAGGCAAAATCACTCTCTCCGGTAACCGCGATAGCCCTTTACGACGAATTCAAGGAGCTTACCCCGCCGGGTGCCAAAGGCGATGAAATGATTCGCAAGCTGGCCGATTACCTGGTCGGTCTGGATCTTCTCGACCAGGGGGCAAAGTTGCTCGAAAATCAAATCAAGTTTCGCCTTGATGGTGAAGAAAAGGCGCGGGTCGGGGCGCGGCTGGCGCTGGTTCGTATACTGGCAAGGGAGCCGGAAAAAGCGTTGGCGGCGCTTGAAGATTCCGATGTTAAGGGAATCAGCGTCAAATTGAGCGACCAGCGCCGCCATCTCAAGGCCCGGGTCATGATGGCGCTGAACAGAAATGAAGATGCCCTAAAATTGCTGAAGGAAGATAAAAGCATGGATGCCAAGCTGCTCCGCGAGGAGCTTTACTGGGATGCCAAAGACTGGCCCAGGGCGGCCCAGGAATTGCGGCGAATGGCCAAGGACTTCAATGTCGTGCCGAAAAGTCCACTGGATAAAAAACAAAGCAAATTCGTGCTCAATCTTGTCGTTGCCCTGACCCTTAGCGGCGACAACAGGGGCCTCGACAGGGCGCGCCGGGACTACGGCGCGGCAATGCAAAACACGCCGTTGCGCGATGCCTTCAGTCTTATCGCCAGTCCCGATATAAAAGGCCTGATATCCCCCGGTTCGATCGCCGGAAAGGTAAAGGATGTGGAAAAATTCCAGACCTTTTTGGCCTCTTTCCGCGACCAGTTGAGTACCGGTGGACTAAGCC
>CAZEFJ010000098.1:0-8707 GCA_964511465.1 uncultured Hyphomicrobiales bacterium
TTCAGGCGATCCCTGGCGGTTGCGGTCAGCGGTCCGGCATACAGCAAAAGGCAGGTCGAACTTTCAAGTCCCCGACCGATGCGACCGCGTAGCTGGTGAAGCTGGGCCAAACCGAAACGCTCGGCATGCTCGATCACCATAACCGTGGCACTTGGTACATCGACGCCAACTTCTATCACCGTGGTAGCGACCAGAATATCTACCGGGCCATCAATGAATGCCTGCATTGCCGCGTCCTTGTCGCGGCCCTTCATCCGACCATGGACCAGACCAACCCGCTCTGCGAATATCTTCTTTAGCCCGGCGTGGCGGTCTTCGGCGGCGGCCATGTCCAGGACTTCGGATTCCTCTATTATCGGGCAGACCCAGTAGACCTTGGACCCTTTTTCCAAGGCACGCCTTACCGCCATGGTTACCTCGCCGAGGCGATCAATCGGCATAACCCTGGTTATCACCGGCTTGCGCCCGGCCGGCTTTTCGGTAATCCGCGAAACATCCATGTCGCCGTAGGCGGTTAGCATCAGGGTTCGTGGTATAGGCGTCGCGGTCATCACCAGGACATCGACGGCCTGGCCCTTATTGGTAAGGCCAAGTCGCTGGTGAACGCCAAAACGGTGCTGTTCGTCAATTACCGCGAGTCGCAGGTTGGCAAAAGAAACATCCTCCTGGAACAGGGCATGGGTGCCGACGGCCAGCCCTGCATCCCCGCTTTCGAGGGCTTCGAGTATAGCTTGGCGGGTGCGGCCTTTTTCGCGGCCTGTCAGCAGCACGATCCTGATTCCGGCGGCCTTGGCGAGTGGTTCCATGGTCGCCATATGCTGGCGGGCGAGAATGTCGGTCGGAGCCATTATCACCGCTTGTCCTCCGGCCTCGACGGTGCTTAGCATGGCAAGCAGGGCAACCACCGTCTTGCCGCTGCCGACGTCGCCCTGAAGCAGGCGAAGCATACGGATATCGGCGGCCATGTCGGTACGAATTTCCGCCAGCACGATTTCCTGTGACGAGGTCAGCCGGAAGGCCAGTGCGTCGAGAACCCTGGTGCTGAGCGAGCCGTCGCCAATGGTCGGACGTCCGGCCGCTCGGCGCAGGTTGTAGCGGACCATCGCCAATGCCAGTTGGTTGGCCAGCAGTTCGTCGTAGGCAAGGCGCTGGCGGGCCGGGGATGTCGGTTCCAGGTCGTCCTCATTGGTTGGCGCATGGGCCTGTAACAGGGCTTGCCGCCACGGTTTCCAGCCCTGGCGCTCAAGGTAGGCGGGATCAATCCACTCATCTATCGTGGGGGCCTCATCAAGGGCGGCGAACAACGCTTTGGACAGTGTTTTAAGGGTTAGCCCGGCACTCAGGCGGTAGACCGGCTCGACCGCTTTCAGCCGCTCCAGCTCTTTCAACTCGCCAATATGATCCGGGTGGGTGATCTGTATCTCGTCGCCATATGCCTCGATTTCCCCGCTGACGACCCTGGTTTCACCTTCCGGCAATATGCGTCTCAGGTAATCGTCATGGGCGTGGAAAAAGACCAGGGCAATTTTGCCGGTCTCGTCTGAACAATAAACCTTATAGGGAAGACGTCTGTTGGCGGGCTTGAAATGTTTATCCACCTGCAGGGTCATGGTCGCCACTACGCCAGCTTTGGCCTCGGCGACTTTTGGTGCGTATCGGCGATCTATAATCCCGACCGGCAGATGCCACAACAGGTCGACAAGATGTTCTCCCACCACCTTTTTCATGATCGCGGCGATACGCGGACCAACGCCAGCAAGTGAAGTGACCGGCCTGAATAAGGGAAAAAGAACTTCCGGGCGCATTGTCGATAACTTCCGATTAAAGTGAGACTTCCGATTAAAGTGGCTTTATATCCTATAGCGCAGCTTGGAGAACCTGAATGCCCGATTCCGCTAATATTATGAGAAAGCGTCTGCTGTTTAAATGCAAGCATATGGGAATGGTCGAAAATGATATTATTTTTGGCGACTTCGCGGAAAGCTGCCTGGACGATTTGGATGACCGGCAATTGGAACGTCTGGAAACCATGCTAAAGGAAAACGACGTTGAACTCTTTAAATGGGTAACCGGCAATACCCCCCCGCCGCCTGAGCACGATCATGATGTCATGGATCTTTTAAAACAGCATTGGAAAAGTGTATAAAATAATAAATTTTGAGAGTGTAGTGGAATGGAGCAATATATCAAAGAATCATCCAAGTTAAATATGGTAACAAGAAATAATATTACCAAATTAGTATTGATGGTTTATTTGATCATCGCTGTGGTTGAAGTTATAACTATTATAACTATCGAATTGTTACCGTTTAAATTAAATACTTTGACTGAAACCATTATCGATGTCTCGCTTCTTAGTATGATGTCATCGCCATTGATTTACGTTTTTGCTATCCGTCCTTACGTTAATAAGAATAATCAAATGCTTTTTATGCTGGAGCAAACTGTCAGGGAACTTGATTTTCAGAAACGTGCCCTTGATGAACATGCCATTGTCAGCATTACCGATGTCAAAGGAAACATCACATACGCCAACGACAACTTCTGTGACATAAGCGGTTATTCTCGCGAGGAGTTGCAGGGCCAAAATCACCGTATAGTGAATTCCGGGTTGCACCCGCCGGAGTTTTTTACCGACTTGTGGAGGACTATAGCGAGCGGCAAGGTGTGGCGCGGCGTTGTAAGAAACCGCAAAAGAGATGGCCGCTATTATTGGGTAGACGCCACCATCGTTCCGTTCCTGAATGACCGTGGCCAGCCCTTCCAATACGTCGCTATACGCACCAACGTGACGGAAAGAGTAGAAGCGGTTGAACAGGCCGACAAAGCCAACCAGGCCAAGTCCGATTTCCTGTCGTCGATGAGCCACGAGTTGCGAACGCCGATGAACGCCATCCTGGGCTTCGCACAAATGCTCGACTTCAACCCCAAAGAGCCGTTGACAAAAGACCAGAAAGACAGCGTTGGCAGGATCATGAAAGGTGGCGAGCATCTGCTTGAACTGATCAACGATATTCTCGATCTGGCGAAGATCGAAGCAGGGAAAGTAAAGGTTTCCATCGAAGACATCGCACCGATGGATGTTATTGATGAGTGCCTGCCTCTGGTAACGACAATGGCGAGAAAACGCGGCATAGTTATTTCTGTTACCGACGGGGCGACACAAGCACCAAGGGTCCGTGCCGACCACACCCGTTTCAAGCAGGTGTTGCTTAACCTGATGTCAAACGCGGTCAAGTACAACCGTGAAAACGGCACGATTACCATCAGCTTTGAAGGTACTGCGGACAACCGGTTACGCCTCGCCGTTACCGATACCGGTGAAGGCATCCCAAAGAACAGACAAAACGAACTGTTTGAGCCTTTCAGTCGCCTTGATGCCAAAAATTCAGAGATCGAGGGCACCGGCATTGGTCTTGTTGTTTGCAGAAATCTGGTCGAGCTTATGAACGGTGCTGTCGGTCTGGAAAGCGAAGTCGGCAAGGGTTCCACATTCTGGATTGAACTGCCACTGGCGAAATTGGTCGATGACCAAGACACCACTGCCGTCGATATAGAGGTTGAGCAAGCCATGCAGTCACTTCCCTGCATAAACGGCACCGTGCTTTATGTGGAAGACAACCCCGATAACATCAAACTGATGGAGTTGATCGCTTCACATATCGAGGGACTTTCGATAATCTCGGCTCACAACGCCGAGCTGGGGATAGAACTAGCAATGGCCGAAAAACCGAACATAATTATACTTGATATAAACCTACCCGGCATGAACGGCATCGAGGCCCTGAAAAAATTGCGGAGTTGCAAGGAAACCATGAATATCCCGGTTCTGGCCATGAGTGCAGCCGCCACCGATAGAGACATCGAGAAAGGGATGGAAGCGGGCTTCCAGAGTTACCTGACCAAGCCCATTCGGGTCCCCGAGGTGGTGGGCGCCATCAAGACCGTACTGGAGGCATCCGGATGAACGCCACCGCGGATAAGAACCTGGATGCCCATATCCTGATTGTCGATGACCAGACGGACAATATAGCTCTCCTTAAGGTGATGTTGTCCTACAGCGGATATACCAACGTGCAAAGCACCGCCGACCCAAGGGAGGTAAAGGGACTTTATCAAGACAACAATTTTGATCTTATCCTGCTCGATATTCGGATGCCGCACCTGGACGGTTTTCAGGTCATGGAACAACTGTCGGACGGCATCAAGGGTGATTACCTGCCGATCCTGGTGTTGACCGCCCAGAGCGACATGGAGACCCGCATCAAGGCCCTGGATGCGGGGGCCAAGGACTTTGTTACCAAGCCGTTCGATAAAACTGAAGTGCTGAACCGCATATCCAACATGCTTGAGGTTCGCTTCCTTCACAACGAACGGCTACGGCAAAATGAGATACTCGAAGCCAGGGTGCTTGAGCGCACTGTCGAGCTTCAGGAACGCAACCAGGAACTGGAAACAACCCGCCTCGAAATTATCCGCCGTTTGGGGATAGCCGGTGAGTATCGCGATAATGAAACCGGTATGCATGTGTTGCGAATGAGCAAAAGCAGTCACCGTCTGGCCCTAGCCGCCGGGCTTGGCGAGAACTATGCCTTACAAATTCTCAACGCCAGCCCGATGCATGATGTGGGTAAGATCGGTATTCCCGACAACATCATGCTAAAGCCGGGCAGGCTAGAACCGGATGAATTTGATATCATGAAAACGCATGTCGAGATTGGGGCTGATATTATTGGCGAGCAAGACAGCGACCTGATGTGGATGGCCCGAACAATTGCCCTGACCCATCACGAAAAGTGGGATGGCTCTGGATATCCCAAAGGCATCAAAGGCGAAGATATCCCCATGGAGGGGCGCATATCCGCTATTTGCGATGTCTTTGATGCGTTGATGTCGGTACGTCCATATAAAGAGGCATGGCCCGCTGACGATGCTGTGGCTTTTATTAACCAGCAATCCGGCAAGCACTTTGACCAGGAACTTGTGCGCCTGTTCAACGAGTCATTGCCGGACATCCTGGATATCCGAAAGAAGTATGCCGATGCGGAATGATGGTGCGCGGTATGGCCTGGCGCAAGAACGGGCAGATGACGCAACGGCTCTTTTAAACGCTATTGGCATAGTGTAAAAACAATTAATAACATTAAGACGGTTATATATCACATTGAAATCACTAACTAGTTTACTCAATTCCACAGGTGAGACTCGCCTGTTTGGAACCCCGTTGGGAATGGATGCGATGGTTGTTTCCAGGCTTGCCGGGGAAGGGTGCCGCAATATTCTGTTCGTCGCCCGCGACGATGTTCATATGGACCTTATGGGCGATGCGCTGGGCTTTTTTTCGCCCGGGCTGGAATGTCTGGAATTTCCCTCCTGGGATTGTCTGCCCTATGACCGGGTTTCTCCCAATCCCGAAATTGCGGCCCGGCGAATAGACACTCTTAGCCGCCTGCTTGAGCCTTCGCCAACCGTTAGCCGGGTTATTTTGACCACCGTTTCGGCTTTGATGCAGAGGGTTGTGCCCCGGCAATTTTTCGATCGAGCGGCGCTTGGCATCTCCGCCGGAGATCAGCTGGAGGTAGAACCCCTTCTCGAAACCCTTGGCAAGTTGGGTTACTCGCGTTCGGAAACGGTGATGGAGCCGGGCGAATTCGCCGTTCGTGGCGGTATTATCGATGTCTTTCCCGTCGGTCGTGGCGATCCTGTAAGGCTGGATTTTTTTGGTGACGAGGTCGAGGCCATTCGCGCCTTTGATGCCGTTTCCCAGCGGACCACCGCGACGGTTGACGGCGGGATCATATTAAAGCCGGTGAGCGAGGTTTTGCTTAACCAGAAATCAATTTCGCGGTTTCGTTCAGCTTACCGGGAATTGTTCGGGTTGCCGAAGAGTGACGACCTGCTGTATGACGCGATTTCCGACGGTCGCCGCCATATCGGCGTCGAGCATTGGCTGGCCCTGTTCCATGAACGCATGGAAACCCTGTTTGATTACCTCCCCGGCGCGGCCATTGTTTTTGATTATCAGTCCGAGGCGTCCGGCAAGGCCCGTCTTGAACTGATTGAGGAATACTATCAGGCAAGAGCCGTTATCGCGGCCGGTGGTATGGCTGCCACCGGGACCACCTATAATCCGCTGCCACCGGCGACGATGTACCTTGAAGCCGACGAGATGGTCCGTCTGCTGGCGGACCGGCGGGCGATATTCCTTTCGCCGTTTAGCGCCCCCGACGGGGATGGTGCGCCCGCTACGATTGACGCCGGGGCAAAGCCGGCCCGGAACTTCTCCGATATCCGGGTTGATCCGCAGGCCAGCGTTTTCGATAGTGTATGCGATCATATTGTAGCCGAGCAGCGGGCCGGACGAAGGGTGGTGGTTACCGGTTATTCGAATGGATCGTCGCGGCGGCTGGCGGCGCTGCTCGCCGAGCATGGTGATCTTCCCATGGTCGATGTGGCAAACTGGCAGGAAGCCAGCTCGTTGGCGTCAAATGAGGTTGCGGTTGCGGTAATCGGCCTTGAAAAGGGCTTTACCACCGGCGATCTGGCACTGATTACCGAACCAGATATCATCGGCGAGCGGCTCAACCGCCCGGCCCGTCGCCGGATCAGGCCGGAAAACTTTATCGCCGAGGCCTCAAGCATTGAAAAAGGCGATCTGGTGGTCCATGTGGATCATGGCATCGCCCGCTACGATGGCCTTTTGACGATTGAGGTCGGCGGCGCACCGCATGACTGTCTGGTCCTGATTTATGACGGCGGTGATAAATTATTCCTGCCGGTCGAGAATATCGAACTGGTCTCACGCTATGGCTCCGAGCAGGCCGGAGGTCGACTGGACCGGCTGGGTGGGGCGGCATGGCAGGCTCGCAAGTCAAAAATGAAACAGCGCATCCGTGACATGGCGGATGAGCTGATTGCGGTCGCCGCCAGCCGCGCCCTAGGTCCGGGGGTCAGGATAGTTCCCGAAGCCGGTCTGTTCGACGAATTCTGTGCCCGTTTTCCCTATGTTGAGACGGAAGACCAAAGGCGGGCGATAGAGGAATCGCTTAATGATCTGAGCCGTGGCACCCCCGCCGACCGTCTGATTTGCGGCGATGTCGGGTTTGGCAAGACCGAGGTTGCCCTGCGTTCCGCCTTCGCCACCGTTATGGCGGGCAAGCAGGTCGCCGTACTGGTCCCGACGACCCTGTTGTGCCGCCAGCATTACCGCAACTTCAAGGACCGTTTCGCCCCTTTCCCGGTGCGGGTCGAGTGGATATCAAGGCTGGTCGGCGCCGGCGATGTTCGCAAGGTCAAGGCCGGTATGAAGGACGGTACCGTGGATATTGTCATCGGCACCCACGCCTTGCTGGCCAAGGATGTCGGTTTTCGCGATCTTGGCTTGCTGGTGGTTGACGAGGAACAGCATTTCGGCGTCGCTCACAAGGAACGCCTGAAAAGTCTGAAGTCGGACGTTCATGTGTTAACTCTCAGCGCCACGCCGATCCCCCGGACACTGCAACTGGCACTTTCCGGGGTAAAGGAAATCAGCCTGATCGCGACACCGCCGGTGGACCGCTTGGCGGTGCGTACTTTTATTCTCCCCTTTGATCCGGTGATCGTGCGTGAAGCAATTGTCCGGGAGAGATTCCGGGGCGGCCAGACATTTTATGTCTGCCCGCGTATCGAGGATATGGAACCGCTGGCAAGGCAGCTTGAAGAACTGGTCCCGGAAATTTCAATAGTCACCGCCCACGGAAGGATGTCGGCAAGTGAATTGGAAAAGGCGATGACCGCCTTCTGCGATGGTGGTGTTGATCTGCTGCTTTCCACAAATATCATAGAATCCGGTCTCGACATGCCGTCCGTCAATACCATCATCATCCATCGTGCCGATATCTTCGGACTGTCCCAGCTTTATCAGTTACGGGGCCGGGTAGGGCGTTCGAAAATACGCGCCTATGCGTATTTGACCCTGCCGCCGGGACGGACTCTTTCAAGTGCAGCCGAGAAGCGGCTAGAGGTAATGCAGACACTGGATACCCTGGGTGCAGGGTTCTCCCTGGCCAGTCACGATCTTGATATCAGGGGGGCGGGAAACCTGCTTGGCGGCGAGCAGTCGGGCCATATTCGTGAAGTCGGAATAGAGCTTTACCAGCAGATGCTTGAAGACGCCGTCGCCGAAGCCCGTGGCACCGACGCAGAGGCTGCCGCCGGATCAGGAGAGTGGAGCCCCCGTATAGACATCGGCATGGCAGTGCGCATCCCGGAAACGCTGGTTTCCGATTTAAGTGTCAGAATGAGCCTTTACAAACGCCTGGCCTGGATTTCCTCGGAGTCCGAGATAGACGGCTTTGCCGCCGAGATGATCGATCGTTTCGGGGAACTGCCCGGGGAAGTGGAAAACCTGCTTAAAACCGTGGCAATAAAATGCCTGTGCAGGCAGGCCGGGGTGGCAAGGGTTGAAGCCGGGCCGAAGGGGGCGGTGGTGTCGTTTCGCGACGACAATTTCGCCAATCCGGCCGGTCTGGTTGAATTCATTACCAAACAGGCCGGAACTGTGTCTCTGCGCCCCGACCATAAACTCGTATATCGGCGTAACTGGGAGAGCCTTAGCGCAAGGATGGAAGGGGTCGCTCATCTGACCAGAAGACTGGCTGAGATCGCCAAATTCTAGTGGATAAAATCTAACAGATGGTACCCATACGATCATATTCCCCGGTTTCTC
>CAZEFJ010000099.1:0-3479 GCA_964511465.1 uncultured Hyphomicrobiales bacterium
CGGGATAGCCGCCGGGAAGGTAGACCGCATCCGCATCCGGGGCTGGCGGCTGATCGGCCAACGGCGAGAAAAATTCGATCTCGGCCCCGGCGGCACGCCAGCCCTCTATAACAAGTTGATAGCGAAAGGCAAAAGCGATGTCGGCGGCAACGGCTATCTTTTGTCCCAGCGGCGCCAGTGGTATGGGTGCATTTTTGGGCGAACTTTTGCCGGTTTTGTTCTTTCGGGCCGGTTTGGCGAGTGCGATAAGTGCCCTGATATCGACATTTTGCGAAACCATGTCGGCGGCACGATCAAGAAAGTCCGCCAGACCGGCATGCTCGCCAGCCTGGATCAGGCCCAAATGGCGACTTGGAAGCTCAAGGCCATGGCTGGTCGGCAGGCAGCCGAGAACGGCAATACCGGGAATATTGTCGGCACAGGCCTGACGCAGAATCCGGGCATGGCGGGCAGAGCCAACCCGGTTGAAGACAACCCCGGCAATCTCGACCCCCGCCCGGTGCGTCGCAAAACCCCGGACGATCGCCGCCGCCGAAGCCCCCTGAGCCCGTGCGTCAATAACCAGGATAATCGGCCAGCCGGTCTTCTCCGCCAGATCCGCCGTTGATCCACCGCCGCCGACAGCCCCATCGAACAGGCCCATGACACCTTCGCAGACAATCTGCTCAGCCCCGTCGAACAGCCCCGCCACGGCTTCGGCGATGGTATCGTCGCGCATTGCCCAGGTATCCAGGTTGATGCAGGCGCGCCCGGCGGCGGCGGTATGAAAAGCCGAATCTATATAGTCCGGGCCGACCTTGGCCGGGGCCACCGATACCCCTGAACGTTCAAGATGGCGAACCAGGCCAAGGGTGAAAACGGTCTTGCCGCTGCCCGACGACGGCGCCGCCACGATAATGCCGACGGTGGCGGAATTTTTGGATTGGTCCATAACCAAACTCTATAGCACTCTCGTCATTACCGGCATAGATTATACCAAGGAGCAGTGATGTCGAAAAAACCTTTGCGCAAGGGATGGACTACCGGGGCCTGTGCCACCGCCGCTACCGCCGCCGCCTACAGGGCATTGCTAGGCGGTGGCTTCGGATCGTCGGTTACCATAACCCTGCCCGGCGGACAGACCCCGGCTTTCCCCCTGGTCCGCACTGAGTTGGGCGAAAACAGCGCCACCGCCTCGGTCATCAAGGACGCCGGAGACGACCCGGACGTTACCCATGGCGCCGAAATAACAGTCACGGTGGAAACCGCACCCTCCGGTGATGGCGTCGTATTCGTGGCGGGCCGGGGCGTCGGCACCGTAACCAGAGCCGGGCTTCCGATAAAGGTCGGTGAAGCGGCGATCACCCCGGCCCCGCGCCGGATGATGGAAAAGGAAATTCAATCCATAGCGAAAGAATTTTCCGCCCCCGCCGATATCATCGTCACCGTCAGCATAGTCAACGGCGAGAAACTTGCCCGCAGCACAATGAACGCCCGGCTTGGAATAGTCGGCGGACTTTCGATACTGGGAACCACCGGGGTGGTCATACCCTATTCCTGTTCGGCCTGGGTTCACGCCGTGCGCTATGGCGTCGACGTCGCCCGCGCCGCCGGGGCAAGCCATATCGCCGGAACCACCGGGCGAACTTCGGAGAACGCGGTCCGAACAATGCACAGGCTGGATGAAATACAGTGCATCGAAATGGGTGATTTCGCCGGGGCACTGCTTAAATACCTAAGGCGAAACCCGGTAAAGCGGCTGACAATCGGCGGCGGGTTCGCCAAAATGTCAAAACTGGCAACGGGGCATATGGATCTGCATTCATCGCGTTCAAAGGTCGATATCGAGGCTCTGGCGGTGATGCTGGGGGAACTTGGCGGCTCCGGCCAACTGGTCGAAGCATCGCGCCGGGCAAAAACCGCCGGTGAAATACTTGACGCGGCCCGTAAACATGACCTGCCGATCGGCGATATGGTGGCTAAAAGGGCCAGAGAGACGACACTGGCGACCCTTTCCGGCGGAATTAAGGTGGATGTTGCGGTGTTCGATCGAAAAGGTGAAATGGTCGGTCATGCCGGATAGTCCGAAAACCCGGCGCGTACTTATTCTCGGCGGTACCGGCGAGGCAATGGAACTGGCCCGCCAAGCAGCTGATACGTTCGCCGCAAGGGCCGAGATAACATCGTCGCTGGCGGGAAGACTGCGACCCCGCGAAGATATTCCCGGCAGACTCCATACCGGAGGCTTTGGCGGAATTAATGGTCTTGCCGAATACCTTGTTGCCGAACGCATCAATATGGTGGTCGATGCTACCCATCCTTTCGCCGCCAATATATCGGCCCATGCCTATGCCGCCTGTATTCGTGCCGAGGTGCCGCGCTTGGCGCTGATCCGACCGCAATGGGAGTTGCCGACAAACGCCAAGTGCCTGGAGCTGGACAGCATCGAAGAGACTGCCGAAATCCTGCCGTCAATATCGCGCCGGGTCTTCCTGACCATCGGCAGCAGCAATATTGAAAAATTTTCCGGCCTTGATCGGGTATGGTTTCTGGTCCGTACCATCGGGCGGCAGGAACAATCGTTGCCGCTTGATAATTTTGAACAGATCACGGCAAGGCTGCCGTTTACGGTGGAAAACGAGCTTGGGCTTATCGAAAAATACGATATTGATACCCTGGTTTCCAAGCACAGCGGCGGCGAGGCCACCTGTGCCAAGATTGCCGCCGCACTGGATAAAAATATCAGGATAGTACTGATCCGCCGCCCATTGCCGGAACCGGGCGAAGCGGTGGCAACCGTGGATGAGGCGCTGGAGTGGCTGGCGGGTCGGATTTAGAACAAGTTCTACTTTCAAGCTTCGGCAAATAAGTCGGCAATCCGTTTTTGAATTTTCCGGGCCGCTTCCGATGGCTTGTCGGCGTTGCGAATTGGTCGGCCGACAACGATATAATCGGCCCCGTTCATGAACGCTTCTTCGACATCGACGGTGCGTTTCTGATCGTCGGTGTTTTTAACCGGGCGGATACCGGGAACCACAATCAGCAAACGATCGCCTAGTTCCTTCCTCAGATATTCCGCCTCAAGCCCTGATGATATAACCCCGTCGCAGCCTATTTCCAGGGCTCTTTTAGCCCTTGAAAATACCAGTGCCCTGGCGTCCGTCTTGAACCCCAGATCCTTCAGGTCGCCTTCGTCGAGACTTGTCAGGGCGGTAACCGCAAGGATTTTTGTTGCAATTTTTTCCCTGCATGCGGCCTTCATGATCTGGTCGTTACCGTGAATGGTAAGAAATTCAGCGGGTCGATCTTTTAGCTGGCGGACCGCCGAGGCGACGGTTTCGGGAACATCGAAAAACTTAAGATCGACAAAGACCTTTTTATTTTTTTCGGCCAGCCAGTCAAGCAGCTCGAAATAGCCTCCGGCCATGAACAGTTGAAGGCCGATCTTGTAAAAACCGACGCTGTCGCCAAGCTCATTAACCAATTTCTTGGCCTCATCG
>CAZEFJ010000099.1:3579-6998 GCA_964511465.1 uncultured Hyphomicrobiales bacterium
TTCCGCCCCCCGCGCCGTCGGGTCCGCCTGCGCCAAAAACCCCATTCCGATCATAATTCCATGTCACAGAGTGCTCGGAGCCAACCGGCGAATGGTCGGCTATTCCGGTGGCGGCGGAGTGGAGACAAAGCGCGCCCTGCTTGGTCTGGAAGGCTGGAGTTTCTAAAAACTGGAATCGTCTACCAGGCCGCAAAGCGGCCCGCCGGTGATCCGGCGCGCCCGCGCAGGCGGCGACCTTTAGGTCGACGTCGTGAGCGATAAAGAAAAACGTAGTATTTCCGACGGAAACCCTACGAATTCATTGAATCGAAGAAATCCGCATTGTTTTTGGAGTCTTTGAGCTTGGAAATCAGGAATTCCATCGCGTCGACAACCCCCATCGGCATCAGGATGCGCCGCAAAATCCACATTTTCGACAGCATTCCCTTGTCGACCAGCAATTCTTCCTTGCGGGTTCCCGATTTGGTTATGTCGATAGACGGCCAGATCCGTTTGTCGGAAATTTTCCGGTCAAGGATTATCTCGGAATTACCGGTGCCCTTGAATTCTTCGAAAATTACCTCGTCCATGCGTGAGCCGGTGTCGATAAGAGCCGTCGAAATGATTGTCATCGAGCCGCCTTCCTCGATATTTCTGGCGGCGCCGAAAAATCGCTTGGGACGCTGTAGGGCGTTGGCATCAACGCCACCGGTCAGAACCTTGCCCGATGACGGCACCACGGTATTATAGGCCCGCGCCAGACGGGTGATGGAGTCGAGAAGTATGACCACGTCGCGCTTGTGTTCAACTAGACGCTTGGCCTTGGCTATTACCATTTCCGCAACCTGAACATGGCGAGAGGCCGGCTCGTCAAAGGTTGAGCTGACGACCTCGCCTTTTACCGAGCGAACCATATCGGTAACCTCTTCGGGACGCTCGTCAATAAGCAGCACGATCAGGTAGCATTCGGGATGATTAATCGAAATGGCGTGAGCTATATTCTGAAGCATCATGGTCTTGCCGGTGCGTGGCGGAGCGACAATCAGCGCCCTTTGCCCCTTGCCGATGGGAACTATAAGATCAATGATTCTTGATGTTTTATCCTTATGTGTAGGATCCTCGATCTCCATTTTGAATTGCTCGTCGGGATAAAG
Organism: uncultured Hyphomicrobiales bacterium; assembly: GCA_964511465.1. Classification (GTDB taxonomy): domain Bacteria; phylum Pseudomonadota; class Alphaproteobacteria; order Rhodospirillales; family 2-02-FULL-58-16; genus JAZFTA01. The sequence continues at coordinate 4,713 of CAZEFJ010000099.1, forward strand.
CGGCGTCAGGTTGTCAAAATTTATCCGATGACGAACCCGGGACGGATCCTCAAAATTGATATCGGTAACCTTAAGCAAGGCAAAATAACGCTCTCCATCCTTGGGTGAACGAATTTCCCCTTCCACGGTGTCGCCGGTCCTTAAACCAAAGCGCCTGACCTGGCTTGGCGAGACATAAATATCGTCGGGTCCGGCTAAAAAATTGGATTCCGGTGAACGGAGAAAACCAAATCCGTCCTGAAGAACTTCCAGCACCCCATCCCCGAAAATTGCGGTGTCATTGGTCGCCAGCTGCTTGAGAATGGCAAACATCATGTCTTGCTTGCGAAGTGAGCTGGCGTTTTCGATTTTAAGCTCTTCGGCAAGAGAAAGAAGGTCAGCCGGAGATTTGGACTTCAGTTCTTTTAACTTCATTTAGGATACACTACTGAATTTTATGAAAGATGATGACAAAATGCCGAAAGCGGGAAAGGAGCGCGCAGGGTGGTTTTCCGTGGAACCGGAGAAGATAAGCTTGAACCCAGTGATCAGACCGACAGGCTTAGACAACCCTTTCAGACAAGTCAAATAAAGAATCAAAATGGCTTTACTATTACCAGTATAATAATCGCGATCATCAGTACCGTCGGCCCTTCATTCAGCACCCGGTAAAATTTTTCCGATCGCGTATTGCGATCCGCCGCAAAAGCACGCTGCCAGAGGATCATAAACCCATGCAGAAACAAAAGCCCGAGCACCGCAGCCAGCTTTAAATGCAGCCAGCCCAGGCTGGCCGCGCCTTCTCCCATATCGACAATCATCCACGTTCCGAAAAATATCGTCGTAAGGGCCGCCGGATTCATGATCGCCTTGAGCAACCTTCGTTCCATTATCTTGAATGTCTCCGAAGTCTCGGAACCGGGCCGGGTCTGACAGTGATAAACAAAAAGCCGGGGAAGGTAGAGCAGACCCACCATCCAGGCGATTGCGCTTATTACATGCAGCGCCATGATCCATTGATATCCGTCCATGGGATTCCTCAGCCGTGGTTGGGACAGTGCCGACAAGATACCGGGCAATGTTGTTCTTCGGATGATGATCCGTATTCCATTTTTTTATCTCGCGTCATCCGCACGACATCCGCCAGTCCCTCGATAAATTCACCGCCGGTTCCTATCGCCGGAGTGCGGAAAAAGCCGGGAATACCAAGTTTATCCGCCAATTCCCGGTATTGTATATCAAGTTCTACCAGAGTTTCCGAATGTTCCGAAACAAACGCTATGGGAACTATCACAACCGCAACCTTGTCGTTTGCGGCGCGCTCCAGTTCATCTTGAATATATGGCTCTATCCAGGCCTGCCGGCCGACACGGCTTTGATAACAAACAGCCCAGTCGGGGGTTTCGATATTCATTTCCGCGATTACCGCCTTCGCCGTGCGTTCCACTTGCCAGGCATAGGGGTCTCCGTCTTCTATGTTTTTTTTCGGCAGTCCGTGGGCCGAAAAAAGAATCCTGGTCCGGCCACCACATTTATCCGCCTTGGCCAATGCATTGCGAATATGCGCGCCATGTTCCCTTATCAGACCCGGCTGGGTCGGATAGCAACACACCGTATAGGTTGCCGCCTTTAATTTTCCGTTTGCGGCGGCTTGCTTCCAGGCGGCAATGGATGATCCGCTGGTTGCTTTCGAATATTGGGGATAAAGGGGCAGAAGAATTATTTCATCGGGAGCAAAGATTTTTACCTTGCCGACCGTCTCGTCGCTCATCGGGTGCCAATAACGCATGGCAACAAAAACCTTGATCTCACCTTCATCCTGAAATTCTTTTTCCAGGGCCTTCGCCTGATCGCGGGTCAGCTCAAGAAGAGGCGAGCCGCCACCAATTTTATCGTAAATATCGCGCGCCACCGGGGCCCGGCGAGAGGATATAAACCAGGCCAGAAGCCGACGCATCAAAGCCGGTAGCGGAATAATCGCGGGGTCATTGAACAGATTGAAAAGAAATGGCTTTACGGATTCAGGACAATCCGGCCCACCCATGTTAAGCAGGACTATCGCCAGCCTTTTTTTTTTCACAAGGCTTTCCAGTTTCTGACGAAATCAATCATGTGAGCAACATTTTCGGGTGGCGTAAATTGTAATATCCCATGACCCAGATTGAATATGAACGGACCCTTGGTAAGTGTTTCCAGGATCAGGCCAATTTCATTTTCCATGGCTTCCCCGCCGACAACAAGGACATGGTTGTCAAGATTGCCCTGAACCGTGCAATGTGACTGCAAGTTATCCCTGGCCCAGACAAC
>CAZEFJ010000099.1:7098-8640 GCA_964511465.1 uncultured Hyphomicrobiales bacterium
GCAACGGTTGCCTCAGTCACCATATCAATCAATTTCTGAAAATCATCGGGGGCCTCGAAAGCCCATCTTTTTATTTGTCCGCAATCGGTTCCACCACGTCCTTCAACCATGTAGACGGCTACCGTCCATGGCGATCCGGCAAATCCTATAAGCGCCGTTTCGGCAGGGATTTCCCGAGAAAGTATTTTAACCGTCTCAAAAACCGGAGATAAATGTTCAAGTAGTGAATTCGGACTGAGGTTTTCCAAATCATTAATCGACCTTACCGGCTCCATAACCGGGCCTTCGCCTTCACGAAATTCTACTTTCTGTCCCAGGGCGTCCGGTATTACCAGAATATCGCTGAACAATATCGCCGCATCCATGGAATATCGGCGCAACGGCTGTAACGTCACCTCTACGGCCAGGTCCGGCGTATAACAAAAATTAAGAAAATTCTTCGCATTTTTGCGAACTTCCCGATATTCCGGCAAATACCGCCCAGCTTGGCGCATCAACCATATGGGAGGACTGGAAAGAACATCTCCTTTTAGTGCTCGAAGAAAAAGTTTATCGGTCTCTTGCGAATTCATTTTGTAATTTATCCACGGATTTTAAAAAGGCTACTAAAATATATCTATTAAAAGAAAAGGTAACAGTAGTAGTAGAGTCACGAAAAGCAGGGATTATAAGTTATCTACAATTTGTTATAAGAGTTGAAAAGAGAAAAGTACCATCACTACGGATATATGTATAAAACCATAATATCGTTTATTTTATCTATTAAAAACAACGGTTAAAAATTATTTTATAAAAATGTGGAAAACGTGGGAAAACGCATCTGTAGAGGGGTTTTTTCATAGTTTTCACGAACCATGTATAATATTTTACCCATGTGATTTAAATATGTAGGAAAATCATGTATTGGTTAGCGGATTGAAGCATTACGGCTAAATTTCTACTTATTCACAATTCATCCTGAAGATATAAATATCGAATGAAAACATTTCATCTTCATCTGGTTTCCGATTCCACGGGTGAAACCTTGAATCTGGTTTCAAAGGCTTGCCTGGTCCAATTTGACGATATCCAGGCAATGGAACATGTATGGAGCATGGTTCGCGGCAAAAATATGATTGATGAAGTGATAAAGGGTATTGAATGCCATCGTGGGTTTGTTCTCTACACCCTTGTCGATACGGATATGAGAAACGCCCTGGAAGACGGATGCCGAAAATTAAAGATACCGTGTATACCCATCCTTGATCCGGTTATTGCCGCACTGGGCAATTACCTTGGTGCCGAGATCCACGCCAAACCCGGCCGCCAGCACATAATGGATGCCGGATATTTCAGCCGTATCGAAGCCATGCATTTTGTTCTTAGCCATGATGACGGCCAGTCGACGGAAAGTCTGGATCAGGCTGATGTGGTCATAGTCGGAGTGTCGAGAAGCTCGAAGACACCAACATGTATCTATCTTGCCAACCGTGGAATAAAAGCGGCCAATGTGCCGTTTATTCCCGGCTGTCCTTTGCCGTTGGAAACCCTGGAAGGGAAAGA
>CAZEFJ010000100.1:0-6715 GCA_964511465.1 uncultured Hyphomicrobiales bacterium
GATCAGCCGCCAGCCCCGGATGCGGATGCGGTCTACCTTCCCGGCGGCTATCCCGAACTGCACTGTGGGGCTATTGCCGCCGCCGGGCGGTTTATCGGCGGTCTGCGCGATGCCATGCTGCGCGGCGCGGTGTTGTTCGGCGAATGCGGTGGGTATATGGTCTTGGGGCGAGGTATCGTCGATGCCGACGGGGCGCGCCATGAAATGGCTTCTCTGCTGGGGCTTGAAACATCGTTCGCAAATCCTCAACGGCATCTTGGTTATCGTCGGGCAATACTTGCTGCCGACTGTGCGATTGGTCCGGCCGGGGCAGGCTTTCGCGGCCATGAATTCCACTACGCCGGATTTAGCGAGGAAGAACCCCGCCAGCCGCTGTTTGAATGCCGTGACGCCGAAGGTAAGGAATTGCCCCCGGCGGGAAGGATAGAAGGCAGGGTTATGGGCTCGTTCATTCATTTGATCGACAATGAAGGCGGCGACAATGTCGGCTAACGACTTCTGGCAACACAAATCGCTTTCCGAAATGAGCCGCAAAGAGTGGGAATCCCTTTGCGACGGCTGTGCCAAATGCTGCCTGGAAAAGCTTGAAGACGACGACACCGGAGAAATATCATATACCGAAGTCGCCTGTCGTTTGCTCGACGTGGAAAGCGGTAAATGCAGGGAATATGCGAACCGTCAGCGATTTGTTCATGACTGCGTCAGTTTGAGACCGGCAAAGGTGCTTGATCTGCCCTGGCTTCCGTCCAGTTGTGCCTATCGCCGCCTTGCCGAGGGAGGCGACCTTGCATCGTGGCACCCGCTTGTTTGCGGCGACCCGGAAGCGGTACACAGGGCCGGTATATCAGTTCGCGGCCGGGCCATACCCCAGGCACTGGCCGGTGATCTTGAAGACCATATCGTCGATTGGGGCGACTAGATGTGAGCGTCAGCAGCCAGAAAAACCGAACCATTGACATTGGCGGTAACAGGATAAACTTGCGTATTCGCCGCAATCCCAGGGCCAAAAGGATCATACTAAGGGTCGACGCCGCCAATGACGGCGCGGTGGTGACCCTGCCCCGGCGGGCTTCGGAAAGGGAAGGCCTGGAATTGGCCAAAAGCAAGGCGGGGTGGATACTGCAACGGCTTGCCGCCCTGCCGCCGAAAGTCGGTTTCGCCGATGGGGCCCATATCCCCTACCTTGGGGCCGAGCACCTGGTTCGTCACCGCCCGGATGCGCGCGGTGTGGTATGGCTTGAAGGCGGTGAGATAAATGTCGCTGGAAAGCCTGAACATGTTTCTCGAAGGATAAGAGACTGGCTGGTTAGCGAGGCCCGGCGGCGGGTGTCGGAAAAGGCTTGTGACAAGGCTTTGCGGTTGGGGCTGAAGCCGGGGAAAATTTCGCTGCGTGATACCCGTTCGCGCTGGGGATCATGTTCGCATAATGGTTCGATCTCGTTTAGCTGGCGGTTGGTGATGAGCCCGGAAATGGTTCTCGATTACGTTGTTGCCCACGAAGTGGCGCATCTTAAATTCATGAACCACGGGCCAATGTTCTGGCGCACGGTCGGTGAATTGACGGTCGATGTAAAAACCGCACGGGCCTGGCTGAATCACAATGGCGAAAGACTTCACCGTTATGGCTGAATCGATAATCGATGGCAAACCGCATCCGCAATCGCTGAGCATAGGGGCGCTGCTTACGGCGCTGGTGGCGCTGGGTCAGATATCGACATCGACGTATACTCCATCGCTGCCGTTTATCGCCGGCGCCCTGAATGCCAGCCCCGGGCAGGTGAACTTGACATTGAGCATGTTTTTCGCCGGATTTGCATTCTCGCAACTCGTTTACGGCCCGCTGTCGGACCGCTATGGCCGCCGTCCGGTGCTGATTGCCGGGCTGGTGCTTTATCTGGTTGCCAGTCTGGTCTGCGTTTTTTCAGGCACCATAGAGGCGCTTATAATCGGGCGTTTTGCACAAGGTGCGGGGGCCTGCGCGGGGCCGGTTCTGGGCCGCGCCATAGTTCGCGACATACATGGCCCGGCCCGAGCCGCAAAGGTGTTTGCCTATATCGGCGTAGCGTTTGCCGTATCCCCGGCCCTGACCCCTATTATCGGCGGATATTTACAGGTATGGTACGGCTGGCGGGCCAATTTCTTTTTTTTCACCGCTGTTGCCGTCGTGGTTCTCGCCGCGACATGGCTTCTTTTGCGGGAAACCAACCGACACCCGGATCCGGGCGCGACCAACATCGGCAACGTTATGCGGTCTTATCGGATGCTGCTCAAAAGTCCTTCGTATATGGGATACATGCTTAGCGTGGCCCTTATATTTTCCGGGCTTATGGCCTACACCGTCGAGGCTCCGTTCCTGTTTATCAACGGACTTGGCCTGGCGGCCAATGATTTCGGCCTGCTGTCCATAGTCAATAACGTCGGTTTTGTTATCGGTACCCTTGCCGCCGGACACCTTACATCAAGGCTGGGGGTCAGGCGGATGGTGCTGATCGGAATTGTTATCTCGCTGGTCGGCGCCGTGATGATGGCCGTTGCCGCGCTGGCCGGTTACATGAACATCGTCGTGATTATCGGGCCGATGGTGGTATTTCTGGCCGGCATGGGATTGGTTATGCCCAACGCCATGGCCGGGGCGCTGGCCCCGTTTCCCGGCGCTGCCGGTGCCGCCTCGGCGCTGCTTGGGTTTTTTCAGATGATAACCGCATCACTGGCAAGTGCCTTTGTCGGCTGGCTGCCCAAGGCGACGCAATTGCCGATGGCGCTGAGCATGCTGGTTATGGCGGGTGTTGCGCTGTTTATGTTTGTCGCTCTTACCGACCGACGACCGGTTGTGGCCTAAGTATCGGTATAATATTCAATCTTCTGCCATAATCGACGAATCTTGCGATCATTCTCGTCGTCGAGTGAACCGTTTAAATAGTCCCCCAGGGCGTTGGCCAGGTCTTTAACTATTCTGTCTAATTCCGGCATCGTGGCGAGAGTCGGGGAATACCTGCAGACGGCTCCTTTTATATATGTCAGTGCGATAATTCTGGAAGTTGGGGCGCATGCTATCTTGTAAATATCATTTATCATGGCAAAACGCCTGACAACCCGCTTTTGGGCGTTATAGGCATTTTCGAGGCCGATACTTTCCTGTCGCAATTCCTTTTGTTTCATCAGTTCGGCAATTTTTGCGGCCTGTCCCAGGCCGCTTGCCATATTGGCTATTCGTTCGTTGTATTCGAATTCCATTTCCATGACCAGGTCCTCGGCCCGGCGGACGTTGCGGGTGGCACTGTCAAGCTCTCCCTTGATTTCCTGTTGCAGATGGCGGTGTGGTCCCATAGGATCGATTCTTCCTGAATATACGGTTTGTCGGGAATCTAGCAGGAATTCGGCGATAATCAACGTGCCGTCAATATGGTCGGGGAAGATTTTCTTTTCTTGAAACTTTGACGACTCGACGTAATATGCCTTTGAACAGGAGCGTCCATTGTCCAAAATCGTTGCTCGCATATTCGCCGCAGGTGTCGTTTTAGGTGCCTTGTCAGTTGTTCCGGCCCATGCTGAAGACCCGGATTTTCTATCTTTTGGGGTAGGATCTTTCGATTGGAACAGGCAAAAAGACGAGGGCGCAGAATTTCGCATGGAATACCGTTCCAATATCAAGTTCTGGCAATTCAAACCCTTTGTCGCCGCCGCCGCGACCACTACCGGCAACGGCTTTGTCGGGGCTGGGGTGTTGATGGACATTTTCCTCGGTCGTCGTCTGGTGGTAACCCCCAGTTTTGCGCCGCATTTTTACTTTGGCGGTAACAGCAAGCTTGATCTTGACTATCCGCTTGAATTTCGCTCGCAGCTTGAAATAGCTTACCGGTTTGATGATCGTTCCCGCCTTGGTATTGCCATATCGCACTATTCAAACGCCAGTCTCGGCAAGACCAACCCTGGTACCGAAGCGGCTCATCTGTACTATTCGATACCGTTTTCCAAGGTGATGGGGATGTTCAACTAAGTCCGGGGCGCCCGTGGCCAGGCAAGGTCCCGTAGCTCAGTAGGATAGAGCACCAGATTCCTAATCTGGGGGTCACAGGTTCGAATCCTGTCGGGATCACCACCTTTTGAAACAGATCATGATCCGTTCTGATTGACCCGACCGAAAGATTGCCGGGCTGGATCAATCTCCCTGGATCCGCGGGGTTCAACCTGCATTACCGCAAGGCCCCGCTCGGCAGTGCCGTCGGGAAGGAGCCGGAAAAGGCCGTCACGTCCAAGATAACCGCTGCTTGAAGTTAGGTACTGTTTCCTGAAAACGGCATTCCACCCGTCATCCTTTACCGCCTTGCTTGCCAGAGTCGCGGCCAAGGCAACGGCGTCATAGGCAAGGGTACTTAGTCGCGGCGCTTTTTCGCCATATATCTGCTGGTAGCGTTTTTCAAATTCAAGCCGCGCCTTCATCGGCGGAGCCGCGAACCAGCCTCCGACCAGGGCCGGCTCGGAGCCTAACCCCGGTTCGTCCCACTGACCGGTGCCGAGGATATGAATTTTTGCCGGATCAATGTCGTAGAAGGGCAGCAGCGCGGCAATTTCCTGTAACCGCTGGCCGCCGTCGGCAAGCAACAGGGCATCGAAAGGCAGATCACCTATTGTTTGCAGTCGTTCCAATCGTTTCAGGGCGCTTTTGGCGATATCGTCATTTTTAGATTCCAGTTCCTTACGCTGGAGAACAAGACGCTGACGCCTCCGGTCATAGTCAGCCAGGCGGCGCACGACGCCGGAAAAGTCTTTTGCCTCGGGATCATAAAACTCGACTCTGCTAAGAACACCGCCGCCGGACTGGACTGCCCGACGCAGGCTTTCCACTACCGTCGCGCCATATTCATTGTCCGGGGCGAGCACCGCGAATCTTGAAATTTTCTGCGAACGGGCGAATTCCGCCACTCTTTCAACTTGTTCGGACGGCATAAATCCCAGCGTGTAAATTCCATCGCCGACGACCGAGCGGTCGCTGGAAAAAGCGATTACCGGAACATTCGCGGCGCGAGCCGCTGGCGACACCGCCTTTACAGAGGCGGATAGCAACGGCCCCAGGACTAATGAAGCGCCATCACCAACCGCCAGCGTTACCGCATCAATGGCGCCTTGTGGCGTTCCCAGGGTGTCCTCGACGAGAAGCTCGAAACGATTATCGGCAAAGGCGAACAAAGCCATCTGAGCGGCATTCAGCATTGCCTTGCCAAGCTTGGCGTTGGCACCGCTTAAAGGTAAAAGCAGGGAAACCCGCACCCCTTCCGCCCGCGACGGCGGTGTTGGCGGAGGCAGCGACGCCTGATACGAGGCAGTCCCGCGGTCCCGGCTAATCGGTCGGTTCAGCATAGGCGCCAGGGATCGTCTTTTTGTTGGCACGGCCCTGGCTCTGGTCGTTGCAGGCGGTGAAACCGCAGGTGAAATCTTCGTCAAGGGCGGTCTGGACGATGGCGCCGAAGGCAAAATCGGTTTAGTGCCTTGCAAGATGGAGGTTTGTCGGGGAGACTCGCACGAGACAAGCAACAGCCCCATGGCAACCACCAATGGCACAAAAAAAACGCGCGACACAAAAAAACAAGAACCGTTCATCGGATACGATGAAACCTCCACCTTGCCGAACCGCTAAATACGCAGGCAAAACTAACCCCACTGGCAACGGTAGTAAACCGTCGGATAATGCCTTGGCGGCGGGACTGTATTTGGTCGCCACCCCAATCGGTAACGCCTCCGACATTTCTCTGCGGGCGATGGATGTTCTTGGCCGGGTCGATCTGGTCGCCTGCGAGGATACCCGCACCAGCGGCAAACTGCTGGCTATCCACGGCATTTCGGCAAGGCTCACCCCCTATCACGAACATAATGCCGACAGGGTCAGGGCCAATTTGACAAGACGCCTGAAAAATGGCCAAACGGTGGCGCTTATATCGGATGCCGGGACGCCACTGATATCGGATCCCGGCTACAGGTTGGTCCGTGACTGTATCGAAATGGAGATACCGGTAACCACCGTCCCCGGTCCGTCGGCGATACTTGCGGCGCTGGTGCTTTCGGGTTTGCCTATGGATCGTTTCATGTTCGCCGGGTTTCTGCCGAACCGAAGTGGAGGCCGCCGCCGCGCTCTGGCCGACCTTAGTTCGATTCCGGCAACCCTGGTATTCATGGAATCACCCCGTCGGCTGGCCGCATCCCTGGGCGATATGGCGGAAGTTCTGGGAGACCGCAAAGCGGTAGTGGCTCGTGAATTAACCAAGATGTTCGAGGAAGCCCGCCGGGCCACACTGTGCCAACTGGCCGAATACTATCGCACCAACGACCGGCCCAAGGGCGAAATCATGGTGGTGGTTGCACCATCCGGCAAACCGCCGCCCCCCGATGATGCGGAACTGGACGAGAAAATTATCAAGGCGCTTGAATGTTCGTCGCTTCGTGATGCGGCCGCCGAAATAGCCGTATCCACCGGTTTGCCGAGGCAAAAAATTTACGCCCGCGCTCTTAAGATAAAACGGCAAAAACAACGGGGCGGCAATGACTGTTGACAAACAGCGGGCCAGACGATTTGGCTTGTTCGCCGAAACTCTTTGCGCCTGGACGCTTAGGGCCAAGGGCTATCGTATTCTTGCCCGCGGCTACCGCATCAGCGGCGGCGAAATTGACATTATAGCCAGACGCGGCAACACCCTGGCGGTAGTCGAGGTAAAGGCGCGGC
>CAZEFJ010000100.1:6815-8506 GCA_964511465.1 uncultured Hyphomicrobiales bacterium
GATAGTCCAAGACCGGTACCTTTTTGGGCTATGTGCGGGTCTGAATAGGTCTGGGTGAACGGATCAGTTACGGTTGAAAGTTTGTCGGGAGCTATTCCGATACCCGTGTCGCTAACCCTGATTGTTATTTCCTTATCCGTTGCCATTACGGAAGTCGCAATCGTGCCGTTTGGTTTTGTAAACTTAATCGAATTGGAAAGAATATTGAGGACTATTTGGGTAATTGATCGTCTATCGGCATAAAGGGAAGGCGATGGTTCCGGAACGTTCAAAGATAATTCAATGCCACTGTCTTTGGCGGGTGGTTCAAAATTTTTGATACATTCACTCAGAATGTCACCTATATCGACGTCCTCGTTAATCATCGGACGCTTGCCGGCTTCGATTGCCGCAATGTCCAGCATATCGTTGACCAGTTCGAGCATACGTTCACCGCTGATGTGAATGTCGTTGGCGTAAATTTTATAATTATCGGCACCCAAAGGGCCGAAATACTGAGAGCGCAACATTTCGCTGAAACCAAGAATAGCATTAAGGGGTGTGCGGAATTCATGGCTCATCGTGGCCATGAATTCTGATTTAGCCTGATTGGCCCGTTCCGCATCGACCAAAGCAGATTGAAGTTCTTCTTCTACCATCTTGCGATCTGTAATGTCCCGAGCGGCGGCGTAGAAAGTTCCGCCAACCACAACTGAGGTCCAATCCAACCATCGGAATGAGCCGTCCTTACAGCGGTAGCGGTTATGAAAATCGTGGATCGGTTCCCCCGCTCTTTGTTGGTCCAACATCGCCACTGTCGCTGCAACGTCGTCGGGATGAACCAAGTCGATAAAGTGCTTGGATAGTAATTCTTTAATTGTCCAACCCAGGGTTTTTTCCCAGCGTGGGTTGAGCGTTCTAAAATAGCCGTCGATATTCGCGATGCATATGAGATCCCGTGAGAGATCGAAAAACTGGTTCCTCTCCAGGGTCATCCGTTCGTCATGTGTTCGGTTTTTCAGGAGGGTTGCAACAATCCTGGAGGAGTTGCGAAGTACTGCCAGATGATCGGATGGAACCCTTTGCAAGTTTCCCTTTAGGACGATTTTTCCAAAATTCATCGACGATAAGGCAATCGGTATGGATAATCCGCTGCCTTCATCGGAACTGGCTACGAACTCAGCATCGACATCTTCATACAAATCGTTAACAGCTTCGACGAAAAGGTCGATAATGCGTTGTTTGTTCCTAGTCTTGGACAGCTCCCCGATGAGGAGAAAAAGGTCGTGGGTAAAATTGGGATTTGTCATTGTCACACTTGCTGTTTAAAGCGGGCGACTGCGAGACCTGATATACTAAAGAAATTCCGGGGCATTGGCGGCAAGCCAATCCTGGGGTAGTTGATAATAAGGGTTTTCCATGACGCCTCCGCCGCTAATTGTGTACGGATGGGTCTTCAACACATTCATCACAGTTCCGCCATCAAACTTGTTGACGTTATACAGGCATATGCTGATCCAGGGTTTTCCCGGTATGAAATAGTTTAACCGTGCCTCATATGCCATGAGGTATTCTATGCCTGGGACGGCCTCCAAGGCCCAAACCATCTCGGCTGTAGCTCGAATGTTCCGTGGACCATGCGCCTGACTTTCGCTGTAGAATGCAGATAAGCCAATATCCATAGCCGTGGGAGAAAAGAGGCCGTCAGGATA
>CAZEFJ010000101.1:0-8500 GCA_964511465.1 uncultured Hyphomicrobiales bacterium
CGCCGACCATCACCGCCGAGTTCACCCCGGCCTCGTCCATGGCCCGCAGCATCATTGCCGGATGAGGCTTGCCGGGGGCTATATCGGCCGTTTGCAGGGTAAAGAAAATATCCATCAGGCGATGTCTCTCAAGAGTCGAGACAAGCCCCTTCATCGACTTGCCGGTCGCCACGCCAAGCAACCAGCCGGAATCTTTCAGGCTATTCAATACGCCCTGTACATCGGGAAAAAGAGGCTCTTTTACCTCGCCTCTTCGGCGCAGCCCTGAAAATTCCGCCCGGTATTTTTTTACCATATCCGTATGAGTATTTTCGTCCGCACCCGGCAACAGGTTTTCCACCGCAGCGAGAAGCGGCAGGCCTATTTGACGGCGCACCGAGCGCGACGACGGCGGCTCAAAGCCAGACGAGGAAAAAGCGGCGCACATGGCGTCGGTTATAGAATGCCGAGAATCAACCAGGGTTCCGTCACAATCGAATACCACCAGACGCAACGGCAAGCGAACGCTAATCGGCCTTACCGGAGGAAGGGTCGGCTTTTTTGGAAGTAGGATCGACTCTTTTGGAAGCAGGCATGTTTCCGGATGACTGGCTGGCCAGACAACGGGAAATACTCACCCGCGCAGCCACCTTTTCTACATATTGCTTCAGAGACGTCCCTCTAAGCCTGTAATTGGCGACAACAGCGGTCCCTTTCTTACTCTCAACTTTTCTGAGGAATTTAAGCTGATTTTCCCATTTCTTTATATAGGCGCTCCAATTACCGCCATTCTTGATATTGACATAGCGTTTTACGGTATCGTGAGTAGTCCCCGACCACCATGGCACGGAAGGAAATTTTGCACATTCGGCACTAGCCGGGCCAGCCGTGAAAATGGCAAATACAACCAACAGCAATCCAACAATAAACAGACGAAGTTTAAGAGGTAAAACTGCCTTGTTTTTCAAAACGCAAGCTCCAAGCTGAAGAACACCACTCGCCATTATAGTTAAAATAACGACGCCCTGCATTGTACCACAACTGGGCTCAGAATATTAAAAATTCTTAACCGGCAACCTGATTGTAAATATTCCGCCACCACCGGGCGCGTCGCTGACTTCGATATTCCCGCCATGGGCTTCCACCGTCCTTCGGACTATCGACAAGCCCAGGCCGACACCACCTGTCCGCTGGTCAGATCGTGAAAACCGCTTGAATATCATATCGCGAACTTCGGGGGGAACCCCCCGCCCCTTGTCGATGACGCGCACGGTTGCATCATCAACCACTTCGATCGTTATCGTGGTTCTGCGTGAAGAATATTTAATCGCGTTTTCCACCAGATTGCGAACTGCCTGTTCCAGGGCATCTTCATTGCCCCTGATGATTACCGGATTTTCGGTTCCAATCACTTCGATCGATCTTCCTTCCTTTACCGCAAGCGGGGCCAGGTATGTCGCGACATTTCTGCAAACGGCAAGAAGGTCAGCCTCTTCGTCGGCGCTGATGTTTAGTGATTCCAGGCGCGTTACTGCCAAAATCTGTTCGACCATTCGCGACATGGAATCCATGTCGCGGCGAAGCCCGACAGCCGCTTTTTCGTCTTCAAGGTCATCTATATTAAGCCGAAGCACGGCCAGGGGAGTGCGTAGTTCATGGGCTATGTCGGCGGCAAAATCACGTTGTTTTCGCTCACTCTCGCGAAGCAATTCTTCGGCCCGTTTTAGCTGGGTAATATCGGAATGAACACCCACGATGCCGCCGCTTTCGGTTTTTCTCTCACGAATTGCAATCCATCGCCCCCCGGCAAGCTTGATTTCGAAGGCATCGGGGTGTTTGCTGCGGTGAAATGCTATCAGCCGACGGTAATAATCCGACGTGTTGTCATTTTCGCCGACGACAATTCTGGTCTCGACGGCCTGACGAACCAAATATTCGAATCTGACCCCCGGCGTTACATCATTATCGGCGTAGCCGTAAATCTTTTTGAACATGGAGTTGCAAAGAACAAGCCGGTCATTCGAATCATATAGAACGAAGCCCTCCGAAATACTCTCCACGGCATCGGAGAGTTTTTCTTCCGCCGCCATTTTCCGGAATATGGTTCCCTGCAATTCTTTCGCGGTTTGCTCACGTTCCTGGCTGAATTTTACAAATAGGAAAACAGGTATAACAAGTGCAACCGCGGCAAATAACGTTGCCTCGAAGATGTCCCTCACCCTGGTTGCTTGCGAATCTACATTCGCGGATAACCCCAAAAGATGTTTTACGTGATTTTCAGCCCCATATTCCCATATGATCGAAAGCAGGAACACGCTCAGCACGACGGTACCGATCAGGCTAAAAAATTTACTTTTTTCCACTTAGCCATCTTCCTCGGAAAGCAGGTATCCGACACCCCGCAAGGTATGGATGGAAATCGAGGCATTCGCCCCGGTAAGGCGTTTGCGAAGACGCGAAATATGCACCTCTACCGAATTCGAGGAAACTTCTTCATCAAAACCATATATTTTGTCCTCCAGCAGGTTCTTTGGCACAACTCTTCCGCTACGCCGCAGAAGTTGTTCAAGTACCGCCGTTTCCCGCCGCGAGATGGTAATTGGCTTGTCGGCAACCGAGACTTCCCTGGCGATGGTGTCGAGGGAAACGTTGCCGACACACAGCCTGACCCCCAGCGCCCCCCCGGGGCGGCGCAGCAGGGCACGGACACGGGCGAGAAGTTCCTCCATGGCAAAGGGCTTGAGAAGGTAATCGTCACCGCCGCTGTCCAGGCCCCTGACCCTGTCTTCGACACCGTCCCGCGCCGTCAATATCAGAACCGGCGTGGAGTTGCCCCGATCACGCATTGAGCGCAACAATGACAGGCCATCCCCGTCGGGAAGGCCAAGGTCAAGAATTACCGCGTCGTAGCGCACCGTTTCCATGGCAACATCGCCATCGTCGATAGTATGGAACACGTCGACCGAAAATCCCGCCTTCTCCAACCCTTTTGCGACAAAAGTGGTAAGACGTTCGTTGTCCTCTATGAATAACAATCTCATCGGACAAGCATACTCCCCTATAGGGGAGACACTCAATATGGTTGAAAAAGGTTAAAGCCAGCTCTTGCCGATTTTTCTTCAAATTCCAGCCGTTTCATGGTTTCAAGCATATGGCTCGGCATCGGTGCGGTGATATCCAGCAGCCCACCTTTCGGATGGGGGATACGAATTGCCCTGGCATGAAGGTGCAGCCGCGAGGAAAACCCGGAAACAAAAGAGCCGCGACCGCCAAACTTGCCGTCACCGAGTATTGGCGTAGACAGAGCCAGACAGTGAGCCCGAAGCTGGTGGGTCCGTCCGGTTCTTGGTCGCAAGGCCAGCCAGGAAATTTTCTTGCCCGCCTTTTCGATCACCCGGTAGTCGGTGACCGCATGCTTTCCATCTTCCTTGTCCGGCCCGGTCCGTTCTCCTGCCTGCCCCGATTGCCTGGAAAGCGCCAGATCAACGCACCCTGCAGACGGCCTGGGGACACCGACGACAACCGCCCAGTAAAGCTTCAATGCCTCTCTCGAGCGAAATGAATTAGCCAGCATGGCGGCAGCCGATGCGGTACGGCCCAGCACCAGCACCCCCGATGTGTCCTTATCGATCCGGTGCACCAGTTTTGGCCGCTGGTCGAAATCGAACTGCAATGCCCCAAGCATCGCATCAAGATGAAAAGACACTTTACTGCCGCCCTGAACCGCCAGCCCGGGTGGCTTGTTGATTACAATAACATGGTCATCGCGGTAGAGCACCGAAGCCAGAAGATCATCGACTTCGGCCTGATCCGGGCTTCGGACCGGTTTTGGCTTGGGCTTTGCGTGGCGCCGTTCAGCCACACCCAGGGGGGGGACACGCACAATCTGTCCCGGCTCCAGCCTTAGACCCGCCTTGGCCCGGCGACCATCTATACGAATCTGGCCGGTCCGCAATAATTTTTGCAGGCCGGTATGGGGCAGATCAGGATAGCGGCGCCTGAACCAGCGATCCAGCCTGAGGCCTGCCTCGTCGGGGCCAACCTCAATTAAGCTTACGCCACTCAATAATTTTCCCCGTCGCTTTCGATAACCGCGTCGCGGTCGTCGTGAATTGACGGCGGAGCCACCTTCAGAGTCCTGTCGCCAACAAATTGAATCGCCAGGGCGCCAATCGGGGCGGTCAGAATGATCGAGAGTACGGCAACCGCGAGAATTATTTCACCGGGTCCGCTATCCATCCCCGCCGCCTTCATGGCAACCAGTGCGCCGCCGCCAATTGCCGCCTGGACCGTCGCCTTGGGAATACAAGAGGCGACCACGAACAAACGCTCACCAGCATCCAGATCGCTGCCGAGCAGACACAACCAGGTGCCGAAACTGCGCGCCACCAGACCTGCGGCAATCAGCGCCGCCCCCGCCAGCCCGGCATTTATGGCCACCCCGACATTAAGTTGAACTCCGACCATGGGGAACAGTATTATCTCGGCAAAAACCCATATTCGGCCAAGCTTGGCCGAAATTTCATGGGCCATATGCTCGTCCTTCTCAAGGATTATGAAGCCGATAGCGATGACCGCCAGCAGAGAGGCGAAAGGAACCCATTCGGAGCTTAGGTGTTCGATCCGAACCAACAGCACGGACAACCCCAGAACCACCAGCACCCGCTTGGTGGCGCGGGGGTTAAAATGATGGAAAATACGGTAAAGAATAAGCCCGACAACCAGTCCGACGCCAATACCAAGAATGATCGAAATGGGTATGCCGGCCAAATTCCAGGCTATGTTAACGTCGCCGCCGGTCAAAATTCCAACCAGAACGCTGTATATGACGATGACGAAAACAGCGTCGATAGACGATGCCGCCAAAACCATCGTCGTTATTCCCTTTTCGGAGCCCATGCCCCGTTCCATGAAGTGGATCATCAGCGGCATAACGACCGCCGGCGACACGGCCCCCAGCACCGTGCCCAGAATAGCCGACTCAAGGTAGCTCAATCCCAACAGATAAGGCCCGATAGCGGTAATTACCGCCCCTTCAAATATCGCCGGGATAGCCGATAGCAACAGAACTCTGGTCCCGACCCGGTTCAGGGTTTTCTTGGAAAGCTCGAAGCCGGCGCGAAGCAGAATGACGATCAGGGCAATCAGGCGCAGGTCAGCCGATGCAGTCAGCAGTTCGGAATTCACCCAACCCAGCATGTACGGGCCAAGGACCACGCCCAGCAACAGCATGCCGACCAGACCGGGAACCTTTATATGGCGAAATACCCAATCAACAATGAGGCTTAGTATTATCAGTTCGGCGATGCCGACGATCATAAAACATACCCCTTATCCACGCGCCACGTTCCAGACGCTGACAATAAATATTGTGACAAACCCGATAAACAGCAGCGGCCCGTTCCACCCCTGGGCAAACCCCAGATGCGGCAATCCCAGCGTTCCAAGAGCTGTCCATACAGCCAAGGCGATGGCAAAATAAACATCGTCCACAAACAACGAGAAAAGTTCCCTGATAGCCGACCTTAGCCAGTTCATGATACTTGCCCCGCCGCCGCCGCCGTCCGCCGCGCCAGCCTGACCGATCCGAGCGAGACAAGCAGAAAACCCGCGATAAGCCCGATTACGGCAAGGTCTTTTCCCGGCCACGAGAACCCGCTGCCTTCGCCGATCCAGAACACGCCGAACCCCGAAAGCAGCACCCCGACCGTAAATTTCAGGGTATTTTCCGGCACTCTCGCCAACGGACGGTGAACGACCAGTCCAAGTATAATGACGATAAGCAGTGCGCCACCGGCACCTGCGGCAGCGGCAACCAGCATGTCCCCCGCCGAGCCGACGGCAAGGACAATGAAAATAACTTCAAGGCCTTCAAGTACCACCGCCTTGAAGCTGGTTACCAGGGCGACCGGATCCCATCGGCCATGAGCTGTGCCGTCCTGGCGCAGCAATTTTGATTCTCTGTCGTATATTGCTTTTTCATCATGCAGCGAGATCACCCCCGCCGCCCGCAGCACCGCCTTACGCAGCCAGCGCATACCGAACAGCAGCAGTAATATGCCGACCACCAACTGCAACCACGAAACCGGCAGCCTGGAAAGCAGAGGCCCCAGGGCGACAACCAGTGCGACAAGAAATATCGCACCGAACCCGGCCCCGACCAGAGCCGGTCGCCAGCCGCGCACCGTTCCGACCGCAAGAACTATGGTTAATGCTTCGACGAATTCCACCAGTGATGCGAGAAAAGCGGCACCGGCCACCGCGCCTGCCCCGGCCACTACGCCTGAATATGTCCAGTCGATCATTACCTCGCCCCACCGGGTTTGTCCGTATCGGTAGGAGTCATCAGCACAACCGGGCGATTATCGGGGAACTCCATCCCCATCAGGATGGGTTTCGATAGCATAAAGACGAATTATAGTCAAAAATGGATCATTTCCCGCCGCTTCTAAGCCTGTCCCAGTAGGCCATCCTTTTGGTTATTTCCCGCTCGAAGCCACGATCCACAGGAAGATAATACCGGCCCCGCTTCATCCCTTCGGGAAAATAGTTCTGGCCGGAGAACCCCTCCTCGGTATCGTGATCGTACTGATATCCCTTGCCGTAACCCAATTCCTTCATCATCGTCGTCGGGGCGTTGAGGATATGCTTGGGCGGAGCCAGTGAACCGGTTCTTTCGGCGTCTTCCATAGCCGCCGCCTCGGCCCTGTAAAGGGCGTTCGACTTGGGTGCCGAAGCCAAATAGGCGATGCACTGAACCAGCGCCAGTTCACCCTCGGGCGAGCCCAGACGCTCATAGGCCTGCCAGGCGGCAAGAGCCTGGACAAGGGCCTCTGGATCAGCAAGGCCGATGTCTTCAGAGGCAAAGCGGACCAAACGCCTGGCGATATAGCGAGGCTCCTCACCACCGATTATCATCCGCGCGAACCAGTACAACGCGGCATCCGTGTCCGAACCGCGCAACGACTTGTGCAAGGCGCTGATAAGGTTGTAATGACCTTCCTGCGACTTGTCATATAGCGGTACACGCTTTTGCACTATGCCGATCAGAACCCGGGTATTAAGAACAGGCTCTGACGGCAGATCGAACAGCACTTCGGCCATGTTCAACAGATAGCGCCCGTCACCGTCGGCCATTGCACGCAAGGCAACCCGCGCATCCTGATCCAGCGGCAGTTCCTTTTCCTCTTCGCTCTCGGCCCGTTTTTGCAGCTCCGCCAAGGCCGTATCGTCAAGACGGTTAAGCACCAGAACCCGACAACGGGAAAGCAGGGCGGCATTTAGCTCGAACGACGGATTCTCGGTCGTAGCCCCTACCAGAATAACCGTGCCATCCTCGACATAGGGCAGGAAGCTGTCCTGCTGAGCCCGGTTGAAGCGGTGGATTTCATCAATAAACAACAATGTTCCCTGGCCGATGCCGCGCCGCTTGCGGGCCGCCTCGAATACCTTGCGAAGATCGGCAACCCCGGAAAAAACCGCCGACAACGGCTCGAAATAAAGCTCCGATACCTCGGCCAGCAAGCGGGCAATCGTCGTCTTGCCGGACCCCGGCGGCCCCCACAGGACAATTGAAGTCAGCTTGCCCGAAGCCGCCATCCGACCGATCGGACCACCCGCCCCAAGCAGATGGTCCTGCCCGACTACCTGATCAAGGGTGTCGGGGCGCAAGCGGTCTGCCAGCGGTCTCGGGGCTTGGGATTCGAACAGCGTAGTCATTGGCCGGAATGCCCTCCATTAACTTGTCCGTTCACCATAATTGTACCAACGGCCCTAACGGGAAAGGAAACACCGCCGAAACCGCCACCAGTCTATTCAAGGAAGGCGAGAATATAGCACCCCGGTTGCACCACACCAGAGAACAACTTCACCAAAGCTTCTTACGAGCGTCACAAAACCAACACCGCATTTCTCTATTAAGGGGGGCGTAAGCACAAACTGGAGCGTTCACTTGTTTACATGTTAACGTAAATGTTGACGTTCACTATTTGCGATATTATTTCGGCAGCATAGGAAATATATCATGATTCCAACAAAATCAAATAGTTACAAAGTTGGCACGATTATAGCAAGGTGGTTGTCGCTATAAAAATTTAACATCTGCTCAACATAATGCAGGAGATTATCAAAATGTTCAAAAAATCAGCACTGACAGCAGCACTTGTACTTGGCGTCACAACCGCCGCCTCCGCCGGTCAATTGACCGAATGGGATGGATTTGCCGCAGCGACGAAAACCCCGGTCACGGCATATGCCCGTAACGTTGACTGGAGCAACCTCGGCAGCAACAGCGGTGCCTATCAGTTGACCGAATGGAATAATTTTGCCACGGCAACCAAAACCCCGGTAACGGCGTATGCCCGCAACATCGACTGGAACAACCTTGGTGGCAACAGCGGCGCCTATCAACTGGCCGAATGGAATGGCTTTGCCACGGCAACCAAAACCCCGGTAACTGCGTATGCCCGCAATATCGACTGGAACAACCTTGGTGGCAACAGCGGCGCCTATCAGCTGGCCG
>CAZEFJ010000102.1:0-8481 GCA_964511465.1 uncultured Hyphomicrobiales bacterium
ATTATGTCTGGGGCGTATGCCGCCATCGCTGACCATATATGTTTTCAGGCCATGACGGGCGGCGACATCTATGGCTTCGTCCTTGACCGGGCAGGCATCTGCATCAATGTAAATTTCCACCATGGATCAACTATAGATTCTTTTCATACGAGATTGAATCAATTCAGGGCGGGGAAAGTTCCTGACGGAATTGGTCGGTCCGGCCGTACCCCGCCGATGATGATTTCTCCCGGCACGGTTATCCGTTCGGCGGGCAGCATAAGCCGCCAGTCGTTGTTTACCGGAATAATGCGCAGTAGATAGTTTTTTCCGTATGTTCGCTCGCCGACAAGTTCGGCCCCGGCATATTTTCTTAGAAGGGCGGCGAGTATTTCACCGCTGCTTGCCGTTTCCGGTCCGACAAGCACGACAAGGCGGCGAGCAATCGGGGCTGCCCCCGGCGCGGGAATCCCAACCGGCTTTTTTTTGCCCATGCCGGTAAGGAAAAGCGCCTTGTCAACCTGTCCTGTGAACAGGCTCGCAATGCGCAGCATGTTATTGAAACTACCTCCATTGTTCTTCCGCAGGTCGAGGACCGTTTCACCGTCGGCTTGTGATGCCGTCAGGTTGTTGAGCGCTGCTGCAACCTCTCGGTGGGCGGTGCGACCGAAACGTTCAAGGGCGATAAAAACGTTGCCGTTGGCAAGACGGCGGGAGACCGTAACCGAGGGCCTGGTCTTGACCCATCTTATCGAATCCGTATCCGGATGGCGTACTTTCAGCAAATACGCCTGCTTGCTCAGCCCGGCAACGGAGCGGGCGGCGCAGACGATGTCGCGGTCACATTTACGGTGTATGGAATCGGCGGACAGGCCCCACTCGGGAGGAGCATAGGTAACCACCGTTTCAAGCCATCGCTCCACCTGGTCGAACGAGCCAGCCGTCGCGAACGGGGCGGCGCCAAGCGCCGCCACCGCCGCTAATAGCCGGATTGCGGCACTAATGGCAGTAATTGAGAGACCCCACCATGAATGTACCCCAAGGCTCCTTTCCGACGCCGCTGATTTTTTTGATCAGCTTGCGCTTGCGAGTATCTATCACGGCGACTTCGTTGGTCCCGCTAAGGGATACATATATCTTCAAGCCATCGGGCGAAGTTACCGCCGTTTCCGGGGATGACCCGGCGGGAAGCTGTATCTCCCCGGCATTTTCCATCTTCATCAAGTCGAGCATAACGATTTTATCGTCGCCCCGGCTGATTATGAAAGCGGTGGTTTCAAACCAGCCGGTGTTGACCCCGGTCATGTCCTCTGCACCTTTCAGGTCGGCTACTTTTTTGAACGGTGCGGAAGTCGAAAACACCGAAACCGTATTATCTCCGTTGTTGGGAACAATCATATAGCGTCCGTCGGCGGTGGTGTAGGCCCGCCATGGTGTTTCATTAAGTTTCACCGTGCCCAGCTTTTCCTGGGTCCTGAGGTCGATCACCGCCATCACGTCCCCTTCGCCATAAGCGGCAAAGCCAAGGCGACCGTCCGGGGTCCGGGTGACATTGATGATACCCTGGTACTCACTTGATCCGTCGTCCTTTAGCGAGGCCACGGCGGCGGGTTCTCCGACCGTTATCTCGTTGACTATTTTACCGCTGGCGACATTAATTACACTTATGATATTGGCCCCAAGATTGCCGACATAAAGAAGTGATCCGTCTGGATTAAAGGTTAGGTTATGCGGTTCCTGAAGACCTGAGACCCGGTATATTTCCTTATCCTTCTCAAGATTTATCATGGACACGGTTCCGTCTTCGATATTACCAACGGCGATAAGTCCTCCAGACGGGCTGATTTGCATGTGCTCCGGCTCCATGCCAAGCGACAAGGTGGTCGTTGTCTTCATCGTCTTCAGGTCGATAATGGAAACGGTGTTGTCCTTGGTATTGGAGGCGACAAGCTTGCCAAGAGTATCGGAAACCGCCACCTGATGGGGAACGTTGCCGACCTGTATACGGGCAATCAACTGATCCGTGCGGGTGTCGATAACTCCGACATCAGCTGATTCGCGATTGGGAACGAAGACATAGTTTTCGAGGTTGCCTTCCAGTGCGGAGGCTGGGGAAGCTACAATTCCCGTTATGAATAGCGCTGCGGCGCCAAGGCCGTAAATAGAAGTTCGAAATGCAGACATGGTTTTTCTCCTAATATGGATATGCCATGCCATTGCGGACGATTAAGGTTGGGGTAGGGGACCAAAAACAAGTGGCCGCCTTTACGGACACCCCGTCCGTATGTTCGCTATGGCGTTCATGATGGCAGGTCTCCTGACTTGCGGGTCACGGCGCTACGCCTTGCCTTCCCGGTTTCCCAGTGGCTTTTCCGACGATACGCTCACCGCTCACAGTTGCGGGGGCAGTCACGGCCAAAGATCCCCTGATGGGTATATCCATTCCGTGTTCCCTATTAATCCCCAAGCTCTTCGCCTTCATGGGGAACCATCGGAAACGAGGTTAGTTGCTCAGGAAAAAACATTCAAGTTAGTATTTTTTTATAATCCTCAAAAGATTGCGGGCCATGTCTTCTGGTGATACGCCAGCCGGAAAAAGGATCAGAAACCGGCCCTTGCGGTTCATCAGGTATGTGGCCGCGGAATGGCTCATCAGGTAGTTCTCATCCTTGGTTTGCGGGCTTGCCGATGGCTCAAAGACCTTTTCAAAATTTACCCCATATTCTTTGGCAACCGCGTCTATCGCCTTTTTGTCTCCGGTCAGGGCGATAATACGGGGGCTGAAATTGGCGGTGAAATCGGCCAACGCTTTCGGTGTGTCGCGTTCGGGGTCTATGGTTATGAATATCGGCTGAATGCTATTGCCCGCGCTCCCCATTAAATCCATGCTGTCGCCTACGGCCTGCATGACTGTTGGGCATATATCGGGGCAGGATGTATAGCCGAAAAAGACAAACATGTATTTGCCGATAAAATCGGTATCTCTGACGGTCTTTCCATTCTGGTCGACAAGGGTGAAGGGACCGCCGTATTTGCCGTATCTCTCAAGCGTGGCTTTATCTTCCTTGGAAATTCTTTTGAGCTTGGCCCGGTCTTCCTTTGAAAAACCGGAAGCGGCGGAATGGCCTGGCATCAACCATGATCCAACCATGACAACGGCCAACACTGTGTATAGCATCCGTAAAGTTGTAAATGGCGTGCTCATTAATCGTCCCTTTCATTGCTTAAAGAAGTTTTTCTATCTGTTCCGCCACTACTTTGGGGTCGGTCTGATAGCCAAAAACAGTAACGAATTTGCCGTCCGGCCCCATCAGGTAGAGATAGGCCGAATGATCCATAAGGTAATTATCCTTGTTGCCGCTCTCATCCACGACCTTGGCAAAATAGGCTTGATATACCTTCGCTACCGAAGATATCTGTTCAGGATTGCCGGTCAGGCCAATGATCCCAGGGTGAAAATTGCTGACATATTCTTTCATCACTTTTGGGGTATCGCGTTCCGGATCAACGCTGATGAACAATGGTGCGACCTTTGCCGCGTCCTTGCCCATGATATCCAGTGTCTCGCCCACTGCCTGGAGGGTGTTGGGACAGACATCGGGGCATGATGTGTAACCGAAGAAAATCAGCATGTAACGGCCTTTAAAATCGGCCTCCGTAACCGTCTTTCCGTTGCCATTGACCAGAGTAAACTTGCCGCCTATGGGGGGTGGGGTTGACTTGGAGTAGGCAACTGTTTTTGGTGCGTTCTTTTTGGTGATGATGAAACCAGCCGCCCCGGCGGTGACGATGGCGACGACTAGCCCAATGCCTATGAAAAACAATCTACGGTTCATGGCGTATTCCTTTCTCTATTCTATTCTTTTCTTTTCTTTATTCTTATGTTCGTTCCACGGCATCACCCCGCCCCGGGTATCCTTCCCAGGGCGGGGTCTGCCTTGGCGGCTAGTTGGAGGGCTTCATGTCCATGCTTTTCATGTTCATGCTTTTCATTGCCCCGGCCTTTTCAATTTTCACCTTTACTTTGACCTCTCCGGCCTTTTCGAAGACCATGGTCAGGGGGAATTTTTCTCCCTTAACCAGAGGCTTGAGCAGTCCCATCATCATCACGTGGTATCCGCCCGGCTTAAGGGTCACTTCGCCGCCCGCCGGGATTTCCAAGGCTTTTACGGGGCGCATCTTGACTATGTTGTTCTCCGTGACGGTCTCGTGAACGGAGATGCTCTTGGCCGCGTCGCCTTTTACCGCGACAAGGCGGTCAGCGGTCTTGCCGCCGTTGCGGATGGTCATAAACACGCCTCCCGCCCTGGACGAAGCACGGGCCCATGGATCAACAACCGTTAAATCACCGATCTTGTAAGAACCGGCAAAGACATTAGTAGTCATCAATATGGTTATCGCAGCCAATACTGCGGTCAGAATAGTGTACTTTCTCATAGCTGTTTCCTTCATTCACGTTAGCCGACAGCGACAGACGGAAAGCCTTCGGTTGGCGGCATTAAATATTTTTGAATTTTGTAGAAGTCAGGTGAATGAAGGGGGGGCGCGCTGGCGGTGTCGGACTGGCGACCATCCGGATATACGGGTATCATCTACATTTTGCGGATAAACCAGAGCCACGGCTCTCGGCATAAGAGCGGCGGCTACCGGATGTAGTATAACCTTATGACACGAAGAATGGCTGGTAAGACAGAATTCGCACGAACACGGTGCGGACTTGTCCAATGGGATATTATTTTGTCCCCCGTTTTCTGAATTTCCATCCGCGGGGATATGGACAATTCCGCCCATGGCGCTGCAAATAATAAGCGGAAGTATTCTGTCGTCACCGCTGTTCGTAAAAGCGGCAAAAGACATGCCATGCCCAAAGGGAACGGACATATGGACCAGCATCGCAATGATACCGATCCAGCGTGTCAACCGCTTGATTGTCTTCCCGTTGCGTCCCAAAACATCCCTCTTTGTCCAAACCTTCCCCCACAGTAAGGTTTTTTCACCTGATTATCTACGCATAATATTATCGGGAACTTGATCTTGGCGTACCTCTCTCAAATCTGTATGACTTGGGGTACCCTGCCGGGGAAACCCGGCCAAGAAAATTGGAGTTTCCATATATGGTGAAGATCACGTTTGTCGAAGCTGACGGCAACCGCCGCGAAATAGATGCCCCTGAGGGGCTGTCCCTGCTTGAGGTGGCCCATAAAAACGGCATTGATCTTGAGGGGGCATGCGAAGGTTCCCTGGCCTGTTCAACCTGTCATGTGATCGTCGATCCCAAGTATTTTGCCGGGCTTGACGAGGCCTCGGAGGAAGAAGAGGATATGCTTGACCTTGCTTTCGGGTTGACACATACGTCGCGGCTTGGCTGTCAGATCAAGGTCACGCAGGAATTGGACGGGATGACCGTAACCCTGCCCTCGGCGACCCGCAACATGATGGTGGATTGAGCATCTTTCAAGCTGTCTGAATTTTTCCCCGAAATAACCGACCTGAAAGAGCCGAGGCCGCCTCGCTTCGAGGACTTTGGTCTCAATCAGGAAGATGCCGCCAACTGCCCGACGCCGATTGACGAGCGTATTTCCATATCGATGCACTCGTATGCCAGCATCGCGGTTGCCGCCGGTGTCGGTCTATGGTCGTTCTGGGGTTTTTTTGATAAGCTTGAATCCGTGTTCAAGGGCATTTTTTTTGGAGTTTTGATAGCCTTTGTGGTTTTCCTGCTAAGTTGCTTTTTCGGCTCGATGTTTCTTGATCTGGCAATACGTTTAATATCCCTGCTTCACCGGCAGATTCTTTCCATATCCAATTCCAGGTTAAGAAACCAGTTTCGCTACGCCGACGCTTTAAAAAAATACCAAAGGGATAAACTCAAATACCAATTATGGCTTCATAAACACCGCCAATAAGTAGAAGATAGGTGTCTATGGACGGTATTCTCTTGTAAGGGGCATTGAGTTGGCCACGTTTCTCGGCATTACTGCACTGTTCACGGCGATTGTTGCCATGTGGCTGGCCAACGATGCCCTGAAAAAAGTCGATGACAAAAACGATAAGTTCATCCGCACCTATGTAAGCGACGTCAGGGGCTCGGTGGAAGACGCTATTGCGGCTTCGCAGAATACCGTCAGGGAAGTAATCTCCCTGAAAGAGCGGCTGGATACATTGGAGCAAAACATTGCCGCGATGAAAAATATGGACGAAAGCATGTCGGACAATTTCGACAGCAAAATCAATATGCTGCGCTCTGACCTTGCGACTCTCGGGTCGGAAACGGCAAAGCTGGATGATAAAATATTAAAGTTTGAAGAACCCGCTCCGGATGAGCCAAAACCTGCGGACGAGTCATGACCACGGACCCCAAAATTATCCTCGCCGCCCACAGATTAATTGAGAAACATGGTGCCGGGGCTAAAAAACAGGCCAAAAAATGGGCCAGGGAATGCCGCGAGGAAAGTGACGAGGAAGGCCTCAGGACATGGCGGCTGATCGCCAGGGCGGTGGACGAACTGCTGTCCGGTGATGCCCCGTCCATCCACTAGTATGGACCCGCCAGAACCGCAGCCTACCCGCCAGCACCGCAACCTAGCCGGCACCGCAACCTAAATGTCCACAGGCACTAAGCCGCCGGGGGTAACATCTTGTCGAGATAGCTGTCGAAGTGGCCATTCAGAATATCCATATGGTCGGCGAAAAAGTGGTCGCCGCCTTCGATTACCCGATAATCTATGGTTATGTTCTTTTGGCTTGAAACCTTTTTCGCCAGCTTGTCGACCGAGGCCAGCGGAACCACCCGGTCCTGATCGCCATGCAGGATCATTCCCGAAGACGGACACGGCGCAAGGAACGAAAAATCATGCTCTTCGGCAGGCGGTGATACCGATATGAAGCCACTGATTTCGGGGCGCCGCATCATCAGCTGCATGCCGATCCACGCACCGAAGGAGAAACCGCCGATCCAGCACGCCGAAGCGTTGGCGTTGTGAGTCTGCATCCAGTCAAGGGCCGAGGCCGCGTCGCTCATCTCTCCCGGGCCGTTGTCGAAATAGCCCTCGGAGCGACCGACCCCGCGAAAATTGAAACGAAGGGTGGAAAATCCCCGCCGCCTGAATATCTGGTAAAGGGAGTAAACCACCTTGTTGTTCATGGTCCCACCATGCTGCGGGTGAGGGTGTAGCAAAAGAGCAACCGGGGCGTTGGGCCTTTTTGAATGGTGATAGCGACCCTCAATGCGACCATCGGGGCCGTTAAAAATAACCTCTGGCATGGGTTCTCACTCTGAAGTTAATGACACTTTGGTTAATCCCGACTAAAAAGATCAGGAAAAAACAACAAATATAACAAGGATAAGGGGCTTAAACTTGACTATGTAGGTCGGGTAGTCTATGTTCCATATACTAATAAAGCGCACATTCGCCAGCAAGCTCCAACTATCCAGTTAAGATATAGTAGAAACAATGTTTTTCAAGAGGCTTAAAGAAGATATAGATTCCTTCAGGTCGCGCGATCCGGCAGCCCGCTCGGTGTTGGAGGTTCTATTATGCTATCCGGGCTTCCATGCGATCCTGTTTCACCGCATGGCTCATGCATTGTGGAGGCGCGGATGGCGCCTTTCCGGGCGCTTTGTTTCCCAATTGGCGAGGGCCGTTACCGGTATAGAAATCCATCCCGGGGTCAATGTCGGACGGCGGATGGTGATAGATCACGGCACCGGTGTGGTTCTTGGCGAAACTTCAATTATCGGCGATGACGTGACGATATATCAGGGGGTAACTCTGGGCGGCGTCTCGCCGAGTGTGAATTCCGCCTCGCAGGTGGATATAAAACGCCACCCGACGATAGAAAACGGTGTAATTATCGGATCCGGGGCACAGGTTCTGGGGCCGATCACCATCGGCAAGAATGCTCGGGTAGGCGCCAATGCCGTGGTCCACAAGGACATCCCCCCGGGGGTTACCGCAGTTGGTATTCCGGCCCGCGTGGTCATGCCCAGAAACAGGAAAACGGCGAGTGATTTTGTTGCTTATGGTGAACCGGTTGACGGCTGCCCGGATCCGGTGCTTCGCACTATTGAAGACCTGCGTTCCCAGGTAGTGATGCTGAGCGGGCGGATCGAAGAGCTGGAAGGCGGGCGCAAGAAACGTGAATATCCGGCTGAAAATAAAGCGGTAAGCAAAAAGTCCATAGGCGCGGCGGGAAAGAAAGGAAATTAGCCTTGAGACTTGGTACTAAAGGGCGCTACGCAGTTATGGCCATGGCGGACATTGCCTGCCACAGCAGTGGTAATCCTATTTCGTTGGCCGATGTTGCCCAACGCCAGAGTATTTCCCTGTCATATCTTGAGCAGTTGTTCGGAAAATTGAGGAAAAATGGCCTGGTAAAAAGTGTTCGCGGTCCGGGTGGAGGGTATCTTCTATCGCGCGGTGCCGGTGAGACAAGAGTTTCCGATATCGTTCTTGCGGTCGATGAACAAATCAAGGCGACCCGGTGCAAGGATGGCGCCGC
>CAZEFJ010000103.1:0-6830 GCA_964511465.1 uncultured Hyphomicrobiales bacterium
GGTGCCGATAAGCATTAACGGGCGGGTGTGCTGTCGATCATCCAGCGGATGGAACCGGAAAAGAGCATCCATGGCCCCGGCGAATGCCATGGTCGGGTTGTCTGCTTCCAACGCCTTGGCAGAGCTAACCACGCGCTCGCTGAGACGGGCCGGAGTCCCGTGATAAGTCAGCGCCTGACGGATTATCTCGATACCGTCCGGGGCTTCCTCGTAGGCCTGTTCTTCCGGTTGTCCGTCTTCGGGATAAATTTCTTCCAGGGCCGCGGTCACCCGCGCCCCGTTGCCATCCTCGCCACGCTGGGTCGAGACGATGACGCAATCCTCACCCATTTCCCGGCGGACCAGTCTCATCGCCTCGGCCATGGTTGGCGCGGTGTAGGTCTTTATCCGCATCCAGTACCCACTATCATATCTGGCCCACGGTCTTTATCCGGGCCTTGGGGTGAACCTCGTTCTGCGACATCACCACGGTCATTGAACGGAAACGGTCGACGATTGAACGGACATAGGGACGAATGACCGGGCTGGTCAGAAGTACCGGCGATTCGCCCATTGCGGCCTGACGCTCAAAAGAAGTGCGCAACGCCGATATGAACTCATGAAGCCGGCTGGGAGGCAGCGAAAGATGATGGTCGTCACCACTGCCGACCAGTGATTCGCTAAATGTCTGTTCCCACTCGGGCGACAGCGTAATCATCGGGATATAACCCTGATCAGAGGTGTTTATGTCACTAATCTGGCGGGCCAGCCTGGCCCTGACATGTTCGGTTATCAGCAGCACATTACGGCTTTGGCCGCAGCCTTCGGAAATGCCTTCAAGAATGGTCGGCAAATCGCGGATCGAAACCCGTTCCGACAAAAGATTCTGCAACACCCTTTGCACACCGCCCAGAGATATCTGGTTGGGGATCAGATCGGCAATCAGTTTCTGGTTATCCTTATCCAGTTCGTCGAGCAACTTCTGGGTCTCGGCATAGGATAAAAGTTCGGCCATATTGTCTTTTATGACCTCGGTTATGTGGGTGGTTATCACGGTTGCCGGATCAACCACCGTGTAACCCCTGAACAGGGCTTCCTCGCGGTTGGTCTCTTCTATCCACATTGCCGGTAATCCGAATGTCGGTTCGGTGGTTTTTTCGCCGGGCAGGGTAATATCCTCACCGCGCGGGTCCATCACCAACAACATGCTTGGCCTTAGATCCCCGTTACCGGCTTCGATTTCCTTGACCCTTATGGTATATGCATTGGAAGACAACTGCATATTATCCTGAATTCTCACGCTTGGCATGACGAAGCCGATATCCGAGGCCATCTGACGGCGAAGGGCCTTGATCTGGTCGGTAAGACGCTGTCCTTCGCGGGGATTATTGATAAGCGATAAAAGCCCGTAACCCAGCTCCAGCCGCAGATAGTCGATGCGCAGCGCCGACGAAATCGGCTCTTCCTCTACTGCGGCAGGCTCCATCGCCTCGTCCTCAAGAAGCTTTATCTCTTCTTTCTTTCCCTTTTCCATGGAGCGGTTGGTTACTATCGCAGTCGCGCCCACGACGATCGCCAGAGTTACGAACGGCAGGAAAGGAACACCCGGCAGCAGCGCCAACAGAGCGAGAAGAAAGGAACTCACCCCCATCGCCTTGGGCTTGCCGCCAAGTTGCTTGAACAGGGCCTTTTCGGTGGCTCCCCTCAGCCCCGCCTTGGTTACGATCAGACCGGCGGATGTGGAAACGATCAGCGCCGGGATCTGGCTTACCAGACCATCACCAACGGTAAGGCGAGTGTAGCTGTCGGCGGCATCGGCAAAGCTCATGCCTTGCTGGGCAACGCCGATTATCATACCGGCGACAACATTGATGAAAGTTATCAGCAGCCCGGCTATGGCGTCGCCACGAACGAACTTTGCCGCACCGTCCATGGCCCCGAAGAAAGTGCTTTCATCTTCCAGTTCACTGCGTCTGGCGCGGGCTGTGTCCTCGTCGATCAGCCCGGTTGAAAGATCGGCGTCGATCGCCATCTGCTTGCCCGGCATGGCATCCAGGGTAAACCGCGCCGCGACTTCGGCAATCCGCCCCGAACCCTTGGTTATGACGATAAAATTAATTATTACCAAAATTGAGAAAACGATAATCCCGATGACAAAATTACCGCCCATGACAAAACCGCCAAAGGCCTCGATAACCCGTCCGGCGGCACCGGTACCCTCGTGGCCATAGGCAAGAATCAACCTGGTTGAAGCAAGGTTCAAAGACAGGCGGATCATCGTCGCAAGCAGCAAAACAGTAGGAAAGGAATTGAATTCAAGCGGCTTCTCGGCAAACAGCGCGGTCATCAGAATCACTACCGAAAAGGTAATCGAAAAGGCAAGGCTGATATCAAGAAGCCATTTCGGCATCGGCAAGATAAGAACCACAAGAATAAGCACGACACCAAGCGCAAGCATGATGTCGGTACGACCCATAACGTCATTAAAAAATTTTCGGAACCCGGATACCGCATTGTCTCCGGGGACCGCTTTAAGCGATGGTTCCGCCATTTTTACCTATTGGATTTTATTTTTAGAGTGCATCAAAATAGATATTTCCCGCTCTAATAATTATTTGCCTACCGCCCTACAGCGCCGGTCGATCACCATCACCCGGCACCGGAACGGAAATTCCCTGTTCGCTGTACTGTCTCAGCTTGTTACGAAGAGTGCGTATCGAAATGCCAAGAATGGTTGCGGCGTGGGTTCTGTTGCCGAGACAATGTTGCAAGGTGTCTATAATCAGGTTGCGTTCGACCTCGGAAACCGTTTTCCCGACCAGTTCCGAGGTATCGGCAGCGCCTGGTCCGCCCTTTGCCAGCTCACCGGGGACAGTTGAAGCCTTGCCCAGAATAATTGCTTCGTCGCCGATCATTGGGCCGCTGGCGAGAAGCACGGCACGGTGAATGGTGTTTTCAAGCTCGCGGACATTTCCCGGCCAGGAATGGGAACGCAATTTCTTGCGGGACTTGGTGGAAAGTGGTTTGACCTCGACATCGTTGGCTTCGGAATATTTTTTAACGAAGTTATCGGCCAGGGCCTCAATGTCGAGAGGCCGCTCGCTAAGATTGGGGATTTTCAGGCTAACCACGTTAAGACGAAAGTAGAGATCCTCGCGGAAGGTCTTTTTGGCGACTTCGTCTTCCATATTGCGGTTGGATGTGGCGATGATGCGAACATCCACCTTTACCGGCTTGGAACTTCCGATCCGGTCTATCTCGTGTTCCTGTATGGCGCGCAGCAATTTAGCCTGCAACCGGGGGTCCATTTCGCTTATCTCATCAAGCAGCAGGGTGCCGCCGTTCGCTTCCTCGAACTTTCCCAGGCGGCGGGCGATGGCCCCGGTAAAGGCCCCTTTTTCATGCCCGAAAAGTTCGGATTCGAGAAGGTTTTCCGGAATCGCGGCACAGTTGATAGCGACAAACCGCTTGTTCGCCCGCTTGCTTTTCTGGTGCAGATATCTCGCCATAAGTTCCTTGCCGGTGCCGGACGCGCCGGTCAGCAGGACGCTGGCGTCACTGGGGGCAAACTTGTCGGCCATCTTTATGACATCCCACATCACCGGGTCCTTAAAGACGATGGTGTGGTTTTCCTCGGCGACGGCGGTCAGAATTGCGGCGATAAGATCGGTCGACGGAGGCAACGGCACATATTCCCTGGCCCCCGCCTTTATCGCCCGCACCGCCGCCTGGATGTCGTTGCCGATGCCACAGGCGACAACCGGGATCGAGATACGCTCTACTTTCAGGTTTTCGACAAGGGAGCCGATATCCATGTTTACATCGATCATAACAAGGTCGGCCCCACTTCCCGAACGCAGCAACCGCATTGCACTTTCAATATCATCGGCCTGGATAACGCGGGCACCGCGCGAAAGCGCGATCTGGCTGGCGGCGCCGATCTGTCCCTCCATGGTTCCTATAATCAGCAATTGCATTTATCAGCTCTCCACCAGTGCGCGGTTAATCGAAATACTGTATCCGTTTGGCTGGCGGCAAGATGCTGTTCAACAGCATCTCAAGGCGCCGGGGGTTTTCCTGGCGACCGACAGAGGCCGCGCCCATCAGGTAAATATTATTAATCATGGTTTCTTCCGCCGAGTTGCGCTCCAGCTTGGAGGCCATCGGCGAAAAAACCATATTCGCCAGAACCGCCCCGTAGAACGTGGTCAGCAGCGCCACCGCCATGCTCGGACCGATGGTTGACGGATCGTCCAAATTGCCAAGCATCTGAACCAGTCCGATAAGGGTTCCGATAAGCCCCATGGCGGGCGCGAATTCGGCGGCCCGACGGAGAATGCTGGTGCTTTTGGCATGCCGCTGGATGGTCGCAACGATATCCCTGCGGAGAATATTTTCCACTTCCTCACCCGGCGTACCATCGACAACCATGGATATGCCTTTGTGCAAAAGCTGTTCTCCCTGCATTGTATCGAGAATATTTTGCAGCGACAGAACCCCCTGCTTGCGTGCCATTTCGGCGATCTGAAGTACCTGAATGGCGGCGTTGGACGGGTTCCGTGAGGTGTAAAGAACCGTTTTCATCACCACTTTCACGCTTTGGCCGACCTCGGAAATCGAGAAACACATAGTGGTTATGGCCAATGTCCCGCCAATCACGATCAGAACCCCGGGCGGGTTAATGAATGACTTGGGGTCTCCGCCCATGACAATCGCCGACAGGACAAGTCCGAAGCCACCAATCAGGCCGATGACCGTCGCCATATCCATCGACGACTTTGCCGCTTCTACCTTGATGCCTTCGTATTCGTTTGCCATTTATTTGCTGTCGGTCTTAATAATTTCCGTCATCGTTACGCCCAGGCGTTCATCAATCACCACGATTTCGCCACGCGCCACCAGGCGGTTGTTGACGTAGATATCTATCGCTTCACCGACATTGCGGTCCAACTCGACAACCGCCCCGCGGCCAAGCTTGAGTATCTCGTTAACCTGCATGGTAGACCTGCCAAGGATGGCAGAAACCTTTACCGGGATGTCGTAGACCGCTTCAAGGCCCTGCGGCGTGCCTTTCTCCGCCTCATCGGAAATGGGCGGCGGTGCGGAGCCATTGCCCGAAGCCTCTTCCACCAGCTCACCGTCAAGCTCGTTTAATTTCAGAGAACTATCGTCGGCCACTTCCTCAGCCTCAATAATACCTTCAACTTTATCAGCCTCTTCTTCAGCCATGCTGGCCTCCTGAGATCGCCGGTTAACTGTCTTTAAGTTTTGTTTACCAATTCACTGTCGGCGCTGTCAGCCGCATTTTCTTCCACTGGATATCCATTAGCGGAATCCATGTCGATATTAGGCATTTCATCGTCGGTTACTTCAAGTTCCGTGTCTTCCTGAACTTTATTTTCAGATACCGTTGGCGTTCCTGCCACGCTGAGCGTCTTGCGTTCGATAACTGCGTCAATCTCACGCCACAAGGCATCCATATCCCGGACAGCACCACCTTTACCCCATTCTATTTTACAGTCGCCTATCTGAATATCTTGATCGGACAATACTGTCAGTTTGCCTTCAAATCCTTTTTTTGCGGTGATCTCGGTTATTCGTTTTTCTAGGCTGGCATGCAGTTTTTCGTTTACCTTGACCGTCACACGAGGCTCCTCGATTACCATCGTCATTACCGACGCAATCATATCCTCCACTTCTCTCTGGGCATGCTCCTGGTTCAGACTTGGGAACAACCTCTGCACTACGGCGGTGGCGATAACCAGGCAATCGCGCTGTATCGCTTCGTTGGCTTGTTCCTGAATATTCAAAAGTTCGCCAATTCTTTTTTCGATCAGGGCCAGCGTTTTCATGGTTTGCTGCTCTATCGCACCCAGTATTTCGGCGCGTTCCTGTTCCCTGCCTGCGGCAATTCCTTCCTTGCGGGCAGCGGCAACCTGCTCTTCGCTAAAGGTCGGAATTATCTCTTCCAGCTCTTCAATTTCCTCTACTACCTCTTCGACTATTACCTCTTCCTCTTTGATTTCATCGAAGCATGCGAAAGAATCAAAAATAACTTTTTTTGCTGCAGGCATATCCCTAACCGACCATCTCGTCTTCGCCTGCCCCGGTCGAGATAACGATCTCACCGGAATCTGCCAGGTTTTTGGCAACATTGACAATAGCGGCCTGGGCCTCGTCAACGTCGGCCAGCCTGACTGCGCCCATCGCCTCCATATCTTCCTTCATCATCTTGCCGGCACGTTCAGACATATTGGAGAAGAACAGATCCCTTACCTCGTCCGATGATCCCTTGAGAGCGAGAGACAACTGGTCTTTCTCGACCTGGCGCAGCAGAACCTGGATTCCGGCACCGTCAAGGCGGTTGAGGTCATCGAAGGTGAACATCAGGGACTTGATCTTTTCCGCCGATTCCCGGTTGCGTTCTTCCAGCCCGGTCATAAACCGTTCCTCGGTGTTGCGATCCAGGCTGTTGAATATATCGGCCATCATCTCGTGGGAATCACGTCTGGCGGTGCGGGCAAGGTTGCTCATGAACTCTGAACGCAAGGTCATTTCGACGGTGTCGAGAACGCTTTTTTGCACCGCTTCCATGCGAAGTATCCGCATGATCACTTCCATCGCGAAGTTTTCCGGCAGCAGCGCCAGAACCTTTGACGCATGTTCGGGCTTTATCTTCGACATCACCACCGCCACCGTCTGCGGATATTCGTTCTTGAAATAGTTGGCCAGGACCGCTTCGTTTACATTGTCCAGCTTGTCCCACATGGTGCGCCCGGCGGGACCGCGGATTTCCTCCATGATATGGGACACCCGTTCCTCGGGCAGGGACTGGTACAACAGCCGCTCGG